>NZ_JBQTCE010000006.1:542501-579090 GCF_052665095.1 Streptomyces sp. NEAU-174 | reverse complement strand
GCGCAGTGGATGGGCATGGCGGTGGGGCTGTTGGAGTCCTCGCCGGTGTTCGCCGAGGCGATAGCCGAGTGTGAGACGGCCCTGTCGGCGTATGTGGACTGGTCGCTGACGGATGTGCTGCGTGGCGCCGAGGGCGCTCCGGGCTTCGACCGGGTGGATGTGGTCCAGCCGGTGCTGTTCGCGGTGATGGTGTCGCTGGCGAAGCTGTGGCGTTCGGTGGGCGTGGAGCCGGATGCCGTGATGGGTCACAGCCAGGGCGAGATCGCCGCCGCATGTGTGGCCGGTGCGCTCTCGCTCCAGGACGCCGCGAAGGTGGTGGCCCTGCGCTCGCAGGCCATCGCGGTGGGCCTCGCGGGCCGTGGTGGCATGGTCTCGGTCGGGCTGCCGGTCGAGCAGGTCAAGGAGCGCATCGCCGCCTGGGACGGCGCGATCTCGGTCGCCGCCGTCAACGGCCCCGGTTCCGTGGTGGTCTCCGGCGACCCGAAGGCGCTGGACGAGATGGTCGCCCAGCTCGAGGGTGAGGAGATCCGGGTCCGCCGGGTGCCGGTGGACTACGCCTCGCACTCCGCCCATGTGGAGGCCATCCGCGAGGAGCTGCTGAAGGTCCTGGCGGACATCGAACCCCGTACGTCGGAGGTGCCGTTCTACTCCACGGTCTCCGGCGAGCTGGTGGACACATCCGGTCTGGACGCCGAGTACTGGTACCGCAACCTCCGGCAGACGGTCGAGCTGGAGGCCACCACCCGCACCCTCCTCGGCTCCGGCCACGTCACGTTCATCGAGGTGAGCCCGCACCCCGTGCTCACCCTTCCCGTTCAGCAGACGGTTGAGGCCGCCGAGGCGCAGGCCGTGGTCGTCGGCACGCTGCGGCGTGACGAGGGCGGTCTGGAGCGGTTCCTGACCTCCGCCGCCGAGGTGTTCGCGCGCGGCACCAAGGTCGACTGGATCACCACGCTGGAGCGCCGTGGCGGCCGCCAGGTCGAGCTGCCGACCTACGCCTTCCAGCGCGACCGCTACTGGCTCGACGGCTTCGGCCTGCCGCCCGGCGGAGGCGCGGCCGACGCCAATGGCTCCGTCGACGCGCGGTTCTGGGACGTGGTGGAGCGCCAGGACCTGGAGTCGCTGGCCGGAGCGCTGGCGGTCGACAGCGAGGCGCCACTGAGCGCGGTGCTGCCCGCCCTGTCCGCGTACCACCGCAACAACCGCGACCAGTCCACGATCGACGGCTGGCGCTACCGGGTGTCGTGGAAGCCGCTCTCCGATGTCGCCGACGGCTCGCTGTCGGGGACGTGGCTGGTGGTCGTTCCGGCGTCCCGCGCCGGGGACGAACTCGTCTCGGAGGTGGTCACCGGGCTCGAGCGGCACGGCGCGGATGTGGTCTCCGTCGCGGTGGACGAGCGGGACCTCGACGCGGACGTGCTGGCGGAGCGGCTGCGCGAGCTGGCCGCCGAGACGCCCGAGCTGGGCGGTGTGCTGTCGCTGCTCGCCCTGGACGAGGAGCCCTGCCCGGGCCACCCGGCGCTGGCGGGCGGCTATGCGCTGACCCTGACGCTGGTGCGGGCGATGGTGCGGGCGGACATCCCGGCCCGGTTGTGGTGCGGTACGCGCGGCGCCGTGTCGGTGGGCCGTTCGGACCGGCTCACCAGCCCGACGCAGGCGATGGTCTGGGCGCTGGGCCGGGTCGCCGGTCTTGAGCTGCCGCCGCTGTGGGGCGGTCTGGTCGACCTGCCCGAGTCGCTGGACGAGCGCGGCGCGGCGCGGCTGGCCGGTGTGCTGTCCGTCGAGGGCGGCGAGGACCAGGTCGCGGTGCGCGGCTCCGGTGTCTTCGTACGCCGTCTGGTGCGGTCCGCCCCGGCCGCCGGCCAGGAGACCTCGTGGCGGGCGCGCGGCACGGTGCTGGTCACCGGTGGCACGGGCGGGCTCGGCGGCCAGGTGGCCCGCTGGCTGGTCCGGAGCGGTGCCGAGCACCTGGTGCTGACCAGCCGCCGCGGTCTCGAGGCCGAGGGCGCCGCCGAGTTGAAGGCGGAGCTGGAGGGCATGGGCGCCGAGGTGACGGTGGCCGCGTGCGACGCGGCGGACCGCGACGCGCTCGCCGCCGTCCTGGACGCCGTACCGGAGCACCAGCCGCTCACCGCGGTGGTGCACGCGGCGGGTGTCACGATCGCGGCCTCCCTGCTGGAGACCGAGCTCGCGGACGCGGCCAGGGTGGTGTCGGGCAAGGTCGCGGGCGCCGTCAACCTGGACGAGCTGCTCGGCGACCGTGAGCTCGACGCGTTCGTGGTCTTCTCGTCCATCTCCGGTGTCTGGGGCGGCGGCAGCCAGGGCGTCTACGGCTCCGGCAATGCCTTCCTGGACGCGCTCGTGGAGCAGCGCAGGGCGCGGGGGCTCGCGGGCACCGCCGTCTCCTGGGGCCCGTGGGCCGAGGGCGGCATGGCGACCCGGGACGACGCGGGGGAGCAGCTGGCGCGGCGCGGACTGCCCGCGATGGCACCCCAGTTGGCGATCGCCGCGCTGGAGCGCGCCGTCGCCGGTGACGACGGTGTGGTGACGGTCGTGGACGTGGACTGGGAGCGGTTCGCCCCCTCGTTCACCGCTGTCCGCCCCAGCCCGTTGCTGAGCGACCTCGACGAGGTCCAGGCACTGGAGACGAAGGGCGACGGTGACGAGAGCGCCGACGCCGCCGGGGCGCAGCTGCGCGAGCGGCTGAAGCCCCTCACCGAGGGCGAGCGGGACCGGGCGCTGCTCGACCTGGTGCGCAAGCACGCCGCCTCCGTGCTCGGCTACGCCTCCGCGGAGATGGTCGAGCCGAACCGGGCCTTCCGCGATCTGGGCTTCGACTCGCTGACCGCGGTCGACCTGCGCAACCGGCTGGCCGCCGAGACCGGTCTCGGCCTGCCCGCCACGCTGGTCTTCGACTACCCCAGCGCCGGCACGCTCGCGGCGCATCTGCGCACCGAGGTGCTGGGCACCTCGGCCCCGGCGCTCGCCACCGGGGCCGGGGCCGTGGCCGGGTCCGGCGCGGACGACGACCCCATCGCGATCGTCTCCATGAGCTGCCGCTTCCCCGGCGGGGTGCGGAGCCCGGAGGACCTGTGGCAGCTGGTCGACGGCGGCGGTGACGCCATCTCGTCCTTCCCGTCGGACCGCGGCTGGGACCTGTCGGGCATGTACGACCCGGACCCGGACCGGCCGGGCACGTTCTACGCCCGGGAAGGCGGATTCCTCTACGACGCGGGCGAGTTCGACCCCGGCTTCTTCGGAATCTCGCCCCGTGAGGCCCTGGCCACCGACCCCCAGCAGCGGCTGCTGCTGGAGACCTCGTGGGAGGCGTTCGAGCGGGCGGGCATCAACCCCGCGTCGGTGCGGGGCAGCCAGATCGGTGTGTTCGTGGGCTTCTCGGGCTCCGGATACGGCACCAACCTGGAGACGGTCCCCGAGGACGTCGAGGGCCATCTGCTGACCGGCAACGCGGGCAGCGTCGTCTCCGGCCGGCTCGCCTACACCTACGGCCTGGAGGGCCCCGCCGTCACGGTGGACACGGCCTGCTCCTCGTCGCTGGTGGCCCTGCACCTGGCCTGCCAGTCGCTGCGTCAGGGCGAGTGCTCCATGGCGCTGGTCGGCGGTGTGGCGGTGATGGCCACTCCGATGGCGTTCGTCGAGTTCAGCCGGCAGGGCGGGCTCGCGCCCGACGGCCGTTGCAAGCCGTTCTCGGCCGCGGCGGACGGTACCGGCTGGAGCGAGGGCGCCGATGTGCTGCTGGTGGAGCGGCTGTCGGACGCCCGGCGCAACGGCCACCAGGTGCTGGGCATCGTGCGGGGCTCCGCCGTGAACCAGGACGGCGCGTCCAACGGCCTGACGGCCCCCAACGGCCCCTCGCAGCAGCGGGTGATCCGCCAGGCGCTGGCCAGCGCCGGGGTGTCGGCCGCCGAGGTGGACGCGGTGGAGGCACACGGCACGGGCACCTCGCTTGGCGACCCGATCGAGGCGCAGGCGCTGCTGGCCACCTACGGCCAGGAGCGGCCGGAGGGCCGCCCGCTGTGGCTGGGCGCGCTGAAGTCGAACATCGGGCACACCCAGGCCGCGTCCGGACTCGCCGGCGTCATCAAGATGGTCATGGCGATGCGGCACGGCGTACTGCCGAAGATGCTGCATGTGGACGAGCCGTCGCCGCAGGTGGACTGGTCGGCGGGCGAGGTGCGGCTGCTGACCGAGGCCACCGCGTGGCCGGAGACGGGTCAGCCGCGCCGGGCGGGTGTCTCCGCGTTCGGCGTCAGCGGCACCAACGCGCACACCATCATCGAGCAGGCCCCGGCGGACGACCAGGACCCGCGGCCGGCCGAGGCGACGGCTCCCGACGACCGTGGCGCGGCTCCCTGGACGCTCTCCGCCCGGAGCGCGGACGGGCTGCGCGCCCAGGCACGGCGGCTGCGGGCGCAGCTGACCGCGCAGCCGGAGCTGAGCCTGAAGGACGTGGGCTACTCCCTGGTCGCCACCCGGGCGGTGTTCGAACACCGTGCCGTGCTGACGGGCGCGGACCGTGCGGAACTGCTGCGCGGGCTCGAGGCCGTCGCCACCGGCGAGGAGGCACCCGGGGTCGTGCGCTCGGTCGCCACTCCGACCGGGATCACCGCGTTCCTGTTCTCCGGCCAGGGCGCGCAGCGCCTGGGCATGGGACGGGAGTTGTACGACGCCTTCCCGGTGTTCGCCCAGGCGCTGGACGAGGTGTGCGCACACCTGGACGTCACTCTGGACCGCCCGCTCAAGGACGTGATGTTCGCGGCGGAGGGGAGCGCGGACGCCGGGCTGCTGGATCAGACGGCGTTCACCCAGCCCGCGCTGTTCGCGGTCGAGGTGGCGCTGTTCCGGCTGCTGTCCGCGTGGGGTGTGGCACCGGATGTGGTGATCGGTCACTCCATCGGTGAGATCGCCGCGGCGCATGTGGCCGGGGTGTTCTCGCTGGAGGACGCGTGCACCCTGGTGGCCGCCCGTGGCCGTCTGATGCAGGCGCTGCCCGAGGGCGGCGCGATGGTCGCCATCGAGGCGTCGGAGGAGGAGATCGCGCCGTCGCTCACCGGTCGTGAGGCCGAGGTGAGCATCGCCGCCGTCAACAGCCACTCCTCCGTGGTCATCGCCGGTGACGAGGCGGCGGCGCTGGAGATCGCCGGGCAGTGGGCGGAGCAGGGCCGCAAGACCCGCCGGCTGCGGGTCAGCCACGCGTTCCACTCGCCCCGTATGGACGCGATGCTGGACGACTTCCGCAAGGTCGTCGAGGGGCTCTCGTTCGCCCCGCCGGCCATCGCCCTGGTGTCCAATGTGACGGGCAAGTCGGCGGGCGCCGACGAGGTGTGCTCGCCGGAGTACTGGGTGCGCCACGTCCGCGAGGCGGTGCGCTTCGCGGACGGGATGCGCTCCCTGGAGAACGCGGGAGTGACCAGGTTCTTCGAGGTGGGCCCCGACGGGGTGCTCTCGGCGATGGCGCGCGAGTGCCTGACGGTGGACGAGACTTCGGCCCCCGTCGTCGTGCCCGCGCTGCGCAAGGACCGCCCGGAGGCCCAGGCCCTGACGACGGCCCTGGCCGAACTCCACGTCCACGGCGTCACCGTGGCCTGGGAGGCGCTGTTCGCGGGCGAGGACGTCCGGCGGGTCGAGCTGCCGACGTACGCGTTCCAGCGGCAGCGCTACTGGCTGGACGCCCCCGAGAGCGACGCCTCCGCCACCCCCGCGGCCGACTCGGTCGACGCCCAGTTCTGGGACGCGGTCGAGCGTGCGGACCTGGAGGCGCTGACCACCGCGCTGCACGTGGACGGAGACGCCTCGCTGACCGAGGTGCTCCCCGCGCTGTCGTCCTACCGCAAGGGCCACCGTGAGCGGTCCACGGTGGACGGCTGGCGCTACCAGATCGCCTGGACACCGGTGTCCGAGCTCTCGGAGCGGGCGCTGACCGGGACCTGGATGGTCATGGTTCCGCGGTCGTACGCCGACGACGAGCTGGTCACCTCCGCGGTGGCCATGCTGGAGCGGCAAGGCGCGGACGTGGCGCGGATCGAGCTCGACGGCGCGGCGGACATCGACCGCGAGGCGGTCGCCGAGCGGCTGCGCACGGCGGCCGGGGACGCGCCGGACGGGCCCGTCGGCGGGGTGCTCTCCCTGCTGGCCCTGGACGAGGAACCCTGCGCCGGGCACACGGTGGTGCCGCGCGGGCTCGCGCTCAACCTCGTCGCCCTGCAAGCACTCGTGGACGCCGGTGTCGAGGCCCCGCTGTGGGTGGCGACACGAGGCGCCGTGTCGGTGACCGGATCCGACACCCTGCGCAGCGCCGCCCAGGCGCAGATGTGGGGCCTCGGCCGGGTCGCCGGTCTGGAACACCCCCGGCTCTGGGGCGGTCTGGTCGACCTCCCGGAGACCTTCGACGAGCGGGCCGCGGCCCGGCTGTCCGGTGTGCTGGGCGGCGGCGCGGGCGAGTTCGAGGACCAGGTGGCGGTGCGCACGTCCGGTGTGTTCACCCGGCGCCTGGTGCGGGCCACCGCGCCGCGGACCACGGCCCGGCCGTGGAGCGCGCGGGGCTCGGTGCTGGTGACCGGCGGCACCGGGGGAGTGGGCAGCCAGGTGGCCCGGTGGCTGGCGGGCGCCGGCGCCGAGCACCTGGTGCTGACCAGCCGCCGCGGCCCGGAGGCCGACGGCGCTGCCGAACTGCGCGACGAGCTCACCGCGTTGGGCGCGGAGGTGACCATCGCGGCATGTGACACCGCCGACCGCGAGGCCCTGGCGGCCGTCCTGGCCGCCATCCCGGAGCGGTATCCGCTGAGCGCCGTCGTGCACGCGGCGGGTGTCCTGGACGACGGTGTCCTGGACGCGATGTCGGTGGAGCGGGTCGCGGGCGTGCTGCGTCCCAAGGTGGCGGGAGCCCGCAACCTGCACGAGCTGACCGAGGGCCTCGACCTCTCCGCGTTCGTGCTGTTCTCCTCGCTCGCCGGAGCCATCGGCGGCGCCGGGCAGGGCAGTTACGCGGCGGCCAACGCCTACCTCGACGCCCTGGCGCAGCAGCGCCGGGCCCAGGGCCTGGCGGCCACCTCGGTGGCCTGGGGCCCGTGGGCCGAAGGCGGCATGGCGGTCGACGGGGCCCTGGAGGAGCGGCTGCGGCGCGGCGGCATGGCCGCGATGACCCCGGAGCTGGCGGTCAAGGCCCTTCAGCAGGCCCTCGACCTCCAGGAGACCCACCTGGCCATCGCCGACCTGGACTGGGAGCGGTTCGTCCCCTCCTACACCGCCGTACGGGCCAGTCGGTTGCTGGACGAGGTGCCCGAGGCGCGGCGGATCCTGGAGGCCGCGACCAGTGGCGGCGCCGCCACCCAGTTCGAGACCGGTGGCTCGGAGCTGCGCGAGCGGCTCGCCGGAATGTCCGAGGCGGAGCAGGAACGAGCACTGCTCGAACTGGTCACCACGCAGGTGGCGATGGTGCTGGGCTTCCCGTCGGTGGAGTCGGTCGAGTCCCAGCGGGCCTTCCGCGAACTCGGCTTCGACTCGCTGACCGCCGTCGAGCTGCGCAACCGGCTCGACGCGGCGACGGGCCTGCGCCTGCCCGCGACGATCGTCTTCGACCACCCGACGCCCGTGGCGCTCGCCCGCCGACTGCGGACCGACGTGGTGCGGGACGGGGTCTCGGCGGCCGCGCCGATCCTCGGCGAGCTGGACCGGATCGAGGCGGCGATGGCCACGATCTCCGCCGACGACGTGGACCGGCCGAGGATCACCACGCGCCTTCAGACGCTCCTTCTGAAGTGGGGAGAGGCGGAACAGGAATCGCCCACCTCGGGCAAGAAGGCGGTTTCGGACAAGATTCAGTCGGCGACGTCGGACGAGATCTTCGACTTCATCGACAAGGAGCTCGGGATCTCCTGAGCTGGCGCGGTCGGTTCCCGAGGGTCGTTCCTTACTACTTCCATGGGTGACATAACAATGAACGAAGAGAAGCTTCTCGACTATCTCAAGCGGGTGACCGCGGATCTCCAGCAGACTCGCCAGCGCCTGCTCGAGGCCGAGTCAGCGGACCAGGAACCGATCGCGATCGTCGCCATGAGCTGCCGGTTCCCCGGCGGGGTGAACTCTCCCGAAGACCTGTGGCGCCTGGTGGCGGACGGCACCGACGCGATCTCGGAATTCCCCATGGACCGGGGCTGGGACATCGACGCCCTCTACGACGAGGACCCGGACCGTCCCGGCACCAGCTATACGACCGAGGGCGGTTTCCTGGAGAACGCCGACCGGTTCGACCCGGCGTTCTTCGGGATCTCGCCGCGTGAGGCGCTGTCGATGGACCCGCAGCAGCGACTGCTGCTGGAGACATCGTGGGAGGCGATCGAGCGCGCGGGCATCGACCCGACGTCCCTGCGCGGCAGCAGGACCGGCGTGTTCGTCGGCACCAACGGCCAGGACTACTCCATGCTCATGCTCGGCGCGGCCGAGAGCCTGGAGGATGTCGAGGGCCACTCGGGCACCGGCAACGCGGCGAGCATCGTCTCCGGCCGGATCTCCTACACCATGGGCCTCGAGGGCCCCGCGCTCTCCGTGGACACGGCGTGCTCGTCGTCCCTCGTGGCCCTGCACCTCGCCGTTCAGGCCCTGCGCCAGCGCGAGTGCACGCTCGCGCTGGCCGGTGGTGTCACGGTGATGTCCACGCCGTCGGCGTTCGTCCAGTTCAGCAGGCAGCGCGGCCTGGCGGCGGACGGCCGGTGCAAGCCGTTCGGCGCCGCGGCCGACGGCACCGGCTGGGGCGAGGGCGTCGGCATGCTGCTCGTGGAGCGGCTGTCCGACGCCGAGCGCAACGGCCACAAGGTGCTGGCCATCGTCCGGGGTTCGGCCATCAACCAGGACGGCGCCTCCAACGGTCTGACGGCGCCCAACGGCATCTCGCAGCAGCGGGTCATCCGCCAGGCGCTGACCAGCGCCCGGCTGTCGGCCGCCGAGGTGGACGCGGTCGAGGCGCACGGTACGGGTACGACCCTCGGTGACCCGATCGAGGCCCAGGCGCTGATGGCCACCTACGGGCAGGACCGGCCCGCCGACCAGCCGCTGTGGCTGGGCGGCATCAAGTCGAACATCGGGCACACCCAGGCCGCCGCCGGTGTCGCCGGGGTCATCAAGATGGTGATGGCCATGCGCGAGGGCGTGCTGCCGAAGACGCTCCACGCGGAGGAGCCGTCGCCGCACATCGACTGGACCGGCGGCGCCGTCTCCCTGCTGCACGAGACGGCCCCGTGGCCGGACCGGGACCACCCGCGCCGCGCCGCCGTGTCCTCGTTCGGCATGAGCGGCACCAACGCCCACACCATCCTGGAGCAGGCCCCGGAGTCCGAGGTGGCCGAGGCCACCGAGGCCGAGGTCGCCGACGGTCCGGTGGCGTGGGTGGTGTCGGGCCGTGGCGCCGAGGCGCTGCGGGCGCAGGCCGGGCAGCTCCGCGCGTTCCTCACGGAGCGCCCGGAGCTGAGCACGGCGGACGTGGCGCTCTCGCTGGCCACCACCAGGTCCGCCTTCGAGCACCGGGCCGTGGTGACCGGGACCGGCCGCGAGGAACTCCTCCAGCGGCTGGAGGCGGTCGCCGAGGACACCGCCACGTCGAACGGCGTGGTGCGCGGGAGGACCGGCGACGCCGGCCGCTCGGTGTTCGTGTTCCCCGGTCAGGGGGCGCAGTGGATGGGCATGGCGGTGGGGCTGTTGGAGTCCTCGCCGGTGTTCGCCGAGGCGATAGCCGAGTGTGAGACGGCCCTGTCGGCGTATGTGGACTGGTCGCTGACGGATGTGCTGCGTGGCGCCGAGGGCGCTCCGGGCTTCGACCGGGTGGATGTGGTCCAGCCGGTGCTGTTCGCGGTGATGGTGTCGCTGGCGAAGCTGTGGCGTTCGGTGGGCGTGGAGCCGGATGCCGTGATGGGTCACAGCCAGGGCGAGATCGCCGCCGCATGTGTGGCCGGTGCGCTCTCGCTCCAGGACGCCGCGAAGGTGGTGGCCCTGCGCTCGCAGGCCATCGCGGTGGGCCTCGCGGGCCGTGGTGGCATGGTCTCGGTCGGGCTGCCGGTCGAGCAGGTCAAGGAGCGCATCGCCGCCTGGGACGGCGCGATCTCGGTCGCCGCCGTCAACGGCCCCGGTTCCGTGGTGGTCTCCGGCGACCCGAAGGCGCTGGACGAGATGGTCGCCCAGCTCGAGGGTGAGGAGATCCGGGTCCGCCGGGTGCCGGTGGACTACGCCTCGCACTCCGCGCACGTGGAGGCCATCCGCGAGGAGCTGCTGAAGGTCCTGGCGGACATCGAACCCCGTACGTCGGAGGTGCCGTTCTACTCCACGGTCTCCGGCGAGCTGG
Organism: Streptomyces sp. NEAU-174; assembly: GCF_052665095.1. Taxonomy (NCBI): domain Bacteria; kingdom Bacillati; phylum Actinomycetota; class Actinomycetes; order Kitasatosporales; family Streptomycetaceae; genus Streptomyces; species Streptomyces sp. NEAU-174. The sequence goes on along the minus strand of NZ_JBQTCE010000006.1, from coordinate 568,739 downwards.
TGGACACGACCGGTCTGGACGCCGAGTACTGGTACTGCAACCTCCGGCAGACCGTCGAGCTGGAGGCCACCACCCGGAGGCTGCTGGACGACGGCCACTCCGTGTTCATCGAGGCGAGCCCGCACCCGGTGCTCACCCTTCCCGTTCAGCAGACGGTTGAGGCCGCCGAGGCGCAGGCCGTGGTCGTCGGCACGCTGCGGCGCGACGAGGGCGGTCTGGAGCGGGTCCTGACCTCCGCCGCCGAGGTGTTCGTCCGTGGCGTCACGGTGGACTGGACCGCCCTGCTCGAGGGCCGTGGCGCCCGCCGGGTGGAGCTGCCGACCTACGCCTTCCAGCGGCAGCGGTACTGGCTGGACGTATCGGCCGCCGAGGTGTCCGCCACCGCCGACGGCCTGGCCGCGGACGCGGTGGACGCGCGCTTCTGGGAGGCCGTGGAGCGCGAGGACCTGGAGGCGCTGGTCCGCACGCTGGAGGTGGAGGACGAGGAGCAGCAGTCGTCGCTGACGGCGCTGCTTCCCGCGCTGTCGTCCTGGCGCCGTCAGCGCCGTGCGCAGAACACGGTGGACAGCTGGCGCTACAAGGTGGTCTGGAAGCCCGTGGCGTCCGCCACCGATGCGGCCCTGTCGGGCACCTGGCTCGTCGTCGTCCCCGCGTCGCACGCCGACGACGCCCTCGTGTCCGCCACCGTGAACGGGCTGGAGACGAGCGGCGCCGACATCGTCCGGGTGGTGCTCGACGAATCGGGCAACGACCGCTGGACGGTGGCGGAGCGGCTGCGCGCGGCGCTCGACGAGGCCGGGGTGGAGCCCTCGGGGCTGGCGGGCGTGTTCTCGCTGCTGGGTCTCGACGAGTCCGGCCACCCGACGTTCGAAGTGGTGCCCGCCGGACTGGCGGCCATGGTGGCCCTGGTCCAGGGGCTGGGCGACGCCGGTGTGGTGGCCCCGCTGTGGTGCGGCACCCGGGGCGCGGTCTCCGTGGGCCGCTCCGACCGGCTGGTGAGCCCGGTGCAGGCGATGGTGTGGGGCCTGGGCCGCATCGTCGGCGTGGAATACCCCCAGCGCTGGGGCGGTGCGGTCGATCTGCCCGAGGCCATGGACGGCCGCGCGGTGGCCCGTCTGATCGGAGTGCTGGCGGGCACCGGGGGCGAGGACCAGGTCGCGGTGCGCGGCTCCGGTGTGTTCGCCAAGCGCATGATGCGCGCCTCCGCCGCCGAGGACGCCGAGGGCCTCGGCTCCTGGCAGAGCCGGGGCTCGGTGCTGGTGACCGGTGGTACGGGCGCGCTGGGCGGCCATGTGGCGCGGTGGCTGGCGCGCACGGGCGCCGAGCATCTGGTGCTGACGAGCCGTCGTGGCATGGAGGCCGAAGGCGCCGCCGAGTTGAAGGCCGAGCTCGAAGGGCTCGGCGCCCGGGTGACGATCGCGGCGTGTGACGCGGCCGACCGGGAGGCGCTGGCCGCGGTGCTGGCGGCGATCCCGCGGGAGTTCCCGCTGACCGCCGTGGTGCACACGGCCGGTGTGTTGGACGACGGCGTGGTGGACGCCCTGACGGTGCGCCGTGCGGCCGGTGTGCTGCGCCCGAAGGTGGACGCCACGCGGAATCTGCACGAGCTGACCGCCGGAATGGAGCTGTCGGCCTTCGTGCTGTTCTCCTCCGGCGCGGGCACGCTGGGCGGCCCGGGCCAGGGCAGCTACGCGGCGGGCAACGCCTACCTCGACGCACTGGCGTTGCAGCGGCGCGCCGACGGCCTTCCGGCCACCTCCATTGCCTGGGGCGCCTGGGCCGGAGGCGGCCTCGGCTCCGGCGAGGTCGGCGAGCGGATGGACCGTTCCGGCATGGTCGGCATGGTGCCCGAGCTGGCCATCTCCGGAATGCAGCAGGCCCTGGAACTGGACGAGACCTTCCTGGTCATCGCCGAGATCGACTGGGACCGCTTCCAGCCGGACTTCGTCGGCTCACGTCCGAACGCGCTGTTTCGCGAGGTGCCCGAGCTGAACCGCCCGGCCGCCGCGAGTGGCGCGGACGCGGTCGACGGCGACGACGCGATCTCCGCGCTGCGCCGGGAGATGGCCGAACTGCCTCCCGCCGAGCAGCCCAAGCTGCTCCTGGAGCTGGTGCGCAACCAGGCCGCCGACGTCCTCGGCTACGACAGCGCCGACGCGGTGGAGGCCGACCGCGCCTTCCGCGACCTCGGCTTCGACTCGCTGACCGCCGTCGAACTGCGCAACCGCCTCGGCGTGGTCACCGGCCTCCGACTGCCGGTGACCTGTGTCTTCGACTACCCGACCGCCACGGTGCTGGCCCGGTACCTGCACACCGAGATGTTCGGCGACCAGCCGGTCACCTCGGGCGCCACCGCCGCCGTACCCCAGCGGCCGGAGGGGCCCGACAAGCCCCTGACCACGGATGAGCCCATCGCCATCATCGGCATGAGCTGCCGGTTCCCCGGCGGGGTGCGCAGCCCCGAGGAGCTGTGGAACCTGCTGATGGCCGAGGGGGACGTGATCTCCGCGTTCCCCGACGACCGCGGCTGGGACATCGACGGCCTCTACGACCCGGACCCCGAGAAGTCCGGCACCAGCTACGTCCAGGCGGGCGGCTTCCTCGACGAGGTGGGCCATTTCGACCCGGGCTTCTTCGGGATCTCGCCGCGTGAGGCGATGGCGATCGACCCGCAGCAGCGGCTGCTGCTGGAGACCTCGTGGGAGGCGTTCGAGCGCGCCGGGATCGACCCGGTGGCGCTGAAGGGAAGCCAGACCGGCGTCTTCGTCGGCTCCAACTACCACGACTACGGCTCGCGCATCCTGAGGGACGCCGAGGGAGTGGAGGGCTACCTCGGCCTCGGCAGCGCCCCCAGCGTCTCGTCCGGCCGTATCTCCTACACCTTCGGCTTCGAGGGCCCGGCCGTCACGGTGGACACCGCGTGCTCGTCGTCGCTGGTGGCCCTGCACCTGGCCTGCCAGTCGCTGCGGCAGGGCGAGTCCTCGGTGGCGCTGGCCGGCGGTGTGACCATCATGGCCACGCCGGGCACGTTCATCGAGTTCAGCGCCCAGCGGGTGCTGTCGTTCGACGGCCGGTGCAAGGCGTTCTCTGCGGACGCCGACGGCACGGGCTGGTCCGAGGGTGTCGGCATGCTGCTCGTGGAGCGGCTGTCGGACGCGCAGCGCAACGGCCACAAGGTGCTGGCCGTCATCCGGGGTTCGGCCATCAACCAGGACGGCGCCTCCAACGGTCTGACGGCGCCCAACGGCCCGTCGCAGCAGCGGCTGATCGAGCAGACGCTGGCCGGCGCCCGGCTGGTCCCCGCCGATGTGGACGTGGTCGAGGCCCATGGCACCGGCACTCCGCTCGGTGACCCGATCGAGGCGCAGGCACTGCTGGCCACCTACGGCCAGGGCCGCCCCGAGGGGCAGCCGCTGCTGCTCGGGGCCATCAAGTCCAACATCGGTCATACGCAGGCCGCCGCCGGTGTCGCCGGGGTCATCAAGATGGTGATGGCCATGCGCGAAGGCATCCTTCCCAAGACACTGCACGTGGACGAGCCATCGCCGCATGTGGACTGGTCGGCGGGCGATCTGGAGCTGCTGACCGAGGCGGTGCCCTGGCCGGAGCGGGACCACCCGCGCAGGGCGGCGGTGTCCGCCTTCGGTGTGAGCGGCACCAACGCGCACACCATCATCGAGCAGGCGCCGGTCTCCGACGAGCCGGAGGCGCCACGGGCCGAGGAGGCCCCGGACACCACCGCGGCCCCGGTGCCGTGGCTGCTGTCCGGCCGGACCGACGCCGCCCTCCGGGGTCAGGCCGAGCGGCTGCGGGACCAACTGGCCACCGCCACCGAAGAGTCCATGCCCACCGTGGACGTCGGTTATTCCCTCGCGATGACCCGTTCGCTTTTCGACCACCGGGCCGCGCTCGTCGGCGAGGACCGCGCGGACCTGCTGCGTGGCCTCGAGGCCATCGCCAACGGTGAGACCGCGCCCGGTGTCGTACGCGGCGTGGCGGGGGCGGCCGGCAAGACGGCGTTCCTGTTCTCGGGCCAGGGCGCGCAGCGCCTCGGCATGGGCCGGGAGTTGTACGACGCCTTCCCGGTGTTCGCCGACGCGTGGGACGAGGTGTGCGCCCACCTGGACGGTCTGCTCGACCGTCCGCTGCGGGATGTGGTGTTCGCGGCGGAGGGCAGCGCGGACGCCGGGCTGCTGGATCAGACGGCGTTCACCCAGCCCGCGTTGTTCGCGGTCGAGGTGGCGCTGTTCCGGCTGCTGGAGCTCTGGGGTGTCCGCCCGGACGTGGTGATCGGCCACTCCATCGGTGAGATCGCCGCCGCGCAGGTGGCCGGGGTGTTCTCGCTGGAGGACGCCTGTGCCCTGGTGGCCGCCCGTGGCCGTCTGATGCAGGCGCTGCCCGAAGGCGGCGCCATGGTGGCGGTGCAGGCGTCCGAGGACGAGATCGCGCCGTCGCTGGCCGGCCGTGAGACCGAGGTGAGCATCGCCGCCGTCAACGGCCCGACCTCCGTGGTCATCGCGGGCGACGAGGCACCGGCGCTGGAGATCGCCGCCGAGTGGGAGCGGCAGGGCCGCAAGACCCGCCGGCTGCGGGTCAGCCACGCCTTCCACTCGCCCCGCATGGACGCGATGCTCGGCGACTTCCGCAAGGTCGTCGAGGAGCTGACGTTCACCCCGCCGGCCATCGCCCTGGTCTCCAATGTGACGGGTCAGCCGGCCGGTGCGGACGAGGTGTGCGCCGCGGAGTACTGGGTCCGCCATGTGCGGGAGGCGGTGCGGTTCGCGGACGGCGTACGGGCGCTCGAGGCGCAGGGCGTGTCCCGGTTCGTCGAGGTCGGCCCCGATGGCGTGCTCACCGCGATGGCACGGGAGTGCCTGACGGCGGAGGAGGCCCCCGTCGTGGTGCCGGTGCTGCGCAAGGACCGTCCCGAGACCCGGGCGCTGACGACCGCGCTGGCCGAACTCCATGTGAACGGCGTCGCGGTGGACTGGGCGCGGCTCTTCGCCGGACGTGACGCCCGGCGGGTCGAACTGCCCACCTACGCCTTCCAGCGGGAGCGCTACTGGCTGGAGGCGCTGACCTCGTTCGCCAGCGATGTCACCGCCGTGGGGCTCATCCCGCCGACGCATCCGCTGCTGGGCGCCGCCGTCGAGCTGCCCGACGCGGACGGCTTCCTCTTCACCAGCCGCCTCTCGCCGCAGACGCACCCCTGGCTCGTCGACCACACGATCCAGGACACGGTCCTGCTGCCCGGCACCGCCTTCCTCGAACTGGCGCTGTACGCCGCCGATCAGGTGGGCTGCGACCGGGTCGAGGAGCTGACCCTCACGGCGCCGCTGGCGCTGCCCGAACGCGGCGCGGTCCACCTCCAGCTGGCGGTCAGCGGGCCGGACGAGAACGGGGCGCGCTCGCTGAACGTGTACTCCCGGCTGGAAGAGCCCGGCATGGAGCAGCCGTGGGTCCAGCACGCCTCCGGCCTGCTCGCCCAGGGCGGCGCACCGGAGGAGACCGGCCAGGCCGACCTCGCCGTATGGCCCCCGGAGGGCGCGGAGCGGATCGACACCGAGGACGTCTACGACCGGATGGCCGCGGGCGGCTTCGCCTACGGCCCGGTGTTCCAGGGGCTGCGGTCGGTGTGGATCCGTGGCGACGAGGTCTTCGCCGAGGTGCGGCTGCCCGAGGAGAACGCCTCGGACGCCGGACAGTTCGGACTGCACCCGGCCCTGCTGGACGCGGCGGTCCAGGCCGTCATGTTCGTGCCCCAGGAGGAGGCGGGCCTCGCCCGGCTCCCGTTCTCCTGGACCGGCGTGTCGCTGCGGGCCACGGGCGCCTCGGAACTGCGGGTGCGCCTCAGCTCGCGCGGGCCCGACTCCATCGGCCTCACGGTGGCCGACACCAGTGGCCGCTCCGTGGCCACCGTCGACTCCCTGGTGCTGCGGCTGGTCGCCGAGGGGCAGATCCAGTCGGCCGGCTCCCCGGCGGGCGGGCACGACTCGCTCTTCCGGCTGGACTGGACCCCCGTCCCCGTCGGCGCGCCGGCCCCCGCCTCCGAGGGCACCTGGGCCGTGCTGGGCACCGACGACCTGGGGGTGCGCTCCGGCTTCGAGGCCGCGGGCGCGGACGTGGTGGCGTACGCGGATCTGGCCGCGCTGCGCGCGGCGATCGACTCCGGGGCCACGGCACCGGACGTGGTCATGGTGGCGGGCGCCGCGGCGGCGGCCGGTATCGACGACGGCGCGGACCTGGCGGGACGGGTGCGTGACACCACCTACCGCGCGCTGGAGCTGGTGCGGACGTGGGTCACCGACGAGCGGTTCGACGACTCCTACCTGGTGTTCGTGACCCGCGGCGCGATGGGCGCCCGCTCCTCCGCCGAGGTGCGCACCCCGGCCGAGGCCGCCGTATGGGGCCTGCTGCGCTCCGCGCAGACCGAGCACCCGGGGAAGTTCCTGCTGGTGGACCTGGACCCGGAGGAGCAGGGCGAGGTGTCCTCGGCCCTCCGGACGGCCCTGACCGCCGAGGAGCCGCAGGTGGCCGTGCGCGACGGGCGGGTGCTCGCGGCGCGTCTCGCCCGGGTGGCCCCGGCCGAGGACCGGCCCGAGCCGGAGACCACGCCGTTCGACGGCCGTGGCACGGTGCTGATCACGGGTGGTACGGGTGGTCTGGGTGCGTTGCTGGCCCGTCATTTGGTGGTGGAGCACGGTGTTGAGCGGTTGGTGTTGACGAGTCGTCGTGGTGCGGAGGCGCCGGGTGCGGCGGAGTTGGTGGCGGAGTTGGCGGGGTTGGGTGCCGAGGCGGAGGCGGTGGCGTGTGATGTCGCCGATCGTGCTTCGGTGGAGAGTCTGCTGGCGGGGATTGGTTCGGAGCGTCCGTTGTCGGCCGTGGTGCATGCGGCGGGTGTGCTGGATGACGGTGTGGTGGAGTCGCTGACGCCGGAGCGGGTGGACAAGGTGCTGCGTCCGAAGGTGGACGCCGCGCTGCACCTGCACGAGCTGACCCGCGACCTCGACCTCTCCGCGTTCGTGGTGTTCTCCTCCGCCTCCTCCAACTTCGGTGGCGGCGGCCAGGCCAACTACGCGGCGGCCAACGCCTTCCTGGACGCCCTGGCGCACCAGCGCCGCGCGCTCGGCCTCCCCGCGGTCTCCCTGGCCTGGGGCATGTGGGAGCAGCGCAGCGAGATGACCGGGGAGCTCGGCGAGGCGGACCTCCAGCGCATCGCCCGGGCCGGGCTGAACGCGCTCAGCTCCGAAGAGGGCCTCGCGCTGTTCGACGACGCGCTCGGGACCGACGAGACCGTGCTCGTGCCGACCCATGTGGATCTGGCCGCCCTGCGCGTCCAGGCCCGCACCGGCGATGTGCCCGCCCTGCTGCGCGGTCTGGTGCGGATGCCCCGGCGCCGGGTCGCGGCGGCGGAGACCGCGCGGACCGGGACCGGATCGCTGCGGGACCGCCTTGCCGGTCTCTCCGCGGCCGACCAGTACCGGGCCCTGCTGGACCTGGTGCGGGTGCAGGTGGCGACCGTCCTCGGGCATGGCTCGCCGGAGGCGGTGGAGCCCGACATGGCCTTCAAGGACATGGGCTTCGACTCCCTGACCACGGTGGAGCTGCGCAACCGGCTCAACGCGGAGACCGGGCTGCGGCTGTCGGCCGTGCTGGTCTTCGACCACCCGACCCCCACGGCGCTGGTGGACCACCTGCGGGAGGAACTCCTGCCGGACGGCGGCGCGGGCGAGCCCGTGGTCTTCGCCGAGCTCGACAAGCTGGAGCCGCTGCTCTCCAACGTGATGGACGACGGCGAGACCCGCACCAAGGTGGCCGACCGGCTGCGGGAGCTCCTGGAGAAGCTGGGCGAGGCGGCCGACGGCGATGCCACCGCCGAGGTGGCCGAGCGCATCGGATCGTCCTCCAACGACGAGCTGTTCGCCTTCATCGACAACGAACTGGGTCTCTCGTGAACCGTTCTCAAGAGCCCGCCAAAACCGACTGGAAAGAAAGTGACGGAGAACGGTGAGTGAGACAAAGCTCCGCGACTATCTGAACAAGGTCACGACCGATCTGCACCGCACCCGTCTGCGCCTGAAGGAAGTGGAGGCGAAGAACCGGGAGCCGATCGCGATCACCGCGATGAGCTGCCGCTTCCCCGGCGGGGTCAGCTCCCCGGAGGAGCTGTGGCGCATGGTCGCCGACGGCGCCGACGGGCTCTCACCGTTCCCGAAGGACCGCGGCTGGCACGAGGAGGTGTACAACCCGGACCCCGAGAGCCAGGGCACGAGCTATGTGAACGAGGGCGGGTTCCTGCACGACGCCGCCCTGTTCGACCCGGTGTTCTTCGGGATCTCCCCGCGCGAGGCGCTGGCGATGGACCCCCAGCAGCGGCTGCTGCTGGAGGCGTCCTGGGAGGTCCTGGAGCGGGCCGGCATCGACCCGCTGTCCGTCAAGGGCACCACCGGCGGTGTGTTCATGGGCGCCGCCTACCAGGGCTACGGTTCGGCCGGCCCCCTGGAGGCCGAGGAGGTCGAAGGCCATCTGATGACGGGGCAGACCCCCGCCGTCACCTCCGGCCGGATCTCCTACGTCCTCGGCCTCGAGGGCCCCGCGGTGACGGTGGACACGGCGTGTTCGTCGTCCCTGGTGACGCTGCACCTGGCCGCGCAGGCGCTGCGCCAGGGCGAATGCGACTTCGCCCTGGCCGGCGGCATCACCGTGATGGCAGTCCCCGGGACGTTCACCGAGTTCAGCCGCCAGCGAGGGCTCGCGTCCGACGGCCGCTGCAAGCCCTTCGCGGCGGCCGCTGACGGCACCAACTGGTCCGAGGGCGTCGGTGTGCTGCTCGTGGAGCGGCTGTCCGACGCCCGCCGCCACGGCCACCCCGTGCTGGCGGTGGTGCGCGGCTCCGCGGTGAACCAGGACGGCGCGAGCAACGGCCTGACGGCCCCCAACGGCCCCTCGCAGCGCCGGGTCATCCGCCAGGCGCTCGACAACGCCGGGCTCACCCCCGACGAGATCGACGTGGTCGAGGCGCACGGCACGGGCACCTCCCTGGGCGACCCGATCGAGGCCCAGGCGCTGATCGCCTCCTACGGCCAGGACCGGCCGGAGGGCCGGCCGCTGTGGCTCGGATCCATCAAGTCCAACATCGGCCACGCGCAGGCGGCGGCGGGTGTCGCGGGCATCATCAAGATGGTGATGGCCATGCGGCACGGCGTCCTGCCCAAGACGCTGCACGTGGACGAGCCCACCCCGCACGTCGACTGGTCGGCGGGGGCCGTGGAGCTGCTGACCGAGGCCCGGCCCTGGCCGGAGACCGGCCGTCCGCGCCGGGTGGGGATCTCCTCCTTCGCCATCAGCGGCACCAACGCGCACACCATCATCGAGCAGGCCCCCGAGGCCGAGGAGCCGGAGCAGGCCGAGCCCGGCGCCGAGGCGCCCGCACCCGTCGCCTCCGCCGTCGTGCCGTGGCTGGTCTCCGGCAAGGGCGAGGCCGCGCTGCGGGCCCAGGCCGAGCGGCTGCACGCCCGTCTGACGGAGCACGGCGCCGAGCTGGACGGGGATCCCGCGGTGGCGTCGGCGGCGGACGTCGGCTACTCCCTGGCGGTGTCCCGGTCGGCGTTCGAGCACCGCGCGGCGGTGATCGGCGAGGACCGCGAGAGCCTGCTGCGCGGCCTTCGGGCCCTGGCCCAGGGCGAGATCGCGCCGGGCGTGGTCAGGGGACAGGCGGCGAAGGGGCGCAGGACCGCCTTCCTCTTCACCGGCCAGGGCGCGCAGCGCGCGGGCATGGGACGGGAGTTGTACGACGCCTTCCCGGTGTTCGCCCGGGCGCTGGACGAGGTGTGTACGCAGCTGGACACGCTGCTGGACCGTCCGCTGAAGGACGTGATGTTCGCGGCGGAGGGCGATGCGGACGCCGAGCTGCTCGACCGCACGGCGTTCACCCAGCCCGCGCTGTTCGCCGTCGAGGTGGCGCTGTTCCGGCTGCTGGAGCACTGGGGCGTCACCCCGGACGTACTGATCGGCCACTCGGTGGGCGAGATCGCCGCCGCGCATGTGGCCGGGGTGTTCTCGCTGGAGGACGCCTGCACACTGATCGCGGCCCGTGGCCGTCTGATGCAGGCGCTGCCCGAGGGCGGCGCGATGGTCGCGGTCCAGGCGTCGGAGGAGGAGATCGCGGGCTCGCTGGCCGGGCGTGAGGCCGAGGTGAGCATCGCCGCCGTCAACGGCCCCACCTCCGTGGTCATCGCGGGCGACGAGGCCGCGGCGCTGGAGATCGCCGGGCAGTGGGCGGAACAGGGCCGCAAGACCCGCCGCCTGCGCGTCAGCCACGCGTTCCACTCGCCCCGTATGGACGCGATGCTGGCCGACTTCCGCAAGGTCGTCGAAGGGCTCTCGTTCGCCGCGCCGACCATCCCCTTCGTCTCCAACGTCACCGGGGCCCTGGCCACGGAGGCCGAGGTCCGCACCCACGACTACTGGGTGCGGCATGTGCGCGCGGCCGTGCGCTTCGCGGACGGGGTGCGCAGCCTCGAGGCGCAGGATGTGAACACCTTCCTGGAGGTCGGCCCGGACGCCGTGCTGTCGGCCATGGCCCAGGACTGTCTGACCGAGCGGTCCGAGCGCGCCACGGGCGGCCCCGTGACGGTGCCGGTGCTGCGCAAGGACCGCCCGGAGACCCAGGCGCTGACGGCCGCCGTCACCGAACTCCACATCCACGGCGTCACGGTCGACTGGGAGCGGGTCTTCTCCGGGCGCGGCGCGCGTCGGGTCGACCTTCCCACCTACGCCTTCCAGCGCCAGCGCTTCTGGCTCGACTCCAGCGCGGCCATCGGCGACGTCGGCTCGGTGGGCCTCGGACCGGTGTGGCACCCCCTGCTGGGCGCCGTGGTCTCGCTGGCAGGCGGCGGCGGAGTGCTGCTGAGCGGGCGGCTGTCGCTCGCCACCCACGCCTGGCTCGCCGACCACGCGGTGCACGGAGTGGCGCTGGTGCCCGGGACGGCCTTCGTGGAGATGGCCGTCCAGGCGGGCGACCAGGTGGGCTGCGGCCGGGTCGAGGAGCTGGTCCTCGAGGCGCCCCTGGTGGTGCCCGAGCGCGGCGGCGTGCAGATCCAGGTCGAGGTGGGCGAGGTCGACGCCCTCGGCCACCGTGAGGTGAGCGTCTACTCGCGGAACGAGTCGGCCGACGACCGGGCCGACCTCGGACAGCCGTGGGTGCGGCACGCCCACGGTGTGCTCACCCCGCCCGGCCCCGCGGCCTCGTTCGACTTCGCCAAGTGGCCGCCGGGCGGCGCCAAGCCGGTCGACGTCTCCGGCGGTTACGAGCACGCCGCCGAGCACGGGCTGCGCTACGGCCCCGCCTTCCAGGGGCTGCGGCGCGCCTGGCGGCGCGGCGACGCGGTGTTCGCCGATGTGGAGCTGTCCGAGGACCAGCTCGGCACCGCGAAGTACTTCGGTCTGCACCCGGCCCTGTTCGACGCGGCCCTCCACGCCATCGGCGTGGGCAACGCGGCACGCGGGGGCGAGGACGCGCCGAGCGCGGGCACGCTGCTGCCGTTCTCCTGGCGGGGCTTCTCCCTGGACGCCGTCGGCGCGGGCGCGCTGCGCGTACGGGTGATCCCGGACGGGCGGCAGGCGGTGTCGCTGGCGATCGCCGACACCTCGGGCCGCCCGGTGGCGTCCGTCGACTCCCTCGTCCTGCGCCCCATGCAGGCCGACGCGCTCCGCAACGCGGGCCGGATCGCCGGTGACGCGCTGTTCCGCATGGAGTGGACGGCGGACGCGGCCAAGCCCGCCCAGGGCGTGGCCGCGGGCTGGTCGGCGGTGCTGGGCGACGACCGCCTCGGTGTGGGCGCCGCCCTGGAGGCGTCGGGCGGCACCGCCGACGTGTACACGGACCCGGTGGCGCTCGGCGACGCCGTGGCGGCGGGCACGCTCATGCCCGGCATGGTGGTGCTCCCGGTCGTCTCGGACGGGCCGGACGTGGTGGACGAGGTGCACACGCGGGTCGCCGAGGCGCTGGAGGCCGTCCAGTCGTGGGTGGCGGACGAGCGGTTCGCGGGCACCCGGCTGGTGCTCGTGACCAAGGGCGCCGTGGACACCGGTGACGGTGTGACGGACCTGGCGGGCGCGGCCGTGTGGGGACTGGTGCGCTCGGCGCAGTCGGAGAACCCGGGCCGGGTGGTGCTGGCCGACATCGACGATGTCGAGCGGTCGGCGGCGCTGCTCGCCGAGGTGGTGGCCTCCGGCGAGGAGCAGGTGGTGGTGCGCTCCGGTGAGGTCCGCGTGCCACGCCTCGGCCGGGCGCTGCCCTCGGGCGACGCCTCGGAGTCGGAGGTGTTCGGCTCCGGCGCGGTGCTGCTCACCGGCGGCACGGGGGTGCTGGGCGGCCTGGTGGCCCGGCATCTGGTCACCCGGCACGGCGTAAGGAAGCTGGTGCTGCTCTCCCGCCGTGGCGCGGAGGCGGACGGCGCCGCCGAGACGCGCGCCGAACTGGTGGCCGCAGGCGCCGAGGTGCTGATCGAGGCGTGTGACGCCGCCGACCGCGAGGCGCTCGCCACCGTGCTGTCCGGGCTGCCGGACGACTTCGCGCCGAGCGCCGTGGTGCACGCCGCCGGGGTGCTCGACGACGGGCTGTTCGCCTCGTTGACGCCCGAGCGGGTGAGCGCGGTGCTGCGCGCGAAGGTGGACGCGGCGTGGAACCTGCACGAGCTGACGGCGGGGATGGACCTGTCGGCGTTCGTCCTGTTCTCGTCGGCCGCCGGTGTGCTCGGCGCCGCCGGGCAGAGCAACTACGCGGCGGCGAACGTGTTCCTGGACGCCCTCGCCTCATCGCGCCGTGCCCAGGGGCTGCCGGGTGTCTCGCTGGCGTGGGGCCTGTGGGCGCAGGCCAGTGGCATGACCCGGCACCTGGAACAGGGCGACCTGCGCCGGGTGTCGCGCTCCGGTCTGGTGCCGCTCTCCTCCGAGGAGGGGCTGGAGCTCTTCGACGCGGGCGTCACCTCCGGCCAGGCCGTGGTGATCCCCACCCGGCTGGACCTGGGCGCGCTGCGCGCCCAGGGCGCCGCACTGCCCGCGGTGTTCCGTGCCGTCGTCCCGGATTCCCCCGTCCGGCGTGCGGCCGGCGCGGCGAAGTCCGAGGCGGGCGACCAGTCCACCCAGCTGCGGCAGCAGCTGGCCGGGCTGTCGCAGGCCGAGACCGAGGAGGCGCTGCTCGAACTGGTGCGTACCCTCGCCGCCGCGGTGCTCGGGTTCGGATCGCCCAATGACGTGGACACCAGCCACGAGTTCATGGAGATGGGCTTCAACTCCCTGACGGCGGTGGAGTTCCGCAACCAGCTCGCCGCGGTCACCGGCCTCCGGCTGAACACCACGGTGGTCTTCGACTTCCCGAGCCCCACCGAGCTGGTGGCCCATCTGCGGCCCCGGATCGCGGCCGAGATCGCGTCCGCTCCCGCGGGCCGTCCGGCCCAGGAGCCGTCGGCCCCGGCCGCTCCGGCCGCCACTCGGACCGCCGCTCCGGCGCCCGCCGACGCGGCTCCGGCGGCGCAGGCGGACGCGCCCGACACCCTCGGCTCCCTGTTCCGGGAGGCGGCGGCGCAGGGCAAGACCAAGGTCGGCATGGATCTGCTGGTGAACGCCGCACGGCTGCGTCCGACCTTCGAGGACCCGGCCGACTTCGAGGGGAACATCAGGCCGGTGCGGCTCTCCCGGGGCGCCGAACCCCTCAAGCTGATGTGCTTCTCCTCGTACATGGCGCTGGGCGGCGTCCACCAGTACGCGCAGCTCGCCGCCCCCTTCCGGGGCGGCCGGGACGTCGCGGCCCTTCCCGCCGTGGGGTTCGTCCAGGGCGAGAGCCTTCCGGCCACCCCGGAGGCGCTGTTCCGCTTCCAGGCGCGGATCGTCGCCGAGTACGCCGACGGCGCCCCGGTCGTCCTGCTCGGCTCGTCGGCCGGAGGAATGATCGCCCACTCGGTGGCCGCCGCGCTGGAGAGCGAGGGCACACCGCCCGCGGGAGTCGTCCTGCTGGACACCTACCTGCCGTACAGCGCGAGCATCGGCCAGTTCGAGGACGCGATGCTGGACGAGATGTACGAGCGGGAGGCCCTCGTCTCCATGGAGGGTGTCCGGATGTCCGCCATGGGCTGGTATCTGCATCTGTTCGAGGGGTGGAAGCCGCCGGAGAGCGCGGTTCCCAGCCTTCTCGTCCGGGCGGCGGAACCGATGGGTGAAGTGGCCGCGGACGCGTCGAGCTGGCAGGCCGACTGGCCGGCCGAGTCCACGATCGACGTCCCCGGAACCCACTTCACGATGATGGAGAAGCAGGCGGGCACCACCGCACAGGCCATCGAGGACTGGGTGGCCAACCTCTAGCGCACCACGCGCCCGCCCGCATCGATGGCCCGCGGGCGGGCGCCCCACGCCGAAGCCGAGGTCGGCGCGGCACACACAGCTTTGACGCAGGGTCTTCCACAAGGCAGGAGTTAGGTGAGCACCATGTTGAACGGGTCCAGCGACTCGGGAGAGTCCAACGTGCAGGCTGGGCCGGATCGTGACGACAGCCCCGCACTGCCGTCACTCGGTCCGGATTTCAGGGAACTGCCGGACCTCGAACAGCGCAGGGTCCTGTTCGACCTGGTACGCGCACACGTCGCCGCGGCGCTGCGGTCCGAGTCACCGCGCACCCTCGACGCCGAGAGCTCCTTCCTCGACCTGGGTCTCGACTCGCTCGCGGCGGTCAATCTGCACCGCGGACTGGTGGCGGCCACCGGGCTCACGCTCGAGGTGTCGCTCGCCTACGACTACCCGACCCCCAGCGAGTTGGTGGACCACCTCCACCGGCAGATCTTCCCCGTGGCCACGGACGACACCGCCCCCGCGCGTGCCGTCGTGGGCTCCGACGACCCCATCGCGATCGTCGGGATGAGCTGCCGCTTCCCCGGCGGCGTCAACAGCCCCGAGGACCTGTGGAAGGTCGTCTCCGAGGGCGTGGACGCCATCACCCCGTTCCCCACCGACCGTGGCTGGGACCTGGAGGCGCTCTACAGCCCGGACCCGGACCAGCCCGGCACCAGCTACGCGACCGAGGGCGGATTCATCCACGACGCCCCCGAGTTCGACGCGGAGTTCTTCGGCATATCGCCGCGCGAGGCGCTCGCCATGGACCCGCAGCAGCGGCTGCTGCTCGAGACCAGCTGGGAGGTCTTCGAGCGGGCCGGTATCGATGTGACCAAGCTGCGGGGGAGCAGGACCGCCGTCTTCACCGGTGCCGAGCACCACGACTACGGCCCCCACCTCCAGAGCACCAAGAGCGGCCTCGAGGGCTACGCGCTGACCGGTATCGCGGGCAGCGTCGCCTCCGGGCGCATCGCCTACACCTTCGGCTTCGAGGGCCCGGCGTGGACCGTGGACACCGCGTGCTCCTCGTCGCTGGTCTCCCTGCACCAGGCGGCCCACTCGCTGCGCCAGGGGGAGTGCGACCTGGCGCTTGCCACCGGTGTCGCCACCATGCCGACCCCGGGTGACTTCATCCTCTTCAGCCGCCAGCGCGGACTCTCCTCCAACGGGCGCTGCAAGGCGTTCGGCGCCGAGGCGGACGGCACGTCCTGGGCCGAGGGCGTCGGTGTCCTCCTGGTGGAGCGGCTCTCGGACGCCCGGCGCAACGGCCACGAGGTGCTGGCGATCGTGCGTGGCTCCGCCGTCAACCAGGACGGCGCCAGCAACGGTCTGACGGCCCCCAACGGCCGTTCCCAGCAGCGTGTCATCCGGCAGGCGCTGGCCAACGCCGAGCTGACCCCGGACCAGATCGACGTGATCGAGGCGCACGGCACCGGAACCTCGCTCGGCGACCCCATCGAGGCGCAGGCGCTGATCGCCACCTACGGCGAGAGCCGCCCCGAGGGGGACCCGGTGTGGCTGGGCTCCCTCAAGTCGAACATCGGCCACACCCAGGCGGCGGCCGGTGCGGGTGCCGTCATCAAGATGGTGATGGCCATGCGCCACGGCGTCCTGCCCAAGACGCTGCACGTGGAGGTGCCGACCCCGCACGTGGACTGGTCCTCGGGCGGCGTGGCGCTCCTCGCCGAGCAGCGCCCCTGGCCGGAGACCGGGCGGCCGCGCCGTGCCGGTGTCTCCTCGTTCGGCATGAGCGGCACCAACGCGCACGCCATCATCGAGCAGGCCCCGCCGCTGGAGCCCGCCCCCGCCACGGACGACGACACCGACACTGACGCCGGCACGGCCTCCCAGCCCGTGTCGTGGCTGGTGTCCGCCAGGAGCGAGGAGGCGCTGCGGGCGCAGGCCGCACGGCTGCGCGAGCACGTGGTGCGCAACCCCGACGCGCGCCCGGTCGACGTCGGATGGTCGTCCGCCATGACGCGTGCCGCGCTCGAGCACCGCGGTGTGGTGGTGGCCTCCGACCGTGAGGGGCTGCTGCGCGGCCTCGCGGCGCTCGCCGAGGACACCGATTCGCCGGGCCTGGTGCTGGGCCGTTCCATGGCGCAGCGGGTGGCGTTCCTCTTCACCGGCCAGGGCGCCCAGCGGCTCGGCATGGGCCGCGAGCTCTACGAGACCTACCCGGTCTTCGCCGACGTCTTCGACGAGGCGTGCGACTACCTCGAGGTGCGCCTCGGCACCTCCGTGCTCGACGTGGTCTTCGGCCCCGAGGACGACAACGCGGCCGTCACCGGTGACGAGCTCAACCAGACGATGTTCACCCAGGCCGGGCTGTTCGCCTTCGAGGTGGCCCTGTTCCGCCTGCTGGAGTCCTGGGGCGTGCGCCCCGACTTCCTGATGGGGCACTCGGTGGGCGAGATCGCCGCGGCCCATGTCGCCGGGGTGCTGTCCCTGGAGGACGCCTGCGCCCTGGTGGCGGCCCGCGGACGGCTGATGCAGGAACTGCCCGAGGGCGGCGCCATGGTGGCCGTCCAGGCGTCGGAGCAGGAGGTGGCCGAGAGCCTGGAGGGCCGCGAGGACAAGGTGTCGCTGGCGGCGCTCAACGGCCCCACCTCGGTGGTGCTCTCCGGCGACGAGGACGCGGTGCTCGAACTCGCCGGCCACTGGGAGGCCCAGGGCCGCAAGACCAAGCGGCTGCGGGTGAGCCACGCGTTCCACTCCCCCCGGATGGACGCCATGCTGGAGGAGTTCGGCCAGATCGCCGCCTGCCTGGAGTACTCGGCCCCGGCGATCCCGGTCATCTCCAACGTCAGCGGCGAGGTCGCGGGCGCCGAACTGGCCACCTCCGAGTACTGGGTCCGCCACGTGCGCGAGGCGGTCCGTTTCGACGACGGCATGCGGCAGCTCGCCGACCAGGGCGTGACGACCTGCGTGGAGCTCGGTCCCGACGCCGTGCTGACCGCGATGGGCCAGGACTGCCTGGACGCCGTCGGCGCCGACGCGGCCTTCGTGCCGCTGGCCCGTGCCGGGCGCGCCGAGGCCCAGACGCTGGCGGAGGCGGTCGCCACCCTGTACGCGAACGGCGTCGGCGTGGACTGGGACGCGGTGTACGCAGGTCGCGGCGCCCGCCGGGTCGCCCTGCCCACCTATGCCTTCCAGCGCAAGCGGTACTGGCTCGAGTCGGGCGCCGCCGTGACCGGCGACGCCCGGAGCGTCGGCCTCGGCAGGGTGGACCACCCGCTGCTCGGCGGCCTCACCGAACTGGCCGAGGGCGACCGTACGGTGCTGACCGGGCGCCTGTCGCTCCAGACCCACCCGTGGCTCGCCGACCACGCCGTGGCCGGCGGGGTGCTCTTCCCCGGCACCGGATTCGTGGAGCTGGGCCTGCTCGCGGGCACCGAGACCGGGGCCGGACGGCTCGGCGAACTCACCCTCGAGACCCCGCTCCTCCTGCCGGAGCAGGGCGGCGTCCGCGTCCAGCTCGTGGTCGGCCCCACCGACGAGTCCGGCGTACGGCCGCTCGGCGTGTACTCGCGCTCCGACAGCGACGAGCCGGGGGAGGAGTGGGTGCGGCACGCCCAGGGCGTCCTCGAGGCCGACAGCGGCGCCGCGGTCACCGACAGCCTGCTCCAGTGGCCCGTCCCGGGCGCCGAGCCGGTGCCGATGGAGGGCTTCTACGAGGGCCTGGCCCAGGTCGGTTACGGCTACGGGCCGGTCTTCCAGGGGCTGGAGTCGGTCTGGCGGCTGGACGGCGACGTCTACGCCGAGGTGGCGCTGCCGGACTCGGCCGCCCAGGAGGCCGGACGGTTCGGTCTGCACCCCGCCCTGCTCGACGCCGCTCTGCACGCCATGGAGATGGGCGACTTCGGCGGCGAGAGCGGGCGCGTGACGCTGCCGTTCTCCTTCACCGGGGTGACCCTGCACGCGGTGGGCGCCGGACGGGTGCGGGTGCGGCTGCGCCCGCAGGGCAAGGACACGGTCGCGCTGCTGGTGACCGACGCCACGGGCGCTCCCGTCGCCTCGGTGGAGTCGCTGGTGGTGCGCGAGGTGGCGGCCGAGCGGTTCGCCTCCGGGCCGCGCGGCAACGGTGGCGACGGAACGCTGTTCCGGGCCAACTGGGACGTGTTCGGCGCCGCGCGCGGTGGCAGCCACACCGCGGACGGCGTGTCCACGGCGGTGCTCGGCACCGACCGGGAGCGGGTGGCCGAGCTGCTCACCGCCTCCGCCGTCGGGCACACCGAGTACACCGGGGTGGACGCGCTCGTCGCCGCCGTCGACGAGGGCGCCGCGGTGCCGGACGTGGTCTGGGCCTGGTGCGGCACCGGACCGGACGCCGAGAATCTCGCCGAGGCCGCCCGCAAGGCGACCCACCGGGCGCTGGCCCTGGTGCAGTCCTGGCTCGCGGAGGACCGGTTCGACGGGTCCCGGCTGGTGGTCGTCACCAGCGACGCGGTCGCGACGGGTCCGGGCGAGGGCGTCGCCGGACTGTCCAACGCCGCCGTCTGGGGGCTGCTGCGCTCGGCCGCCACGGAGAACCCGGGCCGGATCCAGCTGGTGGACATCGACCGCCATGCCGAATCGGCCACCGCGGCCGCCGGTGTGGTGACGGCCGCGATCGCGGCGGGCGAGCGCGAGGTGGCGCTGCGCGCGGGCCAGGCGCTGATCCCCCGGCTCGCCAGGAACGCGGCCGGGCGGGTGCTCGAGGCCCCCGCCGGCACCGCGGCGTGGAAGCTCGGCACCACCGGCGGCGGCACCCTGGACAACCTCTCGCTGCTGCCCGACCCGGCCGCGGAGGCGCCGCTGGCCCCCGGGTATGTGCGGATCGCGGTGCGCGCCGCCGGTCTGAACTTCCGTGACGCGCTGATCGCCATCGGTATGTACCCCGACGACCACGCCACCATGGGTGGCGAGGGCGCCGGTGTGGTCCTGGAGGTCGGCCCGGGCGTGACCGACCTGGCCCCCGGAGACCGGGTCATGGGCATGATCAACGCCTCGTTCGGGCCCATCGCGGTCGCCGACCGGCGGCAGATCGTCCGCATGCCGAGCGGCTGGACGTTCGCGCAGGGCGCGTCGGTGCCGGTGGTCTTCCTGACCGCCTACATCGGCCTGGTGGAAATCGGCAAGCTCCAGGCGGGCGAGTCCATCCTGGTGCACACCGCCACCGGCGGCGTGGGCATGGCGGCCGTGCAGCTCGCACGCCACCTCGGCGCCGAGGTGTACGCCACGGCCAGCCCCGGCAAGTGGGACACCCTGCGGGCGATGGGATTCGACGAGAAGCACATCTCCTCCTCCCGTGACCTGGACTTCGAGCGCCGCTTCATGGAGGCCACCGAGGGCCGCGGCATGGACATGGTGCTGGACTCGCTCGCCCGCGAGTTCGTCGACGCCTCCCTGCGGCTGATGCCCAGGGGCGGGCGCTTCCTGGAGATGGGCAAGATCGATGTGCGCGACCCCGAGGTCGTCGCGCAGGACCACCCCGGGGTGAAGTACACCGCGTACGACCTGGTCGTGGCCGACTACGACTGGGTCCAGCGGATGCTCGTCGAGCTCGTCGAGCTCTTCGACAGCGGTGCGCTGAACCCCCTCCCGGTGACGGCGTGGGACGTGCGCCGGGCCCCGGACGCGGTGCGGTACATCAGCCAGGCCCGGCACATCGGCAAGAACGTGTTCACCATGCCCCACACCCTGAACCCCGAGGGTTCGGTGCTGGTGACCGGTGGCACCGGCGGCCTGGGCCGCGAGGTGGCACGCCACCTGGTGGCCGAGCGCGGAGTGCGCCACCTGGTGCTGGTCTCCCGGCGCGGGCCGGACGCGGAGGGCGCCGCCGACCTCAAGGCCGAACTGGCCGAGGCGGGCGCGTCGGTGACGCTGGCGGCCTGCGACGTGGCCGACCGCGCCTCGCTGGAGCGGGTGCTGTCCGGCATCCCCGCCGACCACCCGCTGACCGCGGTCGTGCACGCGGCGGGCGTACTCGACGACGGTGTCATCGACACCCTGTCGCCGAAGCGGATCGACGCGGTCTTCGAGCCGAAGGTCGACGCGGCGTGGAACCTGCACGAGCTGACGCGGGACATGGACCTGGCGGAGTTCGTGATGTTCTCCTCGGTCGCCGGTGTGTTCGGCAGTCCGGGCCAGGGCAACTACGCCGCCGCCAACTCGTTCCTGGACGCGCTCGCCGCGCACCGGCGCGGCCTCGGCCTCCCGGCGGTATCGCTGGCCTGGGGTCCGTGGGAGCAGGCCGGCGGCATGACCGGCACCCTCAGCCAGGCGGACATGGTGCGCATGGCGCGCGAGGGCATGGCGGCCCTGTCCATGGCGGGCGGTCTGCGGCTGCTGGACGCCGGCGGTACGAGCGAGGACGCACTGCTCGTGCCGATGCGGCTGGAGACCTCCGCGCTCAGCGGCCAGACCGACATCCCCACCCTGCTGCGCGGTGTGGTCCGGGTGCGGAGCAAGGCGGCGGCCGACGGGAAGTCGGCCGCTCCCGAATCGGCCAAGGTGCAGCTGGCCGGTCTGTCCGGGGCCGAGCTCGACCGGGCGCTGCTCGACCTGGTGCGCGGCAGCGCGGCGATGGTGCTCGGGCACAGCGGCGCCCAGTCCATCGAGCCGGACCGCTCCTTCCAGAACCTCGGCTTCGACTCACTGGCGGGCGTGGAGTTCCGTAACCGGCTGAACTCGGCCACCGGACTCCGCCTCCCCTCCACGCTGATCTTCGACAACCCCACGCCCGCGGCGCTCGCCGAGTATCTGCGCGGCCGGGTGGCGACGGACAGCCCGGCCGGGCCGGACGTCGATCCGGAAGAGGCCAGGATCCGTGCCCTTCTGACGTCGATTCCGCTGGAGCGGCTGCGCCGCGCCGGTCTGCTCGACACGCTCACCGAGCTGGCGAGCGGCAAGGACCAGGCCGAGAAGGACACCGAGGAGAAGGAGACGGACTCCATCGACGCGATGGACGACGACGACCTGATCGACATGATGCTCGGGGACCTCGACTCCTGACGCCCCGCGAGTCCCCCCGGAGACCTCCGGGGGGACTCGCGGTCCGGGCCCACGTCTCGCGGAGCGCCGGCGTCGCGGGTGGCTCTCACCCCAAGAGACTTCAAGAAGAAGAAAGGCTCAGTGAAACCCGATGACCGCAAAGGTCTTTGCGACGGAAGCGGTGCATTCGCTTCCCGAGTTCGAACAGAGGGCCCTGGCCATCGCCGAAGCGCTCCGCGAGCGCGGAGTCAGCGACGGCACCCGGGTCATGCTGAAGGCGGGCAACTCCGCCGGCTATGTCGGGGCCCTCCTCGCCCTGATGCACACCGGCGCGTCGATCGTCATGGTCGACCACCAGGAGCGGGCGGAGGCCACCCAGCGCATCTGCGACCGGGCCGGGGTCAAGATCTGCGTGGTCGACGACGACACCCCGATGCCCGAGAGCGGCCCGGCCCGGGTCACCGTCTACGAGCTGCTCGTGGCGTCCATGGAGCGGACCCCCGCCGAGCGGCGGCTGTCCCTCGACACCTGGTGCGAGCTGCCCGACGGCCTGATCATGTGGTCCTCCGGATCCACCGGGGAGCCCAAGGGCGTCGTCAAGACCGGGGCGAAGTTCCTGAAGAACCTGGAGCGCAACGCCCAGCAGGTGGGCCACCGCCCCGATGACGTCCTGCTGCCGCTGCTGCCCTTCTCCCACCAGTACGGGCTGTCCATGGTGCTCATCGCCTGGCTGGTCAAGTGCTCGCTGGTCATTGCGCCCTACCGGCGGCTGGACCGGGCGATGACCATGGCGGGCACCTGCGGGGCCACGGTGGTCGACGCCACCCCGGCCAGCTACCGCAGCATGCTCAACATGATCGGCCGCAAGCCCGCCCTGGCGGACGAGCTCTCCGGTGTCCGGATGTTCTGTAGCGGGGCGGCCCCGCTGGACCCCGGTCTGGTCGCCGACTACGTCAAGCGGTTCGGACTGCCCCTGCTGGACAGCTACGGCAGCACCGAGGCCGGGAACGTGGCCTTCGCGACCGAGGACAACGTGGTGGCCTGCGGGCGGGCCGTCGAGGGCCTGAAGCTGCGGATCGTCGACGACGAGGGCGCCGTGCTCACCTCCGGCGAGGTCGGGGAGATCCAGGTCCACTCGCCCGACCTGATGGAGGGCTATCTGGCGGAGGACGGCACGGTCGCCCCCGTCGACCCGGCCAAGACCGACTGGTACCCCACCGGCGACTTCGGCTATCTGGACGGCGGGGACAACCTCTTCGTCCTCGGCAGGAAGGCCGCGGTGCACCGCAACGGCCACACGCTCTACCCCGAGATCATCGAGCACAAGCTGGCCGCGGGCGGCTGCCTCGTCAAGGTCGTCCCCGTACCCGACGAACAGCGCGGCTGCCAGCTCTTCTTCTTCGTCGAGGACGAGCAGCAGCGGGAGCCGCGGCACTGGCGGGACCCGATCACCTCCCTGCTGCCCGACTTCGAGCACCCCAACCGCATTCACGTCCTGGAGCGATTCCCTCTGAACCGCAACGGCAAGCCCGACAAACGACAGCTCGAGCAGCTGGCTCTCGACCTGGCGCCGGGAGCGAAGGCATGACGGACCCGCAGACCACCGAGCCACAGGCCGCAGAGGCGCGGCCATCCGATCCGGAGACCAGCCGTACGGCGATGGTCTTCCCCGGAATGGGCCCCTTCCGCTTCACCGACGTGGGCGAGTTCCTGCTGACCAACCCCCATGCCCGGCGCCGGCTGGCGATCGCCGACGAGGTGGTGGGGTACTCCGTGTTCGACCGGTACCGCCAGTCGGACGCCGACGAGGAGGCGCAGTACGCCGAGCACACCCAGATCGCCTTCCTGACCGTCTGTCTCTCCCTCGCCGACTGGGCGGAGGAGACGCTGGGAGAGCGGCCCGAGCTGTGCGCCGGACCGAGCTTCGGCCAGCGGGCCGCGGTGACCTACGCGGGGGCCCTGCCGTTCGAGGAGACCGTGCGGCTCACCGCCGAACTGGCGCGCTGCGAGGAGGAGTACTTCCGGCAGGAGCACCGTGAGGCGGTCACCCACTGCGTGATCCACACTCCCGAGGAGCGGCTCCAGGAGGCGCTGGCCGAACTGGACGACGAGGGGGAGTGGCACGACGTCTCCGGCTATATCGACCAGGGCTTCTACCTCGTGTCCCTGCGCGAGCCCGTGCTCGACCGGTTCAAGAAGCGGATCGGCGAGCTCGGCGGCTACAACATGTACACGATGTGGCCGCCCGTGCACGCCCCGGCGTTCGGCGCCCTGCGCCGCAAGGCGGAGGAGGAGGTCCTCGGCGGCTTCGAGGTGGCCGACCCGAAGCTGCCGGTCGTCGCCGACCAGAACGGCGAGCTGCTGACCGGCGCGGAGGGTGTGCGCACCATGCTGCTCGACACCTTCAACCGCCCGATCCGCTGGCCGGACATGGTGGACACGATGCGGGAGCACGGCACCACCAAGGTCTGCATCGCGGGTCCGGACAACCTCTTCGGACGGGTGAACCGCACCGTGGACAACTTCGAGGTCGTGGCCATCGACGCCCGCAAGGCGATGCGCCCGCGGGTCCGGCAGAGGAGTGCCCGCCGGGCGAGGCGGTGACGGAGGCGCTGCCCTCCGGGCAGCGCCCCCTGGGTCGTCGACCGATCGATGGTAATTGACTGATCGATCTCAAAAGGGTTAGCGTGTCGGTATGGCACGGAGGAAGGAATTCGATCCGGAGGCCGCGCTGGACGCCGCGATGCGGCTGTTCTGGCGCAATGGCTACGAGGGGACGTCCACCAGCGACCTGGTGGACGAGCTGGGCATCGCGCGGGCAAGTCTGTACGGGACCTTCGGGTCCAAGCGCGGGCTGTACCTGGCCGCGCTCGACCGCTTCCTCTCCGGCGGCGCGGGGCCGAGCCCGGCCGACATCCTGGCATCGCGCGCATCGGCGCTGGACGCGGTCCGGGACCTCCTGGAGACCAGCGCGGCGGCCCCGGAACCGGACCGGCCCCAGGGCTGCTTCGCGGTCAACGCCACGGTGGAGCACGGCGATTCCGACCCCGAGATCGCGCGGCGCCTCGAAGGCAACCGGAGTCGCCTCGAGACCGCGCTCTACGGTGCGCTGCTGCGGGCCCGCGCGGAGGGCGAGCTGGCCCCCGGCGTCGATCCGAGGTCCGCGGCCACCATGCTGGCCTCGCTCAACAGCGGCCTGAAAGTGCTGTCATGCGCGGGCGCGGACCAGCGCGACCGCATCACCTCGTCCATTGACGCCGTCATGGCGATGCTGACCCCACCGGCGGCCGCCGTCACCGACTGACCGCGGCGATCCGCGGCCGCGCGAGCGCGGAAGACACCTGTGGTCGCCGGTGGCCCATGCCTGCGTTCATTCGAGACCACTCAGTCCCGAAACTTTGAGATCAATCATGGAGAAGCAATGATTTCCGACCATCGTGGAGCACCTGTCCGCACCGGCCGCGCCGCCGTCAACGGGACGAAGCTGCACTACCGGACGGCCGGCTCCGGCCCGGTGGTGGTACTGCTGCACGGCGTGCCCAAGACCGGGTACCACTGGCGGCACCTGGTCCCGAAGCTGACCGCGCGGCACACCGTCGTCGTACCGGACCTCCGTGGTCTGGGCGACTCCGCCCGCCCCGCGGACGGTTTCGACTGCGCCACGATGAGCGACGACATCGCCGCGCTGATGGCCCACCTCGGGCACGACACCTACACCGTGATGGGCGAGGACTGGGGAGCGGTGGTCGGCTATCAGCTCGCCGCCCGGCACCGCGAGCATGTCGAGGCCCTGGTGTTCGCCGAGGCGCTGCTGCCCGGATTCGGCTTCGAGGACCACACCGCCCTGACCCGCGAGAACGTCTCGGGCGGGATGTTCCTGTGGCATCTGGGCTTCTACTTCCAGCCGGACGTACCGGAGATGCTGATCGCCGGGCATGAGCGCGAGCTCATCACGTACATGCTGAAGGACGAGCGCAGCTACCCGGACACCGCCACCGCGGACGCGATCGAGGAGTATGTGCGCTGCTACTCCATGCCCGGCGGCATCCGGGCGATGCTGGCGATCTATCGGGCGATGCTCGTCGACGCCGAACAGAACCGGGAGGCGGCCCGGACCAAGCTGGACATCCCGGTGCTGGCGCTCGGTGGCGACGCGTTCATCGGCGACCGGAACGAGGCCCAGATGCGGCTCCTCGCCCACGATGTCACCGGCCATGTCTTCGAGGCCGGACACGACCTCGCCGAGGAGGCGCCGGACGAGGTGGCCGACGTCCTGCTGACGTTCCTGAACGACCGGCTCACCTGACCCGAGTCGGCTCCCCGGGTCTGTGCTCTCTTGTGGTGACTCGGGAACTATAGGAGAGTGACCTCATGGGGACCAAGCAGTACACGGGCTCGCCCGAGGACGCCGATCTGATGCGCGCGGACTCGCTGGCGCGGGAGATCTTCGCGGATGTCGCCAACAAGTGGGCGTTCCTGATCATCGAGTTCCTCGGTGAACGCACCCTGCGTTTCAGCGAGTTGCGGAACGAGGTCGAGGGCATCAGCCACAAGATGCTCACGCAGAACCTGCGCATGCTGGAGCGCAACGGCCTGGTCGAGCGGAAGGTGCACCCCACCGTGCCGCCACGGGTCGAATACACCCTGACCGAAGCGGGCCGGGCCCTGCGTGCGACGGTCGATGGAATGTGTGGCTGGACGCATACGTACCTCGGTCATATCGAGGAATCCCGCCGCCGCTTCGACACCTGAACGAGCGGAGCGCTCACCCGAGCCGCGCGGTGGCCCCACGAGTGGGTGGGGCCACCGCGCGGCCACGCTCAGTCGAGGACCGCGTTGGCCCCTATCTCCACCCGGTTCTCTGGTCCATCCCACTCC
>NZ_JBQTCE010000006.1:495847-542491 GCF_052665095.1 Streptomyces sp. NEAU-174 | reverse complement strand
TCCCCCTCCCCACCCCCAAAAAGACGGGACCCCCCACCAGCTTCGGTTTTGCCCCCGGGGGGGGGGTGCCCCCCCCCCGCGGCCACGCTCAGTCGAGGACCGCGGTGGCCTCGATCTCGACCAGGTGCTCGGGTACGTCCAGCGCCGCGACGCCCAGCAGCGTGCCCGGCGGGACCGGGGTGACCCCCAGCTTCGCGGCCGCCCGAGCGGCCCCCTCCAGGAACCGGGGCATCTTGTCGGGGGTCCAGTCGATGACGTAGACAGTCAGCTTCGCCACGTCGTCGAAGGAGCCACCGACCTCGGCCAGGGCGGTGGCGATGTTGAGGTAGCACCGCTCGACCTGAGCGGCGAGATCGCCTTCGCCGACCGTGACCCCATCGGCGTCCCAGGCCACCTGCCCGGCGATGTGGATCAGCCTCGACCCGGTCGCGATCGACACCTGTCGGTACGCGTCGATCTCCGGCAATCCGCTGGGGTTTACCAGGGTGATGGCCATGCTGCCTGCCTTCTCGTGATGGGGCCCAAGGGCTCGCTCGCTGTCACGGAACCCAAGAGTCCGTGCTCTCTGGTGGTTACTCGGAAACCGTAAGAGAGTGACCTCTGGCATGGAAGAACGCACTTTTCGGTGACTGAGGAACCTTTTGGTGACCGAAGGGCGAAGCGGCTCGGGTGCCGGTCGCGAGGACATCCGGCCTTCCCGGCTTGTCATGTACGGGCTACAGTGCGAGAGATATATGGGAGCGCTCCCAAGCTCGCACTCCCAAGCCCGCTCCAAGTGCTCCCGACCCTCCCCACCAGCCGAAGGATCTCCCATGACCTCCACACCACACCGCGCCCTGGCCGTCGCCGCGGTGGCCGTGGCGGTGGCGCTGGCCGCCCCGGCCGCGCCACGGGCCTCGGCACGACCGGCGGCCTGTGCCGCCAACGGCTTCTGCGAGGACTTCGAGTCCCAGACCGGGACCACCCCCGCGGGCCGCTGGACCACGGCCGTCGCCAACTGCTCGGGCACCGGCACCGCCACCGTGGACACCACGATGGCGCACGGCGGCACCAAGTCGGTGCGGATCACCGGCAAGGCGGGGTACTGCAACCACGCCTTCGCCGGCACCTCGCTGTCCGGTCTGCCGTCCGGCGGCGATCTCTACGCCCGCTTCTGGGTCCGCCACACCACCGCGCTGCCCGCCCAGCACGTCACGTTCGGTGCGCTGCGCGACGCCAACGACAACGGCAAGGACCTGCGCATGGGCGGCCAGAACAAGGCGCTCCAGTGGAACCGCGAGTCGGACGACGCCACCCTCCCCGCCCAGAGCCCGGCGGGCGTCGCGCTCAGCACCCCTCTGCCCGTCAACACCTGGACGTGTCTGGAGTTCCGCCTCGACCGCACCGTGGGCCGGCTGGACACCTGGGTGAACGGCGGGCTCGTCACCGGCCTGGTGGTCGACGGCACTCCGACCCAGGACGTCGACCAGCAGTGGCTGAACCGGGGCGGGTGGCGGCCCGCCCCGGCCGATCTGCGGCTGGGCTGGGAGAGCTACGGCGAGGGCGACGACA
This sequence comes from Streptomyces sp. NEAU-174, assembly GCF_052665095.1. NCBI lineage: Bacteria > Bacillati > Actinomycetota > Actinomycetes > Kitasatosporales > Streptomycetaceae > Streptomyces > Streptomyces sp. NEAU-174. The sequence goes on along the minus strand of NZ_JBQTCE010000006.1, from coordinate 540,940 downwards.
CCCTCTGGTACGACGACGTGGCCGTCGGCACCTCCCGTATCGGCTGCTGACCAGCCGTCAGGGAACGTGAACCGCCCACGGCCCCGCCGCCGTCAGCAGACGCCGTCGCCCGGCTTCGGGTTCCCGAGTCCGAAGAGCGGCCGCAGCTTCAGCCCGGCCCAGGTGCCGAGGAGGGCGAAGGCGCCCCAGACCCAGCCGTGCAGGCTGCCGGAGGCGATGCCCGCGAGGTAGGCGCCGATGTTGCAGCCGCCCGCGAACCGGGCACCGATGCCCATCAGCACCCCGCCGAGCACCGCCGCGGTCGCCGTACGCCACGGCACCCCGCGGTGCAGGGTCCAGGTGCCGCCGAGCGCCGCGGCGACCGCCGCGCCGATCATGATGCCGATGTCGGTGAGGCTGGTCTTGTCGGCGAGCACGGGCCCCGCGAGCATCTCCTTGTTCCCGGGCTGCTGCCACCAGCTCCAGCTCTCCGGATGGCCGCCGAGCGCGCGCACCAGCTCTGAGCCCCACAGGCTGAAGGCGCTGGTGACGCCCCACGCGCCACCGGAGACCAGCAGCACACCGGCGCCCAGCACGGCCAGCGCCAGCGCGCCGACCGCCAGCGGCCAGGAGCCGCGCAGCACGCGCGCGGCGGCACCCCGCGCGGAGGGCACCGGGCCGATCGGCGGCGGGTTGCGGCGGGCCTGGACGCGCCGGCTGACCAGGACGATGGCGGCGAGCACGAGGATGGTCACCGCCCACGAGCCGAACCAGCCGATGTGGTCCGCCATGACCACCGGCTCCAGCGAGGGCAGGTCCTTCCACAGGTCGAACTGCCAGGCGGCCAGGGTGGCGCCGCCGATGAAGCCGCCCAGCGTGAGCACGATCGACGTCTGCCCCGAGCCGACCGCGAAGAGGGTGCCGGAGGCGCAGGCCCCACCGAGCTGCATGCCGACGGCGAAGAGGAACGAGCCGATCAGCAGCCCGAGCCCCAGCGGTCCGCCCGAGGGCGCCGGCACGGACCCGAACAGTCCGGTCTTCGTCCCGATGAGCAGGGCGAACAGCGTGGCCGTGGTGCCCAGCAGCAGGGCGTGGGCGCGCAGCCCGGTGCCGTTGCCGACGGCCACCAGCTGCCGCCAGGCGGAGGTGAAGCCGAAGCGGGAGTGGAAGAGGGCGACGCCCAGGGCGAGGCCGAGCAGCAGCAGGACGCCGGGCTTGGCCCCGTGGGCGGACCATACGTACGCGGTCAGCGCCGCGGCGAGCAGTCCGGACACGGCGAGCGGCACCGGCCGCACCGGTGGCGCGGCGGGCGCCTCCGGCCGCGGCACGGAGGTGGGGGAGGGGGACAGCAGTGCGGCGGTCTTCGCCGCATCGGCGGGCGGGGCGGTGGTCACGTGCGGACTCCGGAGATGAGGAGAGAGGGATGACGCTGGGCGGGAGGGCCCGGCCGGACGGCGCGGCGCCGAGGCGGCGGCGCGCGGTGGGGGAAACCGGCCGGTTCCGGCTCAGCGGCGACAGAGGCCGTCGTCGACGCACCACGCCGAGCTCGCGAACAGCGCGAGACAGAGCAGACGGGCGGGTGCGGACATGTACTCCAGGATATGGTCCGGGTTTCAAGAACTGGACCCCGGTCTCACCATGCGATCTGTGGAGTCAGCCACAGATTCGGCCACGGACACCGACGGCCTCGGGTCAGCCGTCCTCGCCCCGCTCGGCGGTGTCCGCGAGGCCGACGTACATCGAGTGGTGCAGCTCCGCCACATGGTCCCGGAGCAGGGCGGCCGCCGAGGCGGCGTCCCGCGCGGCGAGGGCGGCCCTGATGGCCTTGTGCTGCTCGTTGCTGCGGCGGAGGTAGTCCAGCGGATATGGCAGGAAGTACGCGTACAGCTCTCCGGTGACCCGCTCGTACATCCCCAGCGCGGCGGGCAGCCCGGCGCCCTCGGCCAGGGCCAGGTGGAACCGCCTGTCGCCGGCGTGGAACTCGGCCCAGCTCTCGGCCGCGTCCATCTCCCGGACGCACTCGTCCAGCCGGTCGAGCCCCGGCCGGCCGAGCCGCTCGGCGGCCAGCTGTGCGAAACCGGCCTCCAGCACGATGCGCTCGTCGATCAGCCGGTGCACCCGATCGCTGTCCTCCCGGTACGCGGCCACCTGCGCCACGGTGCGGCGGCGGGGCCGCTCCGCGATGAAGGTGCCGCCCGTACGCCCCGGGCGCCGCTGGACGACTCCCTCGCGCTCCAGGGTGGAGAGGGCCCGGCGGACGGTGATCTCGCCGACCCCGAGCGCCGCGGCCGTGGCCCGCACGTTGGGCAGCCGCTCGCCGGGCGCCAGCAGGCCCAGGTCCACCGCCAGCGAGATCCGGGCCCGTACGGTGTCGACGGCGCTGGTGCGGCGGATCGCGGCGAGGGCGCTGCTGGTCAGGGCGCTCGGTGCGCCGGACGGTTCCTGGGTCGCCATTCCCTCAGCGTAGGCATCCCGCCCAAGGGCCCTCCCCACGATCCTCGTACGGAGCCCGGCGCTTTGCGGAACCGTGACCTCCGGGGGTTTACCTGATCAAAGTGAGCATGTTTTCATGGCTCGAATTCACCCCAGGACACCCACGGTCGAAGGCACTGATGAAGATCTCCGGACTCCAGACGGCGGGAACGCCCGGCGACGTCGCCGCCAACCTCCGCGAACTGGACGCGGCATGCCGCCGGGCCCGTGCCGAAGGCGCCGAACTCCTGATCACCACCGAGCTGTTCATCACCGGCTACGACATCGGCGACGCCGTCCGGGACCTGGCCCGCACCGATCTGCTCTCCCCGGCCCAGGAGATCGCCGCCGCCCACGGCATCGCGCTCGTCCTCGGCGCCCCCGAGCACGACGACGGCGCCTGCTACAACAGCGCCTTCTTCATCGACCGGGCCGGAGCGATCCTCGGCCGCCACCGCAAGAACCATCTCTTCGGCGATCTCGACCGCAGGTACTTCACCCCGGGCGACCGGACCGCTCCCGTCATCACGTACGCGGGCGTCCGGATCGCGATGCTGATCTGCTACGACGTGGAGTTCCCCGAGAACGTACGGGCCGCCGCCCTCGCCGGCGCGGACCTCGTCGCGGTCCCGACCGCCCAGATGCAACCGTACGAGTTCATCGCCGAGCACCTGCTGAGGGTGCGCGCCTGGGAAAACCAGATCTACATCGCCTACGTCAACCATGACGGCGACGAGGGTTCACTGCGCTACGTCGGCCGCAGCTCCATCGTGAGCCCGTCGGCGACCGTGCTGGACAGCGTCGAACACGGCAACCGGCTGCTCTTCGCCACCGTGGAACCGCACACGGTCCGGACAGCGCGCAAGGCCAATCCGTATCTGACCGACCTCCGGCCAGACCTCTTCACCCCGTCCGCCCGCGCCACCAAGGACCCGTCATGCTGACCGACCCCGAAGTGCACGCATCCACCCCGCGACAGACCACGACGAATCTCTCGGGGCGGCTCGGCACCGGCGCCATCGTCTTCATGGTGATCGCCGCCGCCGCGCCCCTCACGGTGGTCGGCGGCAACGTCCCGCTCGCCATCGCCGGCGGCCCCGGCGCCGGAGCCCCCGTCGGCTTCGCCCTCGCCTCGCTGGTCCTGTTGGTGTTCGCGGTCGGCTTCGTCACCATGACGCCCCACGTTCCGCAGGCCGGGGCCTTCTACGCGTACGCCACCCGCGGCCTGGGGGACCGGGTCGGAGTGGGCACGGCCGCCGTCGCGCTCGTCGCGTACACGGCGATCCAGGTCGGCGTCTACGGCTATCTGGGATGGGCCGTGAACGACGTCCTCCACACCTTCGGCGGGCCGTCCCTGCCCTGGTGGGTGTGGGCGCTGGCGGCGCTCGCCATCGTGGCTTTCCTCGGCTACCGCCATATCGACCTCAGCTCCAAGGTCCTCGGTGTGGCACTCGTCCTGGAGATCGCGGTGGTGCTCGTCCTGGACGCCGGGATCTTCACCCGGGGCGGCGCCCACGGTGTCAACGCCGAGTCGTTCACCCCGCATGCGGCCCTCTCCGGACCGCTGGGCGTGGCCGTGCTCTTCGCCATCACCGGATTCATCGGTTTCGAGGCCACCGCCGTCTTCCGGGACGAGGCCCGCGACCCGGAGCGGACCATCCCCCGGGCCACCTACCTCGCCGTCCTGATCATCGGTGGGTTCTACACGCTGTCCTGCTGGGCGCTGGTCCTGGCGGCGGGCACCGACGACGCCCCGGCCGTGGCCCAGAAGACCCTGGACGGGCAGGGCAACATGCTCATGGACACCGCCCAGGCCTACGTCGGCACCGCGCTGCGGGACGTGATGCAGGTGCTGCTGCTCAGCAGCCTCTTCGCCTGTGTGCTCTCCTTCCACAACGTCATCGCCCGCTACACCTTCACCCTCGCCCGTAAGGACCTCCTCCCCGCGCGGCTGGGCGTCGTCCATCCGCGCCACCACTCGCCGTCCGTCTCCTCGGTCGTCCAGACCGTCACCGCGCTGGTCCTGGTCGTGTGCTGCGCGGTCGTCGGACTGGATCCGCTGGTGGGCGTCTTCGGCTCCATGGCGGGGGTGGCGACGGTCGGCATGATCCTGCTCATGCTGATCACGTCCATCGCCGTGGTCGCCTTCTTCGCGCGCGACGCCCGGCTCGCCGCGGGCAGGGTCTGGCAGACCCGGATCGCGCCGGTGCTGGCCGTCGCCGGACTGCTGACCGCGCTGTGGCTGGTGTTCTCCAACTTCACCCTCGTCACCGGCGTCGGTGTGGGCGCGAGCGTCGTCCTCGCCGTCATTCCCTTCCTCGCGCTCGTCGCGGGCCTGGTCCGAGGGGACCGCGGCGCGCGGAAGCGCGGGTGACACCCCCTGGTCCGGCCGCCCGGGCGAGGCACGGGCGGCCGGACCGGACCACGGTACGGTCCGTCAGACCGCGGTCCGCTCCACGGGGATCCACAGCTCCGCGTCCGCCCGCGCCCCGTCCTGCGACAGCCGGGTGCGCAGGATCTCCGGACCCGGCCTGCTCTGGTACGGGTTGGACGGGAACCACTGCGTGAAGACGTCCCGCCACAGGTACTGGAGCGCCTGCGGGAACGGCCCGGAGTTCTGGAAGACGGCCCATGCCCCCGCCGGGACGGTGAGGGTGTCCAGGTCCTCCGGGGCGGCGGCCCCGGTCACCACCCCGTGGTAGTAGTCGAGTTCGGTTCCCTCGGCCCGGCTCGGGTCGAGGTTGTCGCTCACCCCCAGGATCCCCTCCGGCTCCTGGTCGGACAGAGCGGCGATCCGCCGTATCGTCTCCTGGCCGAGCCCCCGGATGAACTCCGCGATCGCCGGATTCACCCCCTCGTGCACGAGCGGAACACGGACCTTCCTGCCGACCACCTGGAACCGCTCCTTCTCCACGACCCGGTATCGCATACTGCTGCTCCCTTCGACGATGAGGCGGAAGGACATCCGCGGCTGGGAGCTCAGCGAGGCACCCGCCCGCCGGGCCTCACCCGGGCCCACCCCGTGCATGGCCCGGAACGCCCGCGCGAACGCCTCCCCCGAGCCGTAGCCGTAGCGCACCGCGATCTCCAGGAGCGTCCGCTCCCCCGCGAGCACCTCGGCCCCCGCGAGGGTGAGCCGTCTGCGCCGGATGTACTCCGACAGCGAGATCCCCGCCAGCGCGGAGAACAGCCGCCGGAAGTGGTACTCCGACGTCATCGCGATCCGCGCCAGCTCGGCCACATCGATCCGCTGGTCGAGCCGCGCATCGATGTGGTCCAGGGCCTCGTTCAGCTGCTCCAGCACCTCGGTCTCCTTCCTTGACGCTGATCACGTTAGGAAGCCGGCGCCCTGCCGGACCCGACATCCTGTGCCCGGTCCGGTCGGGTATGGCGGTCCGTCACCGACCGTCCCGGCCATCGCTTTGCCCGGGTTCCGGCCGGCGTTCATCCGTACGTCCGTTCGGTCACCGTTTCATCACAACGGCTACACGGCTCTCCCACTTCGCCGCCGCCACGCCGCATGATGCACCCCACCATCCACGCACCTGGGAGACACATGGGCACCCGCACCGTCCACGCCGCGGCAGTCATCGCCATCACCCTGCTCCTGACCGGCTGTTCCACCGGCGGTGACGTGCGCGACAAGAGCACACCGAGCGGCACCCCGGGCGCCGCCGAGAAGGCCGAGACCACCCGGGCCTGTGTCGATGCCATCGCCGACCGGGCCGCCGCCCACAAGGGCGGAGCGGTCCGCTCCCACCCCGTCCCCGCGCCCTGCGCCCGGCTGTCGGACGCCGACTATCTGGACGCCTATATGAAGGGCCTCGAGCAGGCGCACAGCGCCGCCCGGAAGACCTCTCAGGGGGAGACCGGCAAGGCGGCCGACGGCGGGGGAAGCTGACCCGAGGCCCGGTCCGCCGCCCGGTCCCGATGGTCGGCGCAGGAGACCCGTGCGCTCGACCGGGAGCCGTCCGGGCAGAGGACGTTCTCCCAACTCGTCGTCGAGATATCGGCATCCCGCAGCCGCGCGCCGCGGAGATCGGAGTCGGACACCGTGGCTCCGGCCAGATCGGCGCCGCTCAGATCCGCTCCGTTGAGGCCGACATGGGTGAGGGAGGCCGCCCGCAGATACACGTCGTCCAGCCGCGCGCCCTCGAAGCTGACATCGGTGAGCAGACCCCTGCCGAGCCTGGCGCCGCGCAGATCGGCGCCGCGCAGATCGACCTGCGAGAGGGTGGCGGAGGTGAGGTCCGCCCGCCGGAGGTCGGCGCCGCGCAGATCGACGTTCTCCAGCGACACCGCGGCCAGCCGTGCCGCGTAGAGATTGCCGCGCCGCAGATTGGCCTCGGACACCAGCCCGGTCAGCGTGGACCGTTCGAGATTCACGCACCGCAGCTTCTTCTGCCACAGGTCGCCACCGGCCACGGTGCGGCTGGAGAGATCCCTGCCCGTGCGGCCGGAACAGCTCCGGCCATGGGCGTCGTCCTCCCCGCACCCGGCGAGCAGGGCCGAGGACAGGGCGGTCACGATGAGGCAGGAGAGCGAGCGGGGCCACCGCGTGGTCATGGGCCGACCCATCACGGATGTCAGACGCCGATCAGATCCACCAGATCGTCGGCGTGCTCCTCCTCTTCCTCCAGGATCGACTCCATCAGCCGGCGGGTGGTCGGGTCGTGTTCGCCCAGCCAGCGGATGATCTCCTGATAGCTGGCGATCACGATGCGCTCGGCGAGCAGATTGTGCTCCAGCATCGCCTTGAGGTCATCGGCGGCCGGGGTGGTGTAGTCGGTGTGGGAGCGCTGGGTCAGCGAGGCGGGGTCGAAGTCGGGGTCGCCGCCGAGCTGCGAGACGCGTTCCGCGGCGCGCAGCGCGTGCTGCATCTCCTCCTTCGCGTGCTCGGTGAACTCCGAGGACACCTGGGCGCGGTCGATGCCCCTGGCCGAGATGGCGTGGCGGGTGTAGCGCAGCCAGCACACCACCTCGGTCGCGATGACGTCGTTGAGGATGCCGATGACCCGGTTCTTGTCCAGACCGTAGGTGTCCGTCACCGGGCCCGCCGCCATCTTCCGGCGGGCGTCGTCGCGGATCCTGGTCACGTCCAGTACGAAGTCGTCGCTCATCGGTGCCCTCTCTGCTCTCCTCGGCTTGGGCGAGTGGTTCCCCGCCGGGGCCCGGAGGGGAGCGGACGGAACGGGAAGATGACTGGATCGCCGCACAGCGCCAGCCGATCGGCGGTATCCGGTGCCGGTGCGGCGTCAGACGCGTGTGGCGGACGGGTTCATGCGGCGCGCACGGTGATGTCGTCGTAGGACTCCAGACGGGTCCAGCGGGGTGCGGCGCGCCTTCCGGCGGTCAGCCGGTCGGCCGCCGGGAGCGGGCCCAGGTCCAGGGCGGTGAGGCGGGCGATGTCGGAGACCGGCACCTGGAAGGTGCGGAACGCCCCGAGCGGGGGAGGGTCTCCGGCCCGCGCTGCCTCCGCCATGACCCGGGCGGCGGCGTCCCGGCTGAGGTCGGGGCTCTGGTCGAGCACATAGGCGGTGGAGGCCAGCTCCCCGTCCTGGAGGAACGCGGCGACCTTCCAGAACCGGAGCGGCACCTGGATGCCCCGGTAGGGCGGATCGGAGTTCTCGAGCACGGGTCCGGTGAACACCGTCAGCTTTCTGTCGAACTCCTCGGCGTGGTCCAGCAGGAAGTTCTCCAGCCCCTGCCAGAGCTGCTTGCCCTGGTTGAAGACGTTCATCTGGGGAGCGGCGTTGGTGTAGTGGAAGGTGTCGTCGTTCGCCATGGAGGCGTTCGGACCCCATACGGGATCGAGGCGGCGGACCAGATGTCCCTTGTCCAGCGGGTTGTCCCGGTAGACGGGGTGACCGGCCTGCTGGGCCTCGGGCAGGCGGGGGTCGAAGCGCCATTCGTCCTCGCGTGGCACATCGACGAGGTGCGCGCCGTCGATCGTGACGGCCGTCGCCGCGGCCAGCCGGCGGTCCGGGCGGAAGACGACGCTGAAGTTGGTGTAGGGCAGGACGGTCGTCTCGGTGTCGGGGCCGGTCGGCCGGGGCAGCGGCAGGGAGGGGCCCAGGAAGCGCTCGTCGTAGCCCTTGCGGCCCACCAGGGACGCCGGGCTCGCGGTCTCCGCGTTCTGCGGGGGATCGGGGGGAGTGGCCATGCCGTTGTCGGTACCGTGCCACCCGATCACATAATCGGACTGGACCTCTTATCCCGCCCGTATGGTCGAGTGGACTCGCCCCACAAGGCCGCATCACGGCCGCAGGAACCTACGAGGGCGCGGCCGAACAGCGCCCCTACGAGCTCGGCGCCGGCCAGGTGGGAAACCTGACCGGCGCCGAGCGCTCGACGGTGCGAGGGTCAGCCCGCGTGGCCGGGCTCCGGCAGGTTCGTCCCCGCCGACAGGACCCGGTCCGGGCGGATCGGCAGGTTGCGGTGGCGGACGCCGGTGGCGTGCCACACCGCGTTGGAGATCGCCGCCGCGGCCCCGACGATGCCGACCTCGCCGACGCCCTTGATGCCGACCGGGTCGTCCGGGTCCGGGTCGTCCACCCAGTCCGCCTCGACGACCGGCACATCGGCGTTGGCGGCGAAGTGATAGCCCGCGAGGTCGGGGGAGACCAGGCCGCCCGAGGCCCGGTCCCTGACCGCCTCCTCGTGCAGGGCCATGGAAATGCCCCAGATCATTCCGCCGACGAGCTGGTTGCGCGCGGTCAGCGGGTTGACGATCCGGCCCGCCGCGAAGATGCCGAGCATCCGCCGCACCCGGACCTCTCCGCTGGTGACGTCCACGGCCACCTCGGCGAACTGCGCGCCGAAGGAGTGCCGTTCCTTCTGGGCCAGGGCGCCGATCGCCTCGGTGGTGTCGGAGCGCGCGGTGATCCCCTCGGGCGGGATGTCGCCGCCCAGGGCCAGCCGCTCGCGCAGTTCGCTCACCGCGATCGCCACCGCCCACGCCCAGGAGCGCGTGCCCATCGAGCCGCCGGCGAGCATCGCCGGGCCGAGGTCGCTGTCCGCCATGACCACCCGGACCCGCTCCGGATCCACCGCCAGCGCGTCCGCGGCGACCAGGTTGATGGCGGTCCGGGCACCGGTGCCGATGTCCGCCGCGTTGATGCGCACGGTGAAGGTGCCGTCCGCCTCCGCCGTCACGGCCGCCGTGGACGGTCCGGCGCCGGAGTGGAAGCTGGCCGCCGCCATACCGGTCCCGAGCAGCCACCGCCCCTCGCGGCGCACCCCCGGACGGGGGTCCCGGCCGGCCCAGCCGAACCTGCGGGCGCCCTCCTCGTAGCAGGCGACCAGATTGCGGCTGCTGAACGGCAGGCCCGAGACCGGGCCCCGGTCGGGCTCGTTGCGGACGCGCAGCTCGATCGGGTCGATGCCGGTCTTCTCGGCGAGCTCGTCCATCGCGCACTCCAGCGCGAACGAGCCCGGCGCCTCGCCGGGCGCGCGCATGAAGGTCGGGCTCGGCACATCGAGCCGTACGACGCGGTCGCTGGTGTAGTGCGCGTCGGCGTCGTACATCACGCGGGCCACCGTGGCGCTCCGCTCGATGAACTCGTGGACGGTCGACGTGACGCACTCGGACCGGTGGTCCAGCACCCGCAGCCGCCCCGACTCGTCGGCGCCGAGCCTGACCCGCTGCGCGGTGGGGCTGCGGTAGCCGATCGTCGAGAACATCTGGCGGCGGGTCATCACGACGCGCACCGGGCGCTGGAGAACGGTCGCGGCCATGGCGGCGGCCACCTGGTGCGGGCGGGTGGTCTTGGAGCCGAAGCCGCCGCCGACGTGCTCGGACCGCACCCGCACCGACTCCGCGTCGAGGGAGAAGATCTGCGCGAGCTCGGCGGCCACCATCGTGCTGCCCTGGTTGGAGTCGAAGACCTCCAGCCGGCCGCCGTCCCAGTGGGCCGTCGCCGCGTGCGGCTCCATGGGGTTGTGGTGCTCTTCCGGGGTGGTGTACTCGGAGTCCACGACGAAGGTGGACGCGGCGAGTTCGGCCTCGACGTCCCCCTTCGACGACACCGCCGGCCCGAAGGGCGAATCCGGAGGGGTGTACATGTCCGGGTGTCCGGCGGTGAAGCCGATGTCGTGCGGCTCCTGCTCGTACCGGACGACCAGTGCCTCCGCGGCCTCCCTGGCCTGCTCGGGCCGCTCGGCGAGGACCAGCGCCACCGGCCAGCCCATGAAGGGGACACGGTCGTGCTGGAAGACCCCGAGGATCGGGTCGGGCTTCCCGATCATGCCCATGTAGTCCAGGTTGACCCGCGGGGCGTTCTCGTGGTGGATGACCGCGAGGACGCCGGGCATGGCGAGCACCGGCTCGGACTCGACCGCGCTGACGCGGCCGCGGGCCACGGTGGACAGCACCATCCAGCCGTGGGCGAGGTCGGGCAGGGGGATGTCGCCCGCGTAGCGGGCCGCTCCGGTGACCTTCTCCCGGCCCTCCACGCGGGTGCGCGCGGTGCCGAAGGCGCCCGTCGTCGTGGTGGTTCCGGTCGTCGTGGTCATCGGGCGGCCTCCTCGGTGAGTTCGGTCAGCAGGGCCACGACGAGGTTGCGCATCAGCGGCACCTTGTATCCGTTGTGGGGCAGTGGATCGGCGGCGGCCAGCTCCGCGTCCGCGGCGGCGGCGAACGCCTCGGCGGTCGCCGGGCCCCCGGTCAGCGCCCGCTCGGCCGCCAGCGCCCGCCACGGCCGGGAGGCGACCGCCCCGAAGGCGAGGCGGACCTCCTGGACGACCCCGTCCCGGACGTCGAGGGCGGCGGCGATCGAACCGATCGCGAAGGCGTAGGACGCGCGCTCGCGGACCTTGCGGTAGCGGGAGTGGGCGGCCACCGGGGCCGGGGGCAGGGTGATACCGGTGATCAGCGCGCCGGACGGCAGCGCGGTCTCCAGGTGCGGGGTGTCGCCCACGGGCAGATAGAAGTCCGCGAGCGGCAACTCGCCCGGCCCGTCGGCGGTTTCGTACCGTACGACGGCGTCGAAGGCGGCGAGCGCGACCCCCATGTCCGAGGGGTGGGTGGCCACGCAGTGCTCGGAGGCGCCGAGGACCGCGTGGTTGTGGTGCTCACCCTCGACGGCCGGGCAGCCGCTGCCGGGGAGGCGCTTGTTGCAGGGCCCGGCCACATCGGTGAAGTAGCCGCAGCGGGTGCGCTGGAGGAGGTTGCCGCCGACGGTGGCCATGTTGCGCAGCTGGCCGGACGCACCGGCCAGGACGGCTTGGGCGAGGGCCGGGTAGCGGCGCCGCACCTCGGGGTGGGCGGCGAGATCGCTGTTGGTGACGGTGGCCCCGATGCGCACGTCCCCGTCCGGCGTCACCTCGACGTGGTCCAGGGGCAGTTCGCGCACGTCGACCAGGCGTCCCGGCCGCTCGACGCCGGTCTTCATCAGGTCGACCAGATTGGTGCCGCCGCCGAGGAAACGCGCGTCGGGGTCCGCGCCGAGCACGGAGACCGCCTCGGAGACCTCGAGAACCCGCTGGTAGCCGAACTCCTTCATGCGAGGGCCTCCTCGGTCCCGGCCGTGCGCGCCTCGGCCGCCCGCGCGACCGCCTGGACGATCGACACATAGGCGCCGCAGCGGCACAGGTTGCCGCTCATCCGCTCCCGGATCTCGTCCGGGGTGAGGGGCGGGGGCCCCGCTTCGGGGCGGACGTCGGCGGTGGCGGCGCTCGGCCAGCCCGCCGCGTGCTCCTCGATCACGGCGAGGGCGGAACAGATCTGCCCCGGGGTGCAGTAACCGCACTGGTAGCCGTCGAGGTCGAGGAACGCCTGCTGCACCGGGTGCAGCTCGTCGCCCTCGGCCACGCCTTCGATCGTGGTGACCTCACGGCCCTCGGCCGCCACCGCGAGCTGGAGACAGGAGACGGCCCGGCGGCCGTCCATCAGCACCGTGCAGGCACCGCACTGGCCCTGGTCACAGCCTTTCTTGGTGCCGGTGAGGTCGAGCTGCTCCCGCAGGGCGTCGAGCAGGGTGGTGCGGTGGTCGACGGGCAGCGTGTGTTTCTCGCCGTTGATGGTCAGCGTGATGACGCTGGACGTCGATGGGGCCATGATCAGCCTTCTTTCGCGGGTGTGGTGCGCGCTGAAGTCGTCCGATGGAGGGGGCCCGGGGCCTAGGGAGGGAGTCCCGAGGATATGGGATGCGGGACAATGCCGGTCGGCGCTCGGTTTCGGCCATCCACACCGGCCGTTTCAGCCGGTAAGGTGGGCCTAAGCGGACAAGTGTCCGCTGTGCAAGAAACTTAGCGGACAGCTGTCCGGTGAGCAAGGTTGGCGCTACGGCGGGGTCCGGAGGAGGGCGAGTGCGGGCAGAGAGGGACGCGCGTCTGCGCTCGGACGCGGCCGCGAACCGCGAGCGCATCCTGGAAGTGGCGCTGGCGGAGCTGACGCGCTCGGCCGACGTCCCGCTGAGCACCATCGCGAAGAAGGCGGGCGTCGGGCAGGGCACGCTGTACCGCCACTTCCCCAGCCGCGAGGCCCTCGTCCTGGAGATCTACCGCCATGAGATGCGGCAGGTGGCCGACACCGCGGCCGAGCTGCTGCGCACCCGAGCGCCGGATCAGGCGCTGCGGGAATGGATGGGGCACCTGGCCCGGTTCGCCATGGCCAAGGCCGGTCTCGCCGACGCGCTGCACAAGGCCATCAGCGCGTCCTGCGGCCAGGAGAAACCGGGGCACGGCCAGATGACCGAGGCCGTGGCGCTCCTGCTGCGGGCCAACGAGGAGGTCGGCACCATCCGCCCGGGCGTCACCACCGACGACTTCCTGCTCGCCATCGCCGGCCTGTGGCAGATCGGCCCCGGCGAGAGCGGGCAGGCACGCGCCCGACGGCTGCTGGACCTGGTCATGGACGGGCTGCGCACGGGCGCGCCCGGGGTGGCCGGGCCGGGCACGGCAGCCGACGGGGCGAGCTGAGCCCGGGCGGGGCCGACGAGGGAGAGCTCGCAGATCCGGGCGGTGCCCAGGACCCCGATGCGCAGCGGCTCGGCTGTCGTCATCCCTTGCGTACCTCTTCCATGGTCACGGGGCGGTGTTCGCGCAACGAAAGCGTGCAGGCCTCGGCGATCCAGCCGGCCTCGACGGCGTCGGCGATGGTGCAGGGGGAGGGCCGCAGACCCGCCACGACCTCGGTGAAGGCGGTGAGCTCGGCCCGGTAGGCGGCGGCGAAGCGGTCCATGAAGAAGTGGTGCGGTGTGCCGCCGGGGAAGGTGGCGCCCGGTTCGACGGAGCGCAGCGGCAGCCTGTCCTCCAGGCCCGCGGCCACGCTGTCCGTCATGCCGTGGAGCTCCAGGCGGGCATCGTAACCCCGGGGGTTGTGGCGGGTGTTGGAGACCACGGCGAGGGTGCCGTCGTCCAGGGTGAGGAGGGCGGAGGCGGTGTCCACGTCTCCGGCGGCCGCGATGTACTCGGCGCCGCGGTTGGCGCCGGTCGCGTAGACCTCGGCGACCTCGCGGCCGGTGATCCAGCGGACGGTGTCGAAGTCGTGCACGGCGCAGTCGCGGAAGATGCCACCGGAGACGGCCACGTAGCCGGCCGGGGGCGGCTCGGGGTCCAAGGTGGTGGACCGCACGGTGTGCAACGGCCCGAGCTCACCGCTGACCACCGCCGCCCGCGCGGCCGCGTAACCGGGGTCGAAGCGCCGGTTGTAGCCGATCTGGACCTCCACCCCACCGTCCTCCACCGCGCGGAGGACATCGAGGCTCTCCTCGATCGTGCGCGCCACGGGCTTCTCGCAGAAGACCGGTACGCCCGCCCGCACGGCGGCGAGGATGAGTTCGGGGTGGGCGTCGGTGGCCGCGGCGATCACGACACCGTCCACTCCGGCCGCGAGCACGGCCTCCGGCGAGTCGACCGCGTGGGCGCCGAAGCGCTCGGCGGCGGCGGTGGCGGCCGCGGCGACCGGGTCGGTGACCACGAGGGAGTCCACCGCGTCGAGCGTGGACAGGGTCTCGGCGTGGAAGGCGCCGATCCGGCCCAGGCCCATGATGCCGATACGCATGGGAAGTCGTGTCCCTTTCTGTCCGGACGGTGGTGTCGCTTCTGGTGACGCTTCTGGTGACGCGGCGGGTCAGCCGAGTCCGCCGACGACGTTCTGGTCCCAGTCGATGACCGAGCCGGTGACGACCCCGCTGCGGTCGGAGAGGAGGAGGACGACGACATCGGCGACCTCGTCCACCTGGCCCAGCTTGCCCATCGGCTGGGCGCGGGCCGCCTCCTCGCGCCAGTCGTCGCCCGCGCCGTGGAAGGCGCGCTGGATGGCGTCCTCGCCCTCGGTGTCGGTCCAGCCCAGGTTGAGGCCGTTGACGCGGACGCGGTCCCAGCGGTGGGCGTGGGCGGCGTTGCGGGTCAGGCCCGCGAGCCCGGCCTTCGCGGCGGCGTACGGCGCCAGGAACGGATATCCGCCGTGTGCGCAGTTGGAGATGATGTTGACGATGGTGCCCGGGGCCTTCCTGGCCACCATGTCGGCGACGGCGGCCTGCATGGCGAAGAACGGGGCGCGCAGATTGATCGCGATATGCGCGTCGAAGAGCTCGGGCGTGGTGTCCAGCAGCGTGCCGCGCGAGGTGAGCCCCGCGGAGTTGACCAGGCAGTCGATCCTGCCGTGGGCCGCCACCACCTGTTCCACGCTGCCGCGTGCCTGCGCGGGATCGGCCAGGTCGGCGCGGAGGAAGGAGACCGTGGCGCCCTGGGCGGCCAGCTCCCCGGCCAGCGGCTCACCGGCGTCGGGGCGGCGTCCGGTGAACGCCACCGTGGCCCCCTCGCGGGCGGCGGCGCGGACGATGCCCGCGCCGATCCCCTGGCTGCCCCCGTTGACCAGGACGATCTTGTCCTGAAGCAGTCCCATGAGCGGTCGTCTCCTTCAGCTCTGGCGGCGCTCGGCGCCGGCCCGCAGTTCCGTACGGAGGGTCTCCGGGCTCCAGCCCCGCTCCAGGGCGCGCCGGAGGGTGTCGGCCTGGGAGTCCGGGGCGAGGCCGCCGACCGGCGGGTCGAGGTCGAGGTTGGTGGGGAACGGGTAGCCCTCGGCGCAGGCCGCGACCACGTTGTGCAGCCAGTCCTCGGTGGCGCCTTCGGCCTTGCGCCGCCGCAGTACGGGGAAGACGGCGTTGGCCACCGCCTCTCGGTCGACGGTCTCCATGGCGCGGCCGAACGCGGAGGAGATCTGGAGCAGGTTGGCCATCCGCCGGATGTCCGCCGAGCGATTGTGCCCGGCGGCGTGGAACAGCGCGGGGTTGAAGAAGACCGCGTCGCCCGCCGCCAGGGGCAGCTGGACGTGGTGCTCGGCGAAGTAGGCCATGAACTCCGGTCGGCGCCAGGCCAGATAGCCGGGCTCGTACGCCTGCGAGTACGGCAGATAGAGCGTCGGGCCGGATTCGACCGGCATGGCGCAGTGGGCGACCGCGCCCTGCAAGGTCAGCACGGGGGACAGCCGGTGGACATGGGCGGGATAGGCCGCGGCCCGCGCCTCGGAGAGGAAGCCGAGGTGGTAGTCGCGGTGCGCGCTCTGGGCCGCGCCGCCCGGGTTGACCTGGTTGATCTGCGAGGTGACCTGGTAGCCGGAGCCGAGCCAGGCGGTGGCCACGAGGGCGATGAGGTCGTTGGCGTAGTAGTCGGCGAAGACCTCCGGTGCGCTCAGGGCCAGCTTCTCCAGCGCGTTCCACACCCGGTCGTTGGCGCCGGGCTTGGCGAAGTGGTCACCGCGGGCGGCACCCGCTGCCCGTTCCCGCTCGATCAGCGCCGTGAACGCCTCGGTGGCCCGGTCCAGGACCGACGCGTCGGGGAAGGCCCCCTTGAACACCACGATGCCCGGGCCGTCCAGCAGGGCGTGGACCAGTTCCGCCTGCGCCTCCCGGCGGCCGGAAGCCGTGGCGGCCCGGGCCCGCAGGCGGTCGCCGTCGTAGACGGGGACGTTCCGCTCCACGGCGTCGGCGCCGGGGTGGTCGCCGGGGTCGGTGGTCCGCTCGACCAGGGTGCGGAAGGCGTCGAGGGAACAGTCGGCCTCACTGAGCCAGACATGAGACCTCGGAGCGATGAGGGGCATTGCCGTCCGATCCTTCCCGTGGGCTGCGGCCTTCTGTCAGTGTTGTGATCGGCCGAGCATCGGGCAATCCTCAGCGGTCCATCAAAAACCCATCAGGGAGGCGCGCCGATGGCCCATCCGTATCCCATCCGGGAGATCGCCCGGCAGGCCGGTCTGAGCGAGGCCACCGTCGACCGGGTGCTGAACCACCGGGGCGGGGTGCGCGAGAGCACCACCCGGGAGGTCCATCAGGCGATCAAGGACCTGGACCGGCAGCGCACCCAGGTCCGCATCGGCGGCCGCACCTTCATGATCGATATCGTGATGCAGGCCCCTGAGCGGTTCTCCTCGGCGGTCCGCGCCGCACTGGAGGCGGAGCTGCCCTCGCTGCGCCCGGCGGTGATGCGGTCGCGCTTCCACTTCCGCGAGGTCGGTCCGGTGGAGGAGCTGATCGCCACGCTGGACCGCGTCGGCCAACGCGGCGGCTGCCAGGGGGTCGTCCTGAAGGCGCCCGACGTGCCCGAGGTCACCGCGGCCGTCGGCCGACTGGCGGCCGTGGGTATACCGGTGGTGACCCTGGTGACCGATCTGCCTAACAGCGCCCGCCGGGCCTACGTCGGCATCGACAACCGCGCCGCCGGAGCCACCGCCGCGTACCTCATGGGCCAGTGGCTCGGCGACCGCCCCGGCAATGTGCTCACCACCGTCAGCCGCGGGTTCTTCCGCGGTGAGGAGGAACGCGAGATGGGCTTCCGCGGCGCCCTGCGCAACGCACACCCCGGGCGCACGCTCGTCGAGGTCACCGACAGCGACGGCCTGGACGCCACCCAGCGCGACCTGGTTCTGCGGGCGCTGCGCCGCGACCCGGACATCCGGGCGGTCTACTCGATCGGCGGCGGCAACACCGCGACGATCCAGGCCTTCGAGGAGCTCGGCCGCGGCTACGAGGTGTTCATCGCCCACGACCTGGACCACGACAACACCCGGCTGCTGCGCGAGCGCCGGCTGTCCGCGGTGCTCCACCACGACCTGCGCCAGGACATGCGCCGCGCCTGCCAGATCATCATGCGGGCCCACGGAGCCCTCCCCGACGACGGCCCCTCCCTGCCCTCGCCCATCCAGGTCGTCACGCCGTACAACATGCCGCCTGACGTGGCCTGAGACGACTGATCGTGGCACCCGCCGGAGCGAGTGGCGGGAGGACGAGTTCCTCCCGGTCCTGCTGGGCCGCACCCGTGGCGGCGGAGGGCTGACCGGATACGTCTGCTCAACGGAAAAGTGCCACCCGGCTCAGACGAACTGCTGGACCACCAGCACCGTCGCGCTCGCCACCGCGAGCACCATGGCCACGGCCCTGGTGCGCCGCAGGTCCAGCCGGCTCGACAGCGGGCGGGCCAGCAGCACGCCGATCGCCGCGGCCGGGGCCAGCAGGGCGGTGTGCCACAGGCTGTACGTGTGCACCGCCCCCGTCGCCGCCAGGGTGGCCAGACTCATCACCGAACCGGCCAGGAAGAACCCGCTCATCGTGGCGCGCAGCCGCGGTCCGCTCAGCCGCTGCCAGACCATGGCCATCGGCGGCCCTCCGATGGCGGTCGCCGTGCCCATCAGCCCCGACATCAGACCGGCCAGCAGCACCGACCGCCGCCGCGGCGCGGGCACGAAGCCGCGCAGGCTCACCGCCACGCCCGCGACGACGACCGCGGCCACCAGGAGGGCGAGGTACCGGGCGGGCAGCACGGCCACCAGCGCCGCGCCGCCCAGCACCCCCGGCACCCGGCCGACCAGCGCCCACCCCGCGCCCCGCAGGTCCAGGTGGCCGCCCTCCAGCACCAGCACCGCGGCCGTGACCCCGGTGGCCAGCAGCAGGACCGCCACCGGGGTGAGCGACGGGTCGAATATCGCGATCACCGGGGCGGCCAGCAGGCCGAGCCCGAAGCCGATGGCGACCTGGAGCAGCGCCCCGACCGCCACCGTGATGAAGAGCAGGGCGAACTCCGGCGAGCTCATGCTTCCATCGGCCCGGCGTCCAGCGGGAAGTGGCACAGGCCCGCATGCGGCTCCCGCCCGGTGTCCGCCGTGCCGTCGCGGATCACGACAGGTGGAGCGAGCTCGGCGCACCGGGCCTCGCTCTTCCAGCAGCGGGTGCGGAACCGGCAGCCCGACGGGATGTCGTACGGGGACGGGATCTCCCCGCGCAGCTGGATCTCGTCGTCCCGGGCCTGCCCGGAGACGGCCTGCCCGGAGACGTCGAGGGTGGGCGCGGCGGACATCAGGGCGGCGGTGTAGGGGTGTACGGGCCGGTCGAAGACGTCCTCGGTGGGGCCGTGCTCGATGACCTTGCCCAGGTACATCACCGTCACCCGGTCGGAGACATGCCGGACCACGGACAGGTCATGGGAGATGAAGACGTAGGAGACACCGAGCCGTTCCCGCAACTCGGAGAGCACATTGAGCACTTGGGCCTGTACCGACAGGTCGAGCGCGGACACCGGCTCGTCGCACACGATGAGATCGGGGTCGAGCGCCAGCGCGCGGGCGATGCCGATGCGCTGCCGCTGCCCGCCGGAGAACTCGTTGGGGTAGCGGTGGGCGTCGCTCTCCCGCAGCCCGACGAGGGACAGCAGCTCACGGACCCGCCGCTCCCGTGCCTGTGCCGTGGGCACGATGTCGCGGTGGGTGCGCCACGGCTCGCCGATGAGGTCGGCCGCGGACATCCGGGCGTTGAGCGAGGCGAAGGGGTCCTGGAAAACCATCTGCACCCGGCGCCGCCAGGCCAGCAGTTCCTTGCCCCTGAGGGTGAACGGATCGGTGCCCTCGAAGCGCACGGTGCCCGAGTCCGGCCGCTCAAGACCGAGCACCACTCTGGCCAGCGTCGACTTACCACATCCGGACTCGCCCACCAGCCCGAGCGTCTGCCCGCGCTCGACCCGCACATCGACGCCGTCGAGCGCGGTCAGGCGCCGGCGGCCATGGCCGAACGACTTGGTCACGCCGCTGACTTCGAGCAGCGGCGGGGGAGCGGCGGAGCCATCGGCCCGGGAGCCGGTGGCGGTGGCGTCGGTGAGGGGCGTCTCAGACACGGTCGAGCTCCTCGGAGAAGTGGCAGGCGGCCGAGCGCGAGGTCCCGACGGACATCAAAGGGGGGCGCTCCTGGGCGCAGCGCTCCCGGGCCAGTGGACATCTGGCCTGGAAGACACAGCCGGACGGGACCGCGCTGAGCTCGGGCGGGCTGCCCGGTACGGCGGGCAACGGGCGGCCCCTGACGGCGTGTTCGGGAACCGAGTCGAGCAGCCCCTTGGTGTAGGGGTGGCGGGGGCGGGAGAACACCTCCGCCACCGGGCCGGTCTCCACCACATTGCCCGCGTACATCACCGCGACATCGTCCGCGCGCTGCGCCACCACCGCCAGATCGTGGGTGATCAGCACCAGCGCCATGTCCCGCTCGGTCTGGAGATCCCGCAGCAGCCGCATGATCTGCGCCTGCACGGTGACATCGAGCGCGGTCGTGGGCTCGTCGGCGATGAGCACATCGGGGTCCAGCGCGACGGCCATCGCGATCAGCAGCCGCTGGCGCATACCGCCGGAGAACTGATGCGGATACGCGCGGGCCCGCAGCCGGGGCTCGGGGATACCGACCCGGGTCATCAGCTCGACCGCCTGCTCCCGGGCGTCGCGGCGCGACATCCCGCGATGGATGCGGAACGGCTCGGCGAGCTGCCTGCCGACCGGCTGTACGGGGTTGAGCGCGGTCAGCGCGTCCTGGAAGACGATCGACAGCACGGGGCCGGCGAGCTTCCTGCGCCCCGCCTGGCCCAGCCGCAGCACATCGGTGCCGGACACCTTCACGGATCCGCCCGTCACCTCGGCGGTCGGGTCGAGCAGCCCGACGATGGACAGCGCGGTCATCGACTTGCCGCAGCCGGACTCGCCCAGCAGCGCCAGCGTGCGCCCCTTGCGCACCCGGAAGCCGACGTCGTTCACCGCGCGGACGGTGCCCGAGGGGGTGCGCACGTCGACGCAGAGACCCTCGACTTCGAGGGCGGGGCCGCCGGTCCCGGTGGCCGCGGGCAGGGTGGAGGACTTCACGCGATCATCTCCGAGGGAACAGCGGCCCGGTTGCCGCGCCGCTTCCTGGGCAACGTCAGACGCCAGCGCTGGGCCGGGTCGGTGGCCAGGCGGACCCAGGCGGCGAGCACCGTGGCCGACACCGTGGTGAGCACGATCGCGACACCCGGCAGCACGGCGATCCACCAGGCCGTCTGAAGGTACTGGCGCCCTTGCGCCACCATCAGCCCCCAGCTCACATCGGGGGGCTGGATGCCGATGCCGAGGAAGCTCAAGGACGACTCGGTCAGCATGACGAAACAGAAGTCGAGCGTGGCCACGGTCAGCAGCGTGGGCAGCGCGATCGGCAGAATGTGCCGGTGGATGATGTTCCGGCTCGGGGTGCCGAAGGTCCGGGCCGCGTCCACGAACAGACGGCTCCTCAGCTCGGCCGACTCCGCGCGGGCGGTGCGCAGATAGACCGGGACGCGCGCGATGGCCAGGATCAGCACGATGTTCATCGCGCTGGGCGCGAAGACATACAGCACGACCACCGCGATCAGCAGGGACGGGAAGCTGAGGATGACATCGGCGACCCGCATCGCGACGTTCTCGCGCATGCCCCCGTGGTAACCGGCCCACAGCCCCAGTGCCGAGCCGATCAGCAGCGAGCACAGCACCGCGGGCACCGCGACGGACAGCGTCGTCCCCGCGGCGTCCACCAGCCGGGCCAGCACGCTGCGGCCCAGCACATCGGTGCCGAGCAGCCCGTAGAAGCCGTGGTCGAGGGAGGGCGGGCGCAGCGAGGCGCGCAGATCCTGCCGTACGGCCCGGTCCCCGATGAACACCCGGCCGAACAGCGCGACCAGGAACACCCCGGCGAGGATGACGGCCGCGACGGCCGCGGCCCGGTCCCGGCCGAGCAGCAGCCACCAGCGCGGCGGACGGGCGCGCGACGGGGCGGTCTCCCCAGCGGGACGGTCGGCCGGGTCGGTCATGGTGGCTCCTTCGCTCACGCCGGCACCGCCTGGCGCACTCGGGGGTCGATCAGGGCGTGGCAGACGTCCACGAGGATGTTCAGCGCGAAGATCGTCACCGCCGTGAGCAGGACGGCGGCCTGCAACACCGCGAAGTCGCGCTGGAGAATCGAGTCGATCATGAGCTTGCCGATCCCGGGCCAGCCGAAGATCGTCTCCACCACCACCGCGCCGTTGACCAGACCGACGGTGAGATCCCCGGCCACGGTCAGCACGGGCGTGATGGAGTTGCGCAGCGCGTGTCCGAACACCACGCGCCGGGGGCCGGCTCCCTTGCTGCGCGCGACCTTCACATACGGCGCGGACAGCGCGCCGACCATGCTGCCGCGGACCACCTGCACCAGCACCCCGAACGGGCGGATCAGCAGGGTGGCGATGGGCAGCACCCAGATCTCCGGGCCGCCCAGGGTGCCGGAGGTCGGCAGCCAGTCGAGACCCACTCCGAAGACCAGCACCCCCACGATCGCGAACCAGAAGTCGGGGATGCTGGCCGCCGTCATCGACAGCAGACCGGCGATCCGGTCGATGAGCGAGTTGGGCCGGTACGCGGCGAGGCTTCCGACCAGCAGCGCCCCGAGGATCGCCAGCAGCATCGTCATCCCGGCCAGTTGGAGCGTGACGGGAAACGCCTTGAGCACCATCGAACCGGCCGACTCCCCGGTGCGCAGCGACGTCCCGAAGTCGAGTCGGGCGGCATGGGTGAGGTAGTCCCACAGCTGCACCGGGATGGAGTCGTCGAAGCCGTGGGCGGCGGAGAACTCGGCGCGTTGCTGGGGCGTGGCGCTCAGCGGGAGGTAGAGATCGACGGGATTTCCGGTCAGCCGGGCCAGGCAGAACACGCCTAGCACCACGAACACCAGGGGGATCGCGCTGGAGATGACGCGCTTGCGCAGGAAGGACGTCATCTCAGTGCCTCCCCGGCTTGGCGGGGCCGACCTCGGCCAGCCGCATCTCGTCCCCGGTGGCGGAATCCGGCCGGTACCGCACCCTCGGCGACAGCCCCAGCAGCCCGCGCATATGGGCCAGATAGGCGTACTGCACGACCGTGTCGTTCTGGTACTCGAGCACCTCGGCGAACGCCTTCTCGCGAGCCTTGCCGGACAGCGCGTCCGCCGCGGCGATGCGCCGGTCGAGCTCCTTGGTGCCGAAGGTGGACTGCGGGCCGTCGCTCACCAGGTACTGACTGGTGGTGAACGCCGCGTCCCCGGCCTGGTTGCCGTGCATGATCAGCAGCGCCACCGGCCCGACGTCACGGGGCAGCGGACGCAGCTGGTACTGGAGGTGGGTGGCGGTGTCCGCCATGCGAATCCTCACGTTCAGCCCCACCCGTGCCATCTCGTACTGGAGGGCCTCGGCCACTTCCGAGATCCCGGCGAACATGCCGTTGCGCGCCACGAGGGTGATCTGCCGGTGCACCGGGACGCCGTCGGCGGCGGCCTGTTTCACCAGCGCGCGGGCGGCGGCCACCCGGTACGGGACGGGGGCGAGGTCGTCGTTGTGGCCCACCACACCGGGCGGGACGAGTTGGGCGGCGGGCTTGGCCAGTCCGCCGAGGAGCGCGTCGATGATGCCCTTGCGGTCGACGGCCATGCCGATCGCCTTGCGCACCCGGATGTCGTCGAGCGGCGCCTCGCGGCCGTCCAGGCGCAGGGCGGTGGTCTCGTTGTTGGGGTAGGCCACGGTGTTGCCCTTGTCGGCGCTGGTGTGGTCCAGCGCCGTCGCTATATCGGCCTCGCCCTTGTCGATCATCGCGGCGCGGACGCTGGCGTCGCTGCGCCAGACGTACCGGGCCCGGGGGTAGGCGGGCGCCTTCCCCCAGTAGTCCTCGTTGCGGGCGAGCGAGATGGAGACGCCGGTCTGCCAGGACTTGACGGCGTAGGGGCCGGTCCCGACCGGTATCCGCACCTTGGCCTTGGTGCTGGTGGTGCGCGGCACGATCTCGACGAAGCTGAGCCGCAGGGGGAGGATGGGGTCGGTCTTCTCGGTGGTGACGGTCAGCCGGGTCGGGCTGACGGCGTGTACGTCGAGCTTCTCGTCGCCGAAGACGTAGCCGTCCACGTTGCAGGCGAGATCGGAGTTGACGGCGCGGTCGATGGAGAAGGCGGCGTCCTTCGCCGTGAACGGCTGCCCGTTCTGGAAGGTCACACCGGGGCGCATGTCGAAGGTCCATGTCGTGGGCTTCGTCTGCCGCCACCCGGTCGCCAGCAGCGGATCCAGCTTCCCCGAGGTGGGGTCGCGTTCCACCAGCGGCTCGGTGATGTTGGAGCGGACGACGACACCGGTCGCGGTCAGCGATGACTCGCAGGGCTCCAGCGTCGGGGGCTCCTGGGTGAGGACCACCCGCAGGGTGCGGCCGTCCGCGCTTCCGGCGTCACCCGCCGCGTCACTGTTCGCCACGGCGCACGCGCTGGTCAGCAGCAGCGTGCCGGTTGTGAGAAGGGCGAGAACTGTATGGGCCCGGCCTCGTTCCCGGTGCGGGCCGGAGGGTACGGAGGACTTCATCGTCGGCGTATCTCCGAGGGTGCTGGCGGGGTGCCGCCCGAGAACGACAGTCGACATGGCTGTCTACACTTACGTACCCGGTCTGCATTTGTGGACGCCGAAGCTAAACCGGGGGTGCCTGGGCGTCAAGGGATCTGACAACAGCCGCAGGTGGAGCGGTCCTTGGCCGAGGCCTCCCGATCATTGACAGCCTCATGGGCCCCATGCACGAATGAAGACAGCGCCTATATATGAGGACGGTGGTCATGGTCGGCACGGCTGTCCCCGGTGGTGACCGGGGGATGCGCATCATGCTCAACCACCGGATCCTGAGCAGGTTCGGCGAGCGGCTGAGGGCACGGACCGAGGACCGGCACGAGTGGCTGGACGTCTGCGACTGGGACGCGGCACGGATCGCCGACACCATCGCCTCCGTCGATGTGTACGTGGGCTCACAGCTCGGCGAGGACCACGCGCGCCGGGCCCGGCGCCTCCGCCTCGTCCATGTCGTCGGCGCGGGCTACGACGGCATCCCCCTGGAGGCGCTGGGGCCCGATGTGACCGTGGCGAACACCTTTCACCACGGCGCGTCGATCGCCGAACACGTCCTGATGTGCGTGCTGATGCTGTCCCGGCGGGTGCTCGCGGCCGACCGCGAGCTGCGGGCCGGGCGGTGGCGGAACGTGGCCGTCGATGCCACGCTCCCCTTCGGGGACACCCTGCGGGGACGCCGGGTCGGCGTCATCGGCTTCGGCGAGACGGGACGGGAGATCGGCCGGCTGTGCCAGGCGGTCGGCCTGGGGGTGCGGGCCGTGCGCCGCGATCCATCGGCCCCGCTGCCGGACGGTCTGCGCCCCGACTGGGTGGGCGGCACGGACCGGCTCCCGGAACTGCTGGCGGACTCCGACATCGTGGTGGTGACCGTTCCGCTGAGCCCCGCGACCCGCGGACTGATCGGCCCCGCCGAACTCGCCGCGATGGGCCCTCAGGCGCTCCTCGTCAATGTCGCCCGTGGCCCGGTCGTGCGGGAGGAGGCGCTGTACGAGGCGCTGTCGGCGGGCACCATCGCCGGGGCCGCCCTCGATGTGTGGTGGGCCGCCCCGCCCCACGCGCCGAGCCGTCTGCCGTTCCACACATTGCCCAATGTGGTGATGACACCGCACAACTCGGGGCACACGGAGGAGACGTTCGCCGCCCGCGCCACGGAGATCGCGACCAATATCAACCGTCTGGCGGCGGGGAGCCCGCTCGGCAATGTGGTGCGCGCCGGACGGGGGCGGGCCGTGCCCGACGGCCCCGCGGTGGAGAGCGTCTGAAGCGGCTCAGACGGCGGGTACGGTGCCGCCGTCGATGACGTGCTCGGCGCCGACGATGGCGGAGGCACGGTCGGAGACGAGGAAGGCGACGAGTTCGGCGACCTCCTCGGGCCGGTTGGGACGCCCGAGGGGGATGCCGCCGAGGGAGTCCATGAGCGACGCCAGAGCGGACTCCCGGTCACCGGTCTGCTCGGCGATGCGGTCGATGAGCGCGTCGGCCGCGCTCGTCTGGATGAACCCCGGGGACACCGTGTTCACCCGCACCCCGAGCGGTGCCACCTGGTTGGCCAGGCCCTTGCTGTAGGTGGTGAGTGCGGCCTTGGCGGCGGCGTAGGCCAGCGTGCCGTTCCACAGTGGCATCCGACGCTGGATCGAGGAGACATGGACCACCGCGCCCCCGCCCCGTTCGATCATGCCCGGGATCAGGGCGCGGTCCAGGCGGACGGCGCCGAGCAGATTGTGGTTGAGCTCCTGCTGCCAGATCTCCTCGGACATCGCCTCGAAGCCACCGGCGGGCGCGGCCGAGCCGCCGAGCGTATGGACCAGGATGTCCGCGCCGCCCAGCCGCCGCCGCACCTCCCGCGCGATGTGTTCCGCGCCTTCCGGTGTGGTCAGGTCGGCGCCGACGAAGTCGTCGTCACGGACGTCCTCGGGCCGGGAGCGGGCGGTGACCAGTACGGTCGCACCGGCCGTCCGCAGCCGGGCCGCGATCGCCGCTCCGGTGCCCTTGGTGCCACCGGTGACGAGGGCCCGACGGCCGGAGAGAGAGTCATTGGGTGTGGGCAAGGCTGTCCGTTCCGGAATGCGCGCAGGGCACACCCCTTGTGACTGCTAAAATAGAAGCAAGTGACTTTCACATTAGCAGTAACTCGGGAGGGTGTCGCGATGGCAAGCCGGATCAGGCTGGAGGACCGTGAGTGCCCGCTGTCGACCACGGTTCAGCACGTGGGGGAGTGGTGGACGCTGCTGATCCTGCACGACGCCTTCGACGGCTATACGCGCTTCGACCAGTTCCAGCAGAGCCTGAACATCTCCACCAGCATGCTCACCACGCGGCTGAAGACCCTGGTGGCGGACGGCCTGCTGGAGCGGCGCCCGTACCAGACCAACCCGGTGCGCCATGAGTACGTGCTGACCGAGCGCGGCCGTTCGCTGCGGCCTGTCGTCGTCGCGCTGGCCGCCTGGGGCAATCAGCACCTCGCGCCTGAGGAGCGCGCCATGATCCTGGTCGACGCCCGCACCGGCGAGGAGGCCGAACCTGTCGTGGTGGACGCGCGCACCGGCCGAAGCCTCGACGACAGTGAGAGGTACGTGTTCACCGCGGGCCCGGCCGCGAGCGAGGCGATGCGCGCCCGCTACGTCGAACTCGAGCGGCAGCGGCCCGTGCCCGGCACTTCCGCGTCCGAGTAGAGAAACAGGCTGGCTGGAAGGCGGCGATCGTGTCAGAAGAGCGTCAGGGCACCACGCAGGATCAGGACATCACGCAGGATCAGGGCACCACGCGGGGCCAGGATGAAACGGGGGGCCAGGACATCGCGCGGGCCGAGTTGATGAGTCGGCCCACACCGCTGGAGCCCGCGCCCCGCCTGGCCCGTGCCATCGGGCTGGAGCCCGAGGATCTGTGGGTCAAGCGTGACGATCTGATCGGCCTCGGCGGCGGCGGCAACAAGGTCCGCAAGCTGGAGTGGACGGCCGGTGCCGCCCGCGCCGAGGGCGCCACCACCCTGGTGACCAGCGGGGCAGCCCAGAGCAACCACGCCCGTCTGACGGCCGCGGCCGGTGCCCGGCTGGGCATGGACGTGGTCCTGGTCCTCGCCGGTGCGCCGACCGAGGGCATGACGGGCAACCTCGCGCTCGACGGTCTCTTCGGCGCCCGCGTCGTATGGGCGGGCGAGGTGAGCGAGGCGGAACTCGCGGCGGCCGTGCAGGACGTGGCCCGCGACCTGCGCGAGCGGGGCGCCCGGCCCGCGGTGATCCCCTTCGGCGGCTCCAGTGTGCTGGGCGCCCTGGGCTATGTCGCGGCGGGGGCCGAACTCCTGGTGCAGGACCCGGACCTGACCACGGCGGTGGTGGCGGTCGGATCGGGCGGCACCATGGCCGGTCTCGTCCACGCCCTCGGCGCCGAGCGGGTGCTGGGGGTGCACTGCGGAGCCGTCGCCGATCCCGAGCACACCGTCGGCCACCTGGTCGAGGGGCTGGCCGGAGAGCCCGCGGCCACCCCTCTGCGGCTGCGCCTCGATCAGGTCGGGCCCGGCTACTCCGCGCTCACCGAACCGGTCATGGACGCCATCACCACGGCGGCCCGCACCGAAGGTATCGTCCTCGACCCCATCTACACCGGCCGCGCCCTGGCCGGTCTCATCGCGGCCGTCCACGACGGCCAGGTGCGCCCCGGGCAGCGCACGGTCTTCGTGCACACCGGCGGACTGCCGGGCCTGTTCGGACACCCCGAGACCCTGGAGCGGGCGCGTTCCGCCGTGGCCGACACCGCCGTACGGTGGCCCCGCGGCTGAGCGCCGCACCGGCACGAACCCGGTGTGCCCGCACGATCCGGTGTCACTCCGCGCGTGGCTCCGCTCCCTCGGCGGCATCGACGACCGCGTCGGCGCACATGGCGAGCCGGCCGGCCAGGGCGCGCACATGGTCGCGCGGGGAGTTCCCGTACGGTGGCGAGCCCGGGCGGGAGCCGGTGGCTGGCACTGGCCGATGGTCGACCGGCCCGGCGAGCTGGCGGCGATCCTGCACGACATGGCCTGACGAACCCCCCTGGCTGTCGCTCGCCGATGGCACGGCCCGCCGCGCGGCAGGCCGTGCCATCAGCCTTCCCGCTGCCCCCAGCTTTCCCGGACCAGGATTCGAGTGCTTGCGACTCTAGACAGGACTGAACATGTATGGCTAACGTCCGGACATGCCTAAACAGGTCCTCAAGCATCAGCGCATCGCCCGCGTCCTGGCCCGTGAGATCCACAGCGGCGCCCTGGAGCCGGGCAGCAGGCTGCCCGGCGAACACGCGCTCACCCGGCGCTTCGCGGTCAGCAGGGCCACCGTCCGCCAGGCGCTGGACGAGCTCAGCAAGCAGGGGCTGATCTCCACCCACGCGGGCGTCGGCTCGTTCGTCACCTTCGACGGCGGACTGCTGGACAACCGGCTGGGGTGGACCAGGGCGCTGGCCGACCAGGGAGCCCAGGTCACCACCGAGGTGCTCCGCCTCGAAGCGGTGCGCGACGCCCGGCTGGCCGGTGAACTCGGCATCGAGGGGGCCGAGTTCATGGCGCTCGACCGGTTGCGGGTGCTGCCGGAGGGCACTCCGGTCGCGCTGGAGCGCAGCCGGGTTCCGATGGTCCCGGCGCTGGCCGATGTCCCGCTCGGCGGGCTCCTCGACGGCTCGCTGACCAAGACCCTCGCCGCGGTCGGCATCCGGGCCACGCACGGGGACGAGTGGGCGTCCGTGCGCCAACTGGCCGCCGACGAGGCGACCCTGCTCCGCCGCCGGGTGGGCGAGGTCTGGCTCAACACCCGCCGGGTCAGCCGCGGGGCCGACGGCCGGATCGTCGAGCAGGTGACCAGCCTCCTGGACCCCGCTCGCTTCCAGCTGCACCTCGGCTTCGGGGAGAGCCCCGACGAGACCGCCCTGGGCAGCGGCGATGAGGCCGCCGTGAGGAAGCGGCCCCGATGAGGCAGCCCCGATGAGACCGCACACCGTGGTCCGCGACGGGCAGCCCGCCCCCGCCCCACGTACCGCCTTCGCGCACTGACAGGAAGTCCCGATGAACCACCAGCACGACCGCGCGCTCGGCGCCCTCTACGGCCTGGCGATGGGCGACGCCCTCGGTATGCCCACCCAGATCATGTCCCGGCGGTCCATCGTCGCCCGGTTCGGCACCGTCACCGATTTCGAACCCGGCCCGGAGGACAACCCGGTGAGCGCGGGAATGCCCGCCGGATCGGTCACGGACGACACCGATCAGGCCATCATCGTCGGCCGGCTGCTGACCGGGTCCGGCGGCCGGATCGAGCCGCTGCGGCTCGCGCACGAGCTCCTGGAGTGGGAGCGCGCCATGAAGGCCAAGGGCTCCTTCGATCTGCTCGGCCCGTCCACCAAGGCCGCACTGGAGGCGGTGTCGGCGGGCGTACCGCCGGAGGAGGCGGGCAAGGCCGGTGCCACCAACGGCGCGGCCATGCGGATCACCCCCGTCGGGGTCGCCTTCCCCGACACACCGCTGGAGCCCTTCCTCGACCGGGTCGCTGAGGCGTGCCAGGTCACCCATGACACCACCATCGGCATCGCCTCCGCCGCCGCCGTGGCCGCCGCGGTGAGCCGTGGCATCGGCGGCGGCAATCTGGAGGACGCCTTCGGCGCGGCGATCGCGGCGGCCGCGGCCGGCGCCGAGCGCGGCCACTGGGTCGCCGGGGCCGATATCGCCGCCCGCATCGGCTGGGCCGTGGACCTGGTCCGCGGCCTGCCCGAGCGGCAGGCCCTGGACCGCGTCTGCGACCTGGTCGGCACCAGCGTCGCCAGCCAGGAGTCGGTCCCCGCCGCCTTCGCCGTACTGGCCCTCGCCGAGGGCGAGCCATGGCGGGCCTGCCTGCTGGCGGCCAACCTCGGCGGCGACTGCGACACCATCGGCGCCATAGCCGGAGCGATAGCCGGTGCCGTCAGCGGGGCCTCCGCCCTGCCCGACGACGCCCTCGCCACCCTGCGCTCGGTCAACGACCTCGATCTGGAACCGCTGGCCAAGGCCCTGCTCGCGCTGCGCGCCGACTCGGCCGAATGACACCAACCTCCGCCCCCACATCCGCACCGGAGCGCCCCCGGACAGAAAGACAGGTACCACCATGGCGGCTTCAGAGAACGACCGCGTCGGCTCCGTCGAGACCAGAGGCATCGAGCCGGTTCCCGACGCCGAGCGCCACGGCCACGCGAGCCAGATGTTCTGGACCTGGTTCGCCGCGAACATCAGCATCCTCGGTCTGCCGCTCGGCGCGGCGCTGGTCAGCTTCCGCGGCCTGAACATCTGGCAGGCGGCCGTCGTGGCCATCCTCGGATCCTTCGGCTCCTTCGCCCTGGTGGGCGCCCTCAGCATCGCCGGGAAGCGGGGCGGAGCGCCCGCCCTCACCCTCTCCCGCGCGGTGTTCGGGGTCCGTGGCAACGCCGGTCCCACGCTGGTCACCTGGATGAGCCGGCTCGGCTGGGAGACCATCAACACCACCACGGCCGCCTTCGCCCTGCTGGCGCTGCTCGACGCCGCCTTCGGCATCCGGCGGAACACCGTCCTCACGGTGGTGTGCCTGCTGGTCTTCATCGGCTGCACCCTGCTGATCAGCGGCCTGGGCCACGCCACCATCATGTGGATCAACAGGTGGGCCAGCTATGTCTTCGGTCTGCTCAACCTCGTCGTGATCGGCTTTCTCGCCACCACCGTGGACTGGGCCAAGGTCTTCCACGCCCCGGTCGGGCCGGTGAGCTCGATGGTCGTGGGCGTCGGCATGATCGCCGCCGGTACCGGTATCGGCTGGGCCAACACCGGGGCCGACTACGCCCGTTACCTGCCCCGCCGGATCCCCGGCGGCAGGCTGGTGGCCGCCTCCGCCTTCGGCGCCGGTATCCCGCTGGTGGTGCTGATCTCGCTGGGCTCGCTCCTCGCGGCGGGTGAACCCGATCTGGCCTCCGCCTCCGACCCCGTCTCGGCGATCAACACGATGCTGCCGTCGTGGATGTCCATCCCGTATCTGATCGCCGCGTTCGGCGGACTGCTGCTCTCCAACCACCTGTCCGTCTACTCGGCCGGACTCACCATGATCACCCTGGGGATACGGGTCCGGCGCACCCTCGCCGTCGGCCTGGACGTGGTCGTCACCCTCGCGGGCGGGATCTACTTCATGCTGATCGCCAAGGACTTCTACGGCCCGTTCATCACCTTCCTCACCCTCCTCGCCGTCCCCATCACCGCCTGGGTGGGCGTCTTCGCGGTCGACCTGATACTCCGCCGGTCCTACGACGGCGCCGCCCTGATGGACGTCGGCCGCTCCAGCCGCTACTGGTTCCGGGGCGGGGTCGCCTGGGCCGCGATGATCGCCTGGGCGGCGGCCATCGTGGTGGGTCTGCTGTTCACCGAGGCCAGCACCAGCGCCACCGACGTGTGGTTCTCCGGGCCGCTCGCCCACAGCTGGGTCGGGTCCAACGGGCTGGGCTGGGTGGTGACCCTGGTGCTCGCGGCCGTCGTCTACGCCCTGCTGCGCCGGTTCGACGGCACCGTCCGCGAGGAGGCGTCCGCGCAACCGCCCCAGCAGCAGGTGCTGCCCGCCCCGGCCGCGCGGGAGGTCTCATGAGCGGCCACGACGGCGTCCCCGGCGCCTCCGGGTATGTACGCGAGGCCACGGGCGGTCGACTGGTCCTGCTCGGCAACGCCATCGTCGACCTGGTGATGCGGGTACCCGCACTGCCCGAGCGCGGCGGCGACATCCTCTCCCAGGACACCACCCTCACCACGGGCGGCGGATTCAACGTCCTCACCGCCGCCCGCCGCCTGGGGCTGCCGGCCGTGTACGCGGGTGCCCATGGCACCGGGCCGTTCGGCGACCGGGTGCGGGCGGACCTCGCCCGGGAGGGCATCGAGGTGCCGCTGGATCCGGTCGCGGAGGAGGACACCGGATTCTGCGTGGCCTTCGTCGACGGCGGTGGCGAGCGCACCTTCGCCACCAGCCTCGGCGCCGAGGCCCGGCTGACGGAGGCCCACGCGAGGAGCGTGCTCGCGGCGCTGCGCCCCGGCGACCTGGTGCAGATCTCCGGATACGGCCTCGCCTATCCGGTGAACGGCCCGGTCCTGGCCTCGCTCGTGGCGCGGCTGCCGGAGCACACCCGGGTCTTCCTCGACCCGGGCCCGCTGGCCGACCAGATCCCGCAGGAGGTGCTGGAACCCGTGCTGGCGCGCTGCGACTGGGTCAGCTGCAACCAGCGCGAGGGGCGGCTGCTGACCGGCCGGGACGACGCCCGGGAGGCCGCGGCCGCGCTCGCCGCCCGGCTGGGTCCGCGCACCGGTGTGCTGCTGCGGGCCGACGCGGACGGCTGCTGGCTGGTCCCGCCCGGCGGAGAGCCCGCGCACCTCCCCGGCCGCCGGGTGACCGCGGTCGACAGCAACGGCGCCGGCGACGCCCATACGGGAGCGTTCCTGGCCCTCCTCGGCCACGGGCTGGACCTGAGCAGCGCCGTGGAGGGTGCCAACGCGGCGGCCGCCTTCGCGGTCACCCGCCACGGCCCCGCCACCGGGCCGACCGCCGACGAGCTGCTGGATCTCCTCGACGGCGAGCCGCTCGCCGCGCGGCTGTCCCCGGCGCTCGGGCGGTAGTCAGCCCCCGGGCCCGCCGTCGGCGGGCGGGCCCGGGTGAGCCCGAACCCCTGACGGGAGCATGCCTCACTCGGCGGCTTCGGGCCCGTCCTTCCCGTCGGGGGTGTGCTCATACGCGGCGAGGACGTGGTCGCGCACCGCGGTCAGGATGCGGTCCGACAGATCGTCGCCCGCACAGGCCCGTGACAGCACCAACGCCCCGACCATGGTGGACAGTTCGACGAGAACGGACTCCTCGTCGGCCGCCGGGTTCCCGGACGCCCTCGCGTTGCGTTCCATCCCGTCGATCAGATTGCGCACACCCTCGATGTAGGCCCCCTTGAGCGGGTCGCCGGGCTCCGCGTGCGCGGCGTCCACCGCCAGTGCCGCGGCGGCGCACCCCAGCCCGGGGTTGTCGCGGTGCCGGGCGGACAGATAGGCGGCCAGGAAGGCGGCCCGGGCGCCGCTCGTGTCCTCGCCCTCGGGGGTTTCCGTCATATCGGCGAGGCGTTCGGCGAACGCGGCCGAGCACGCCTGGGCGACCAGGTCGTCCTTCGAGGCGAAGTGGCGGTAGAAGCCGCCGTGGGTCAGACCTGCCGCCGCCATCGCCTGCGGCACGCTCACCTTGTCGGCGCCGTGGGTGCGCACCAGCTTCGCGGTGGCCGCGATCACCTGCTCGCGGTGGCGTTCGGCCTCGGCTCGGGATGCTCGGGGCATGGTCGGTACTTCCTTCTGCGTGTGGTGCCGGACTGGGGTACCGGACGCCGGTACGCGTCGATGATATTTGCGGCCAATTTTAGATGATGCTAATAATCTATTCCAGTGCGCCGCGGGACGGCGGCCTCATGGACCGCCGTCCCCGCCGGCTGGTGCGCGCGAATCGACACGTTCGACAGGGAGGCCCGACATGGTCGCGATCGATGGTTCCGTGGTGCTGGTGACCGGAGGCCAACGCGGCATCGGCAAGGCGTATGTGGAGGCACTGCTCCGGCGGGGCGCGGCGAAGGTCTACGCGACGGCGCGGAAGCCCGCCCCGAGCGAGGACCCGCGGGTCGAGGCCGTTTCCCTCGACGTCAACGACGCGGACGCGGTGGCCGCCCTCGCCGCCCGGGCCACGGATGTGGACATCGTCGTCAACAACGCGGGAGTGCTCCTGCCCTCGCCGCTGCTGACGGCGGACATGGCCGATGTGGTGGCCACGTTCGAGACGAACGTCTTCGGGCCGCTCCGGGTGGCCCGTGCGTTCGCCCCGGTCCTCGCCGCGCGGGGTGGCGGTGCGCTGGTCGACATGCACTCCGTGCTCTCCTGGGGCGCAGGCGCGGCCGCCTACGGCGCTTCGAAGGCCGCCCTGTGGTCGATCACGAATTCTCTCCGCATCGAGCTGGCGGAGCAGGGGACCCAGGTGGTCGGGGTGCACCTCGGACTCGCCGATACCGAGATGGTCGCCGGGATACCGAGTCAGAAGATCTCCCCGGCCGAGGTCGCGGAGGCGGTCCTGGACGGCGTGGAGAGCGGCGCCGACGAGGTGCTCGTCGACGAGGTGACCCGGCGGATGAAGGCGGCGCTCGCCGGGCCGGTGGAGGGCCTCACCCTGCTCCTCGGACGCTGACCGCCCGCCGCGGACAGCCGCTCGTCACCACCGTTCGACTTCACTCGTCCCGAAGGAGAGAGCAATGCCCCTGTGGCACGTCTACCATCCGGTCGGCGCCTACTCCGCGGAGCAGAAGCGGCAGTTCGCCGCGGACGTCACGGCGTACTACACCCGGGTCGGTCTGCCGAAGTTCTACGTCGTCACCCTCTTCCACGAGGTCCCCGAATCCTCGTTCCTGGTCGGCGGGGAGCCGTCGGACAACACCGTCCGGGTCGTGGTCGAGCACATCGCCCGCCACCTGACGGACCCCGAGGTGCGGAAGAAGGGCACCGAGGGGCTCAACCGCCTGCTCGCCCCGCACACCCGGGACCGCGGGCTGCACTGCGAGTTCCATGTCGACGAGACGCCTCGGGATCTCTGGATGATCGACGGGATGTGGCCGCCGCCCGCGCGCAGCGAAGCCGAACAGCTCTGGGCGCGGGAGAACCGCCCGGTGGCGTACTGACCGCGGCCGCATCGCGGCACCGCGAGGCCGCCGGCATCGGTCGGCGGCCTCACGGTGCGGCGAAATCCATGGCCGGGCGGGGCAGGGTCTGATTGGATCGCGGCATGGCCCAGGAAGACACGCGGAAGATCGGAATCCTGCTGTTCCCGGACGTGGAGGAGCTCGACGCCATCGGCCCATGGGAGGTGCTGTCCTACTGGACCCGCAATTTCGCGGAGGACGGATGGCAGGTGTTCTGCTTCTCCGCCGATGGACACCCCGTGACCTGCGCGAAGGGGCTCACCGTCGCGGCCCATCACGCGACGGCCGACCTGCCGGCGCTGGATGTGCTGCTGCACCCCGGCGGCCAGGGGACCCGGCCCCAGCTCGGGGACGACCAGCACCTGGAGTGGGTCCGGGCCCAGCGGCGATCCGTTCCCCTGATGACGAGCGTGTGCACGGGCTCCCTGGTCTACGCGGCGGCCGGACTGCTGGCCGGGCGCCCCGCGACCACGCACTGGGCGTCGCTGGACCGGCTCGCCGAACTCGACCCGACGATCGACGTACGGCCCGAAGAGCGGTTCGTCGACGACGGTGACCTGATCACCTCCGCGGGGGTCTCGGCCGGTATCGACATGGCCCTTCACCTGGTGGCCAGGCTGACCTCCCCCGAGCGCGCACGTCAGGTGCGGCGTGGCATCCAGTACGACCCGCGGCCACCGGTGTGAGCACGGGCGCTCAGCCGGGGCTGGAGCGGCCGTGCCGCCAGTATCCGAAGAACGCGATGTCCGGCTTGGGCACACCGCGGTCGCGCACCAGATGGCGGCGCAGCCCGGTGGCCAGTCCGGCCTCCCCGGCGACCCAGGTGTAGAACCGGCCCGGTCGCAGGGACGACGTCCGGACCGTGTCGAGGGCCAGCCCGCCGGGCAGGGTGTCCGCGCCGTCCCGGGCCAGCCACCGCACCCGTACGCCCTCGGGAGCGGTGATGTCGTCACGGATGTCGGCGGTCCCGGGTACCTCCAGGAAGACCTCCGCCACCAGCGACGCCGGAGCGTCCTCGAGGATGGCGAGGATCGCCGGCACGGCGCTCTCGTCCCCGACGAGCAGCTGCCATTCGGCATGGGCCGGTGGCAGATAGCTCATGCCCATGTCGAAGATGCCCGCCGGGTCTCCGGGCCGGGCGTGCCGGGCCCAGGTGGAGGCCGGGGTGTCGCCGTGCAGGGCGAACTCGATGTCCACCTCTCCGAGTTCGGGCCGGGCGCGCCGGATGGTGAAGTTGCGCACCCATGGTCGGCGTGACTTCGGCAGCAGGAGTAATTCCGCCATCCACGCGTCGCTGGAGAGCTTCGGCATCCTCAGCCCGTCCTGCCCCTCGCGGGGGAAGAACAGCCGCACCATCTGGTCGAAGCCCATCGGCTTCAGCCGCTCCAGTTCGGGTCCGCCGAGTGTGATGGTCGAGAAGGCGGGGGTCAGCCGGGTGTTCCGGCGCACCTCCAGCGTGATCATCTGACGTGATTCGGGCGTGCGCATCTTGGGCAACATGTCGTTCCTCGCGTTGCGTTGGGGGCCGCTCGCCGCCTGGTCACAGGTCCACGACGAGCCGCGGGGACAGGGCGCGGGACACACAGGCGTACATCCGGCCCGCGGGGGCGCCGATGTCGTCCCGGTGCTCGGGTTCGCCGTCGAGTACGGCCACTTCGCAGCTGCCGCAGACGCCTTCACGGCATCCGGACGCCACGGGGAAGCCGGCGTGGGTCAGGGCGTCCAGCAGCGACTCGTCGTCGGGCACCTGGACCGTACGCCCCGACCGGGCGCACACCGCCTCGAACGCCGTGTTGGGCGCGAACGACCTGGGCGCCGGGCGGAACCGCTCCGCGTACAGCCGCCCCGAGGGGAACGCGTCCTCCACCGCGGCGAGCATCGGTCCGGGGCCGCAGGCGTACACCACGGCACCGGGGCTCAGCACGGATGCCAGCGCCGCGAAGTCCGGCCTGCCCTGCTGGCGCGTGGCGACGATCCGCACCCGGTCGCCGTAGCGGGAGCGCAGTTCGTCGACGAAGGGCATGGACTCCACCGACTGCCCCAGGTACACGAGCGACGCCGGGACGTCCGACGCGGCCGCGGCCCGCAGCATCGGCAGGATCGGGGTGATGCCGATCCCACCGGCGAGGAAGAGGTACTCCGGCGCGGGGAGCAGCGGGAAGTGGTTCCGTGGCAGCGACACATCGAGGGCGCGGCCCTGGCGCAGGAACCGGTGGATGTACTCCGAACCACCCCGGCTGAGGCGGTCGTGCCGTACCGCGACGCGGTAGGACTCCCGGTCCGCCGGGTCTCCGCACAGCGAGTACTGCCGGGTCAGCCAGTTCGGCAGCGCCAGGTCGATATGGGCGCCCGGCTCCCAGGGCGCCAGCGGGCCGGTGGCGCCCCGCAGGACGAGGGAGACGACGTCTTCGGCGACCCGTTCGATGTGGTCGACGACGGTCTGTTGCATCGTTGATTCACCTTGTGCCGTGGTCAGTAGAGTTTCCGGTAGCCCTCTTCGAGGGCGTGGGTGAGCGCCATCGGGTCGATGTCCATGCCGAATTGGGTGGCGGCGATCTCGCCGACCGA
Organism: Streptomyces sp. NEAU-174; assembly: GCF_052665095.1. Lineage (NCBI taxonomy): Bacteria > Bacillati > Actinomycetota > Actinomycetes > Kitasatosporales > Streptomycetaceae > Streptomyces > Streptomyces sp. NEAU-174. The sequence continues at coordinate 503,578 of NZ_JBQTCE010000006.1, read as the reverse complement.
CGGGATCTCGTCGGCGAGGGCCTGGCTCGCGGGATCCCACAGCCGGGAGCGGATGAGCGCGCGCCCGCAGTGGAAGTACGCCTCCGCCACCTCGACGACGATCGCCAGCACCGGATCCTTCGCCTCGGTCTGCATCCGGGCGAGCACATCGGGGTCGTCCGTGGGGTAGGCGCGGCCGTTGACCCGCAGGGTCTCCCGCAGCCCGGGGATGAGGAAGAGCAGCCCGATCCCGTCGTTCTCGGCGAGGTTGCGGAAGGAGTCGGCGATCTTGTTGCCGGGGCGGTCGGGAATCGCGAGCGTGTGGTCGTCGAGGACCTTCACAAACCCCGGGTAGTCACCACGGGGGGAGCAGTCGGCGCGTCCCTCCGCGTCCGCCGTGGCCATGGAGAGGAAGGGGGAGTGTGCGATGAAGAGGCGGAAGTATTGGTCGATATGGTCCTGGACCTTGCCCTTGACCATGGCTTCGGGCTCCCCGAGCAGGGCGTGGACCTCGGCCGGCGACAACCGCCGGGGACGGGTGCTGGTCTGCGTCATGAGGACTCCTTCCGGGAGTGGCGAAGCGGCTCCGCCGCAGTTCATGGCACTATTGTGAGCAATTACTCAGGTCTTGCGCCACTCGCTTTCGAGGCGCTGTGCAGGAGGTGTCATGACGACCGGCCGTCGCGGACTTCAGCCACGTAAACAGCCACGCCAGGCCCGGGCCGAGCTCACCCGGCAGCGCATCCTCACCGCCGCTGCTCACGTTTTCGCCGAGTACGGGTATGCCGCCGGGACCACCAATCGCATCGCCGAGCGCGCCCGGATCTCGATCGGCTCGCTGTATCAGTACTATCCGAACAAGGATGCGATCCTGGCCGAGTTGCTGATCCGTCATCTCGACACCGGGGGCGACGCCATCAGGAGCCGCCAGGGCGAGGACGAACCCGACTCCCTGGAAGAGATCATCCGCGGCTTCGCGCGCCCCGTGATCGCGAACCATCTCGACGACCCGCAGCTGCTCCGCGTCATGATGGAACACGGGCCGCGGTCGCCCGAGTTGCTCGAGAAGATCGCCCGGCACGAGCGGGAACGGATCGCCTACACCCAGGAGTTGCTCGAGCGCCATCCCGAGGTCCGGGTCGAGGACACCTACGTCGCCGCCCGGCTCGTGGTGTCCACGGTCGAGCTCGTCGTCCACCATCTCATCGCGGCGCCGGACTCCGTCGACACCACCCGGCTGGAGAACGAACTGGTCGCGATGATCACCAGCTATCTCACGGCCGCGCCGGGCGTGGCCGACAAGGCCGAAGCGCCCACGGAACGAGGGACGGACACCCGGTGACCCGGGTGCCCGTCCCTCGTGATGTGTGAGGTGTGAGGTGTGAACGCGTGACGCGGACCGCGGGCGTCAGTCGATCGTGATGACGGGCTTGCGCAGGTCGAACCATGTCGCCAGGTCGAGGGCGCGTTCGACGGTGGCGCGCTGCTGAGTGGTGATGACCTCCGCCGGTGCGTCGAGCGCCTCCCTCAGCGTCTCGGTGCGGCACAGTTCGAGGGCCGGGTGTCCGGAGGTGATGAGGTCGCCCGCCTGCCGCCTGATGGCGGCGAGGTAGGCGGGATCGAAGCTGCCGGGGTAACCGCTCTTCTTGCGGTTGGCCACGGACTCGGGCAGCACATCGCGGGTGGCCTCGCGCAGAATGCTCTTCTCCCGCCCGTCGAACGTCTTCAGCGACCAGGGCGTGTTGAAGACGTAGGAGACGAGGCGGTGGTCGCAGAACGGCACCCTGACCTCAAGGCCGACGGCCATGCTCATCCGGTCCTTGCGGTCGAGCAGGGTGTTGACCATGCGGGTGAGGTGCAGATAGCAGACCTGCCGCATGCGCTTCTCCAGACCGGTCTCGCCGTCCTTGAGCGGGACTTCGTCCAGGGCGCTGAGGTAGTGGTCGTGCAGATAGGTGTCCAGGTCGAGCTTCTCGGTGAGGTCCTGGGACAGCAGGCTCTTGGTGTCGCCGAGCGTCAGTCCTCCGGCGAGCCACGGGAAGGTGTCGGCCTCGCGCCGCTCGTCGTGGAACCACGGGTAGCCGCCGAAGACCTCATCGGCCGACTCGCCCGACAGGGCCACGGTCGACTGTTCGCGAACGGCCTTGAACAGCAGATAGAGCGAGTTGTCCCGGTCGCCGAGCCCGATGGGCAGATCCCTCGCCGCGATGGCCGCCTGCCTGACGGCCGGGTCGGACAGGGCGGAGCCGTCGAGAATGATGTCCCGGTGGTCGCACTTCACATGCTCGGCCACGGCGTGCACATACGGCGTGTCGACGCTGGGCGCCACGTCGATCGCGCGGAAGTTCTCCGCCTGCCCGGGGAAGTCCACGGCGAAGCTGCGGACGGTCTCGCCGTGTTCGCCGAGCTTGCGGGCGGCGAGCGAGGTCATCGCCGAGGAGTCGAGCCCTCCGGAGAGCAAGGTGCAGCGAGGCACATCGGCGACGAGCTGACGGGCGATGATGTCCTCCAGCAGCTCCCGCACATGGGCGACGGTCGTCTCCTGGTCATCGGTGTGCTCGGAGACCTCCAGACGCCAGTACGCCTGCTCGCGAAGCCCATTGCGGTCGACGACGGCGATATGGCCGGGGCGCAGCTCCTTCATGCCCTTCCAGATCGCGTGGCCCGGGGTCTTGGCGAAGGAGAAGATCTCCCGCAGCCCGTCCAGGCCGACCTCGGGGGCGGCGAGCGGATTGGCGAGGATGGCCTTGGGCTCGGATCCGAAGAGGACGCCGTCGTCGGTCTCGTAGTAGTAGAACGGCTTGATGCCCATCCGGTCCCGGATCATCACCAGCTTCTCGGTGCGGGAGTCCCAGATGGCGAAGGCGTACATACCGTTCAACTTCTCGGTGAGGGATTCGCCCCATTCGACATAGCCGCGCAGCACGACCTCGGTGTCGGAGTCGGTGGTGAAGCCGTGGCCCCTGCGGCGCAGTTCGTCGCGCAGCTCGGTGAAGTTGTACGCCTCACCGGAGTAGACCATGCTCACGGGGCCGTCGGCCGTGTCGACGGCCATGGGCTGCGCCCCGCCGGGCAGGTCGATGACGGCCAGCCTCCGGTGCCCGAGCGCCGCCCTGCCGGTCACCCACGCTCCGGCCGCGTCCGGGCCCCGGCAGGCCATCGTCTCCGTCATGGTGTCGAGAACCTGGCGGTGGGAGGTCAGATCGCGACGGTAGGAGACCCAGCCGGTGATGCCGCACACAGTGATCATCCCTTTCACTCAGCGGGAGATGGTTGCCTGTGAAAACCATCTACCTCCCCGGAGGCGGATCGCTACCGGGTGCTGATCTTCGGGGGAGTGGTATTTCTCACTGGTAAATTCCTGTTAATGGTAAGTTTCATCATGAACGCTGTCCGAAAAACGACGCCCACTAAGTCGTTATTTTACGGCTGATATCCACGTCGTAATTCATCAAGGAATGACCGGCGGTATACGAAAGTGGAGGAACGGCTCCGTGGCGGCCCCGGCTCTCCGCGATGGGCCGCGGCGCATGGGCGGCGGCGGGGGCCATGAGCCCGCGTGTCGTTCGGCGAGCGCACGGGAGCCGTGCCGGGAGCCGTGCCGGGAGCCCGCCTGGTGCCGATGGCCGGGGGCGCCGACGAGCCCCATGACCTGGGGAGCTAGCATATGAGCGCCACCTAGCTCGAAAGATAAATCTGTGACTCTCAACGAGGACTCGTTCACCAACTGGAAGCACCGCGAGGAGATCGCGGAGTCGATGATCCCCCTCATCGGGAAGCTGCATCGGGAGCGGGACGTCACGGTCCTGCTGCACAGCCGCTCCTTGGTGAACAAGTCGGTCGTCAGCATCCTCAAGACCCACCGATTCGCCCGCCAGATCGCCGGTGCGGAGCTTTCGGTCACCGACACCCTGCCGTTCCTGCGGGCGCTCACCACGCTGGATCTCGGCCCCTCCCAGATCGACATCGGCATGCTCGCCGAGACGCACCGGGCCGATGAACGCGGCCTCTCCGTCGAGGAGTTCACCGCCGAGGCCGTCGCCGGGGCCACCGGGGCCAACAAGATCGAGTGCCGTGAGGGACGCGATGTCGTCCTCTACGGGTTCGGCCGGATCGGGCGGCTGGTCGCCCGGCTGCTCATCGAGAAGGCCGGGTCCGGCAACGGTCTGCGGCTGCGCGCCATCGTCGTCCGCGGGAGCGGCGGCCGGGCCGGTGAGGACATCGTCAAGCGGGCCTCGCTGCTGCGCCGCGACTCCATCCACGGCCAGTTCCAGGGCACGATCACCGTGGACGAGGCGAACAGCAAGATCGTCGCCAATGGCAACGAGATCAAGGTGATCTACGCCGACGATCCGAGCTCGGTGGACTACACGGCGTACGGCATCAAGGACGCCATCCTCATCGACAACACCGGCAAGTGGCGCGACCGCGAAGGGCTGTCCAAGCATCTGCGCCCCGGTATCGACAAGGTGGTGCTGACCGCGCCGGGCAAGGGCGATGTCCCCAACGTCGTCCATGGCGTCAACCACGACACGATCAAGCCGGACGAGCAGATCCTGTCCTGCGCCTCGTGCACCACCAACGCGATCGTGCCGCCGCTGAAGGCGATGGCGGACGAGTACGGCGTGCTGCGCGGCCATGTGGAGACCGTCCACTCGTTCACCAACGACCAGAACCTGCTGGACAATTACCACAAGTCCGACCGCCGTGGCCGCTCGGCGCCGCTCAACATGGTCATCACCGAGACCGGTGCCGCCTCCGCCGTGGCGAAGGCCCTGCCGGACCTCAAGGCGAAGATCACCGGCAGCTCGATCCGCGTCCCGGTCCCGGATGTCTCGATCGCGATCCTCAATCTCCAGCTCGCGCGCGAGACCACCCGCGAGGAGGTCCTGGACCATCTCCGCGATGTGTCCCTGACCTCGCCGCTCAAGCGCCAGATCGACTTCATCAGCGCCCCCGACGCGGTCTCCAACGACTTCATCGGCTCGCGCCACGCCTCGATCGTCGACGCGGGCGCCACCAAGGTCGAGGGCGACAACGCGATCCTCTACCTCTGGTACGACAACGAGTTCGGCTACTCCTGCCAGGTCATCCGCGTCGTCCAGCACGTCTCCGGGGTGGAGTACCCGACTTACCCGGCCCCGATGGTCTGACGCCCGCCACGACAACGGTCCCGCTTCCGGCCCCGACCGGAAGCGGGACCGCCTACTCGCCCGTTCCGGCCATGTCGGCCAGCAGCCGTACGATGCCCGGCTGCTCGTCGACTGAGGGCTACGGCTCGGTCCGGTACGCCTCGATCACCGCGAGACGGGTGGTGACGGCCTCCGCGGCGTTCCGCAGCGCCGCGAGCGTACGGGGGACGTTGTGGCGTGCCGTGGGGGCGACGACCGACAGCGCGCCCAGGTAGGCGCCGTCCCTTGGGCCGCGTATGGGCACGGCCACGGCGGAGTAGCCGAGCCGGTGCTCCTCGGAGTCGGTGGCGTAGCCCTGCTCCTGGATACGGGCGAGTTCGCCCGGGAGCCGGTCGGCGGTGAGGGTGCGGGCGGTCATCCGGCGCATATGGGGGGCCAGCCGCGCCAGCGGGTACTGGTCGGGCAGCAGCGCCAGGGTGAGCTTTCCCGGGGCCGTGCTGTGCAGCTGGAGCAGCCGTCCGCCGATCGAGGCACCGGCCCGGTTGCGGTGGCGGCCGGCGTTGTCGATGCACAGCAGGTCGGTGCCGTTCGGCACGGACAGGCTCACGGGGCTGTCGAGGGCCTGTGCGAGGTTCTCCAGCACCGGCCGCGCGGCGTGGCGCAGGGTGCGCTGCCGGGGAGCGCGCAGGCCGATCGCGTACAGCAGCAGGCCCAGCCGGTAGTGGGAGCCGTCCCGCTCCAGCAGCTCGCTGGCGACGAGGTCCTGGCACAGCCGGTGCACCGTGGCCTTGGCGACCCCGGTGCGCGTCGTCAGCTCCGTGAGGCTGAGGGAGAGGTCGCCGTCGCCGAAGGCCGACAGGATCAGCCCGACCTTGCCGAGGACGGACTTGGGGGACCGCCCGTCCGGCCCGGCTTCCTCGCCGTTGCCACGAGGTACCGCCGCAGTCGTCACGACATGCCCTCCTCGCCTGCCGGTGTGCCTCGGCCGAGGCCGCCATGAGTGCTGAGGATGGCCAATATAGAGGGCTTCTTGCCTGGTAGGAATGGTGGGAATGGTGGGAGGGGTCGGAACTCGGCGGCGGTCAACCCGGTCCCGCGGCCGGTGATCCGCTCACCGGCCCGCCACCAGGGCCGTGTCCACCCCCAGCGGGCCGACCGGCCCGGCGCCGCCGGGAGCGCCCAGCGGGGCGTCCCGGCCGGGCAGGACCTCCTCGAAGAACCGCCGGTTGTCGGCACGGTGCTCGGGGTCCGCCGTGCGGTCCACGGTGATCGCCTGCTCCGGGCAGGCGACCTCGCAGGCGCCGCAGTCGATGCACTCCACCGGGTTGATGTAGAGCTTGCGCTCGCCCTCGTAGATGCAGTCGACCGGACACTCCTCCATGCAGGACCGGTCCATGATGTCCACGCAGGACGCGCCGATGACGTAGGCCATGTCAGTTCTCCTTCTCGGTGGAATGCCCGGGGAACAGCGCCGCCTCCGGGTCGATGACCGTGGCGGCGTTGTTGACGGCCGTGGCGGCCTCGCCGAAGCCGACGGAGATCAGGCGCACCTTGCCCGGGTAGTCGGTGATGTCGCCGGCCGCGAAGACACGGGGCAGGTTGGTGGCCATGCGGGTGTCCACGGCGATCCGGCGCGCCCGCAGGGTCAGGCCCCACTCCCGCAGCGGGCCGAGGTCCGCGAGGAAGCCGAGGGCGGCTACCACGGTCTGTGCCGGGAGGCGCGTGGTGTCCTTGGTGGTCCGGTGGCGGATCTCGACCTCCTCCAGGTGTGCGGCGCCGTACAGGCCGCTGACCTCGGAATCGGTGAGCATGTCGATGCCGAGCGCCCGCACCTTCTCCACCGACGCGCGGTGGGCGCGGAACCGCGCGGTGCGGTGCACCAGGCGGACCGAGCGCGCCACGGGGGCCAGCAGGGCCGCCCAGTCGAAGGCGCTGTCGCCACCGCCGACGACCACCACGTCATGACCGGCGTGTGCGGTGGGGTCGGGCACGAAGTACACCTGGCCGCGGCCGAGGAAGTCCTCCCCGGCCGGGAGCGGGCGGGGGGTGAAGGTCCCCACGCCACCGGTGATCACGACTGCCCCGGCCCGCACCGCCGTCCCCCGGTCGCTGCGGACCACGGGCAGTCCGTCGCCGTCGTGGTCCAGCGCCACCGCGCGGTGGCCGAGGAGATACCGGATGCCGTATGCCTCCGCCTGCGCCACCAGGCTGTCCACCAGGTCGCGACCGCGCACCGAGGCGAATCCGGCGATGTCGAAGATGGGCTTCTCCGGATACATCGCGCTGATCTGGCCGCCCCGCTGGGGCAGCACATCCATCACGGCCACGCGCAGGCCCCGGAAGCCCGCGCAGTACGCGCCGTACAGGCCCGACGGTCCGGCGCCGATGATCAGGATGTCCGTCTCGACCACCGCCGCGTCCTCCGCGGCGACCGGTTCATCGTTGAGAACGCTCATGGTCGAGGAGCGTAGGCAGGCCGCGATCACGGTCCAATGGAATCGGTCCGCCTGCCGGGACAGGGCGCCGCCCCATCGACAGCCCCGCCACACCGTGTCCGGACACGCGGAAGCGGTGGAACTCAGGGCCCCCCAACCCTGAGTGTCACCCCTCCCCCACCCCA
>NZ_JBQTCE010000006.1:380417-495837 GCF_052665095.1 Streptomyces sp. NEAU-174 | reverse complement strand
GAGGGGCCGAGAAAGAAAGAGGGGGTGACCCCCCGCCCCCCCCCCCCCTCCCCCCCCCCCGCTCCCGCGCCCCGACGCGCCGGGCCGTCACCCGGCGCGCGTCACCTCCACCGTCCCCGTCACGCACTCCGAGCCGTCGGCCTTGAGGATGCGCGCGTCGAGCCGGATCCGCGCGCCCTCGACCGACGACACCGTCGCGGCCCAGGTCAGTCGCTCACCGGCCACCGCCGTGGCGACATTGCGCCAGGCCACCGACTCCAGCCGGGCGCCCGGCCCGGCCCACTCCAGGGCGTGCCGACCGAGCATCTCGCCGTGCAGCGTGGACTGCACGACGGCGTCGGGAAACCCCTCGGTGGCGGCGTACGCGGCGTCGTAATGGATCCGGTGGGCGTTCCATGACACGGCGCTGAAGCGGAACAGCTGGACACTGGTGTGGGCGTACCGGCGCGGTGGACACTCCGCCCCGACAGCGGGCGCCGTCATCGGTCACCTCCGGTGGCGTCGAGCACCACGAGCGTCTCGTCCACGGCCGCCAGCTCGCCCCCGTCCGGGGACAGGAACCGGGTGCGGACACCCAGCAGGACGAACTCGCCCGACCGCCCGTGCTTGTGCCGCGCGGAGACGACCGCACGGGCCGCCGTGATCCGCGTCCCGGCCACCGGGGGCCGGACCAGGCGCACCGACTGGCCGCCGTGCACCTGGCGCACCGGGAGACCCTCGGTGCACGGCGACTCCCGCCGCGCCAGGCCATCCGGCCGCAGCTCGTCCTCCGTCGGACCGTCCTCCCAGCTCATGGTGGCCGCGAGGAACAGGGCGGGTGCCTCGACCGGCCGTCCGTCCGCCTCCAGGGCGCGGGCCCGGCGGATGTACCCGCCGTCGTTGAGGGCGGCCGCGTAACGGCAGAAGTCCTTGACCGTCGGGGTGCCGCAGTCCTCGTCCCGCCACTGCCCGACCAGCTCCCGCGCCCGCGCCAGCACCTCTCCCAGAGCGGGGGAGGACACGACGGCCGCCGTCACAGCGCCGACCTCAGTGTGCGGCTGATGCCGAGACCCGCCGTACGCAGCGCGCTGGCGTGGGCGATCGCGTCCACACGGTAGGTCGGCGCCGTGATCGACAGGGCCCCGGCGAGGGTGTTCTGGCGCCCGAAGACCGGTACCGCCATGCTCATATAGCCGAGCCGCACCTCCTCCGCCTCCGTGGCGATGCCCTGCTCGCGGACGCGGTCCAGCTGGCCGCGCAGCCGGCCGGGCGAGGTGATGGTGTGGCGGGTGAACGGCTTGAGGCCGCTCCTGACCACCTCGCCGAACAGGGTGCCGGGGGAGTGGGCGAGGATCGCCTTGCCGGTGGCCGTGCAGTACAGCGGAAGCCGCCCCGCCACCCGCGACTCCTCGCTCAGCCCCCGGTGGGGCAGGATCTTCTCCAGGTACACCACGTCCAGCCCGTCGTGGATGGCGAAGTGGATGGTCTCCCGCGTGGCCAGCAGCAGATCCTCCATGTACGGCTGCGCCACCTCGCGCAGGATCCGCTGCCGGTGCACCCGCTGCCCGATCTCGAACAGCCGCAGTCCCAGCCGGTAGTTGCAGCCCGCCCGTTCCAGCAGTCCCCATGCGACCAGCTCCTGGGACAGCCGGTGGACGGTCGCCTTCGCCACGCCGGAACGGCGCACCAGATCGGCGAGCGACAGCGAGTCGTCGTCGGGTGTGAACGCCTCCAGGATGGACCGGACCTTGCCGAGGACGGAGTTCATCGAGTCGGGACAGGCTCTGGTGACGTGGTCGATGGGGACGACGGTCATGGCAGGCACCTCACGATCAGGTGGGGGAGGACGCGGCGAGGAACTCCAGGCTGAGCGGGTTGTACAGATCCGCCTTCTCGTGCTGCGGCCAGTGACCGCACTCGTTGAAGATCTCCAGCCGGGCGCCGGGGATCGCGGTGGCGATGGCCTCGGCCTCCGGTACGTCCCCGAACGGGTTCTTGTTGCCCCAGACCACCAGCGTCGGCGCCTTGATCCGGGCCATGCGGTCGGGCCGCAGCAGATTGCGCTCGCGGGTCTCCGTCTCCTGGAGCGCCAGCAGATTGTGCAGGTTCCGCTGGAAGTCCGGGTGGTGGTAGATCTCGTAGCGGATCCGCGTCAGCTCCTCGCCCAGCTCCTCGTCCCAGTCGGCCCACAGCAGCCGCAGCCGGTCCCGGGTGAAGGAGATGTCGTCCTCCAGGGAGGCGCTGCGCGTGGACTTCTTCAGCCGCTCCATCACCGCCGGATTGACCTTGGTGCCGCCCATGCAGAGCAGTTGGAGGGAGGCGACCCGGTCCGGGTGCTCGCTCGCGGTCCACGACGCCACCCAGCCGCCCAGCGACTCGCCGACCAGATGGGCGCGCTCGGCGCCGACCGCGTCCAGATAGGCCAACAGGTGCTCGACATAGGCCGGGATCTCGCCCGGGCGGTCGGGCTTGCCCGTATAGCCGTGGCCCAGCATGTCGATGGAGTGGCAGCGGTAGCGCTCGGCGTGCGCCGGGATGTTCCGTACGAACGCCTCCAGATGGCCGGTGGTGCCGTGCAGGAACACCACATGCTCACCGTCCTCCGGGCCGGCCTGGAGCGCACGGGTCGTGATGTCGCCGGTCTTCACATAGGCGTGCCGGTAGTCGATGCCCGACAGCTCGGTCCAGATGCTCATGACTGCCTTTCGCTGTTCCGTGTCTGCGCGGGGTCGAGTACGGCGACCCCCATGCCGGTGAGCCACTCGGGTATCGGCTCGTAGGCCAGACGCCGCCCCGGGGCGTGGTCGAGCAGCGCGGCCATCAGCAGCCAGGTGCGTAGCTCCTGTGCGCCGTTGCCGGCCACCTTCTCCAGGTCCGCGGTGGTGTACTCGGTGAGGCGGTGCGCCTGTCCGCGTTCCAGCCAGGACAGGAACTCCTCGTCGAACTCCGGGTTGAGCGCCGCCTCGGCGGCCCGGATGATCTCGCGCCGCCGGACGTCGTAGTCCTGCCAGTTCTCCCGACCGTCTGTCCAGGCGCCGACCATGAACTCCTCGTCCTCGCCGTGCGGTTCGCGCCAGTCCGGCCAGGGCAGCCGGTGGGACAGCCCGCCGGAGCCGATGACCGCCACCCGGCGGTCGCCGGGGAACGCCAGGACCGCCTCGCGGATCGCCCGGCCCAGCCGCTCGCAGCGGTCGAGCGTGGGCAGCGGGGGCGCGAAGACGTTCACCACCAGCGGTACGAGGTCGACGTCGAGGCCGTCGAGCAGATACTGGACGGCGTGCGACTGGCCGTGGTCGATCTGGAGCCGGACGGAGAACGCCACATCGAATCCGGACCGCTCCACCAGCGCGCCGGCCAGGTACAGGGCCAGCTCCCGGTCCACCGGCTGCGGGCCCTTCGGGGTGCCGGACTCGCCGCTGGCGAGACATTCGTCGACCCCGATGGTGAAGCTGGGGATCAGGTCGAGCCAGAACCCCCGGAAGTGGTTGGAGCCGATCAGGACCACCGTGTCGGGGCGGGCCGCGGCCAGCGCGTCGCGCGCCTCGCCGAGCGCGTCCCGGAACCGCTCGGCGCGGTCCTTGTGGTACGTCTCCTCCCAGTGGGTGTTCATCAGCGTGCTGTGCGACGCCCCGACCCCCAGCACGATCTCGGTCATGCCACAGCTCCTTCCTCCGCCTCGGCCACCTCGGCGCGGGTCCGGGTGACGGTGTCCACGGCCGTGCGGATCAGATGGCGCGTGAGCCTCTCCATCGCCGGGAGCGACACCGTGTTCATGCCGCGGGCGAAGTCGATCTCGAACGGGGCCTCCGCCACCTTGGGCATGCCGATCCGCACCGTGGGGATGCCGCGGCCACGCAGGATGTTGGCGTCGGTGGCACCGCTGTTCCCGGCGATCACCTCGTGCGCACGCCCCTCCAGCGCCTCCCAGGCCGCCGTGGCGCTGCGGTGGATCCACGACCCGCGCGGGGTGCGGGTGCCGGGGATCGCCAGCACCATCTCCGCCCGGACGTCGAGACCGGGCGAGGCGGCCCGCAGGGCGGCCAGCGCGTCCATGAACTCCCGCTTGGCCCGCATCGGTGTGATGTCCGGGCTGATCCGCAGGTCCACCATCAAGGTGCACACGGCGGGGGTGACCGCCGCCATCCGCGGCCAGCCGCCACGGATCGAGGAGACGATGCCCTGCGGCGCCACCGTGCCCGAGGTATGCCGCTCGGCGTACTCCTCGAACCACTTCTCCAGATACCCGGCCACCTCACCGGCGCGGGCAATGGAGTTGTCGTACGGGAGCCGGTGGCGGGAGCCCGCGTAGGTGTGGGTGCCGCCGACCGTCACCTCGAACCAGACCAGTCCGACCTCGTCCCACGAGACGGTCCAGCCGGGCTTGGCGATGACCGCGTAGTCGGTCCACACGCCCTGCTCCAGCAGGAACGAACACCCCACGCCCTGGCCGGTGTTGTGGCGCGTCCCCACCGGCCGGGCGTTGGTGGGCATCCCGCCCGCGCCGAAGGCCGCCACCAGGTCACCGGTGAGCGGGACACCTGCCCGGGAGATCGCCTCGACGGCCATCATCACGCATGCCGCGTGCCCCTTGGGGTTGGAGGCGCCGAGCCCGGTGACGAGGTCGTCGTACACGGTGGCGGCGGGCCGCATGTCCTCGCGCAGCTCCGGGCCGATCCACGGCACGTCCTCGCTCTCCTCGCCCACGGTCAGGGTGTCGATGGGGGCGTAGAGCATGAGGTCGGGGCCGGTGCCGTCACCGGTCAGCCGCGCCCAGGCGTTGGCCTGCCGGTCGTCGAGGGGCTGGACGGCCGCGTGGCAGCCGGTGGCGCGCAGGGTGTCGGCGATATGCGTGGCCAGCGGGCCCTCGTCGCCGGTGGGGCTGGGGATGTCCACCAGGCCGGTGATCAGTTCGCGGAGCCGGTCGGCGCTGATGTGGCGGGCGGCGTCGAGCGCCCAGGAGCGCCGCCGTTCGTCCAGGCTCGCCAGGCCGTCGGCGCTCACTGGTTGATCCTGTGGACCTGGGTCATCGTGGTCCGCGCGACGCGCTTCGTGGCCAGCGGGATCCCGACGGCGATCGCGGCGCCCAGCAGCAGGGTGAACAGTTTGCGGAACATGTCATGCCTTCTCTGCGGGTGCGGATGCGGGTGCGGATGCGCCGCCGACCGCGGCCAGCTTCTTGCCGTACTCCTCCTCGCTGAGGTTCCGCCAGGCGGTGAGCGAGATGTCGGGCCGGTAGAGCTTCTCCGGCGGCGCGTCGGTGACATCGACCATCCACGCGTCCTGGCCGGAGAACTGGCCGTGGAACAGCCAGCGGATCGCCCCCAGGTACTTGGCGTAGAAGCGCAGGGTGTCCCAGCCCTCGGTGAAGTTGACCATCACCCCGACGTAGCGGTGGTTGTCCTCGTCCACCGGGACGTAGAACTCGTAGTGGATGAACTTGGGGTAGGCGATGCGCAGCACGCCCGGCATCGACAGGGACGCGAAGCCGGGGAACTCCTGGGCCTCGATCGTCGGGTCGACGCTGTCGGCCTTGCCGGTGTTGCCGATGTTGAAGGTCTCCTTCGGCGGCTGCATCTTCCACCAGCGCTTGTTGGTCCAGCGGCCCACCCCGGGGTACTCGGCCTCCCAGTGGACCTCGTCCTGGACCCGGAAGATCCAGCGGCCGCGCGGCACGATCCGGGTGATGTTCCAGGTCGGCATGGGCTTGAACAGCCGCCACAGCGACGTGCGGTGCAGATACTTGGCGTGGCCCTCGTCGAAGCCGTTCTCGCAGGCGAACCGCCAGTTGCCACCGCGCGGCTCGATCCGCCCGCCCATCACGAACGCGTTGCCGACCAGCTCCTCCGGAAGCTGGGAGTCGATCGGATGCGGCTCCTCGTCGGCGATCGGGATGTACACCCACACCATCCCGAGGCGCTCCTCGACCGGATAGGTGCGCACGCCCAGCTTCCCGGTCAGCCGGCACCCGGGGCCGTCGGTGATGACCGCGGACAGCCGCCCGGTGGGCAGGTCGAAGGTCCAGCCGTGGTACGGGCAGCTGACCGTGCCCGGAAACTGCTGATCGCCCTCCGACAGCGGCACACCGCGGTGCGGGCACCGGTTGTGCAGGGCGTACGCGGTGCCGCTGTCGCGGATCAGCGCGATCCGCTCGCCGCAGATGGTGAACGGCAGCGGCTTGCCGGTGATCTGGCTGGACCAGGTGACCGGGTACCAGTAGCCGCGGAAGCCCGCGGCCGCACCGTCGTAGTGGGGCCAGGACGACCAGTCCTGGCGGCCGGGCTCGGCCGGTTTTCTGCGGCGGCTCCGGACGGGGGTGGCCGTGTCGGGAGAGTCCTCGACCGTCATCGTGCGTGTCCTCCTGATACCGGGTGAACGGTGGACCCGAGCATCCGGCCCGGCGCGGATCCGCCCAAGGGATCCGGTCCGCTGAGCAGACCGCGCCCTCCCCGGCGCGGCGACCGGGCGGCGGGGTGACGGGATGGCGGGCCGACCGGACGGCGGCCGACTGGAGGCGGCCGCGGCGGTGCGTCCCGCTGAGCGGACCCCGCCCGGTGCGCGGACCGGACGGCGCGGTCTAGCGTGCGCCGGGTCCGCCCCCTCGCCGAACAGGGCCGTGAGCCCGTGATACGGAGCGAAACGTGAGCCACCCGACGTCACAGTCCCTGGTGCTGGAGGAGTTCGGCACCCTGCCGCGGCTCGTCGAGCGGCCGGTACCCGAGCCACGCCCCGGCCACACCCTGGTGCGGATCGAGGCGGCCGCCGTCAGCCACCTCGACCTGAACGTCATCGACGGCAAGTTCGGTATCCTCCCCGACCTGCCCGCGGTGCCCGGAACCGCGGGCAGCGGAATCGTCGTCGCCTCCGACACCCACCCCGAGGGGAGCCTCGTCCGCCTCAGCGGCAAGGCACTCGGGCTGCGCCGCGACGGCACCTGGGGCGGCCACGCACTGGTCCCGGACGCCGCGGTGGAGGCGGTGCCCGACGGCACGGACCCCGCCCTGGCCTGTAGCTTCTTCTCCCCCGCGGGCACGGCGTGGGCCTCGGTGCACACCGTGGCGGACGTCCAGCCCGGGGAGCGGGTCCTGGTGACCGGGGCGGCCGGTGCGGTGGGCGCGCTCACCGTGCAGATCGCGGCCCGGGCCGGGGCGGAGGTGATCGGCGTGGTGGGCCGCCCCGCCAAACTGCCGCATGTCCCGGCCCCCGCCAAGGCGCTGCTCGCCGCCGACCTCTCCGCCGACGCGATCGGTGGCCCGGTGGACGTCGTCGTCGACACCGTGGGCGGGCCGGTCCTGCGTGATTCCCTGCCGCTGGTGCGTCCGCGCGGCCGGGTCGCCCTCGTCGGCTACACCGCGGGCCGTGAGTTCACCGTGGACCTGGCCGACTTCCTGCTCGCCGATGTCTCGCTGCTGCCCGTGAACCTGATGACCCGGGGGAAGGAAGTGGCCGCCGACACCCAGCGGCTGCTCGGCGACCTCACCTCCGGCGAGCTGACGCTGCCCGTCGAGCGCCATCGCATCGACGGGCTGGCGGAGGCCGTGGCACGTCTGCGGTCCGGGGAGGCGGTGGGCAAGGTGGTCCTCGACCTCGGCTGAACGGCCCGGCGGCGGGGCGGGGCCGTTCACCGGGGAGGCGGGGCCGTTCACCGGCGGGGCGGGGCCGTTCACCGGCGGGGCGGGGCCGTTCACCGGCGGGGCGGGGCCGTTCACCCCATCAGGACCACGGCCCGGCCCCGGCAGCACACCACATCGCCCCGGCCACCGTGCTCGACCAGATCCAGGGTGACCCGCCCCGTCACCGGATCGACGGCGCCGACCGCGCCGCTCACCACGAGCCGCTCCCCGGCGAGGGCCGGTGCCCGGTTCCGCCATTCGACCTCCAGGACCCGTCCGCCAGGACCCGCGAAGGACATGGCGGCGCGGTGCATCAGACAGCCGTGCAACTGCGCCATGACGACCGGGCCGTCCAGCCCCTCGGACCGTGCGAACCCGGTGTCGTAGTGGATGCGGTGGGCGTTGCGGGTGACCGCCCCGAACCGCAGCAGCGTGACGGCGTCCGGGGTGAACTCCACCGGTGGTACGGGCTGACCCGTGTGCACCTTCATCGGACTCATCGGACGATGAACCTCTCCCGCACCCGGGCGAGCGTGGACCGCTCCACCGTGTACGTCTTCTCGACGGTCAGCAGCAGGAACGGCGCACCGCTGCCCTTGCGTGCGACATCCGTGAGGACACGGCGGACCCCGATCCGGTCGCCCGTCCGCACCTCGCCGGTGAACCGGACCTCCTGGCCGCCCGCCATGAGCCGTACGTCCAGGCCGTCGGTGCCCGGGACCTCGTCGCGGTACATCCCGTCCGGCCGGAACTCGCCCTCGTCGGCGCCGCCCGCGCCCCGCAGCAGACTCACCACGTACAGCGGATGGACGGTGAACCCGGGGTCGTCGGGGTCGATCAGCCGTGGGCTGGTCTCCCCGGCAGCGCGTGCGAACTCCGCCGCGTCCTCGGCCCGTACGACCCCCAGATCCCGGTGTTCCGGGCGGCCGATCACCGCCCTGGCCCGTTCCTCGGCCACTTCCCACGCGGACATGTGCTGCCTTTCTGCGGACGCGAATCATCGGGACGCGAATCGTCGGGACGCGAATCATCGGGGACACGATGAGCCGGGAGGCTAGCCACCGCCCGGAGGCCCTCACCATGGGACCGGCCCGCTCAGCGGACCGGTCCGCTTGGGCGGAGATCACCGGCCGCACACCATCGGGACATGGACCTCATGACCATCCAGAAGCCGCCGGAGGGCGCCTACGCGGAAGCGGACGGCGTCACGTACCACTACACCGAACTGGGCACGACGGGCAGGCCGACGGTCTTCCTGCACGGCGGCGGCCCCGGGTGCACGGGCTGGTCCGACTTCGGGCAGGTGGCACCGCTGTTCGCCGAGGACCGCCACTGCTACCTCGTGGACATCCTCCAGTACGGCAAGTCCGGCAAGTCCGTCATCGAAGGCCCGATGTGGGACTACCACGCCGCCAAGACGGTCGCCCTGCTCGACACCCTGGGCATCGAGCGCGCCGACTTCGTGTGCAACTCATGGGGCGGGACCATCGCGCTGAACCTGGCCGCGAAGTACCCCGAGCGGGCCCGGTCGCTGACCATCACCGGCAGCATGCCCGTGTTCCACGGCCCGCTGGCCCCGCTGCCGGAGGGCGGCCGGCGTGGCCGCAACGCCCGCGATGTGTACTACGGCGGCACCGGCCCCTCCTGGGAGAAGATGCGGGAGCTGATCGCCCGCCTGGAGTGGTACGACCCCGCCGCGATCCCCGACGACACCGTGACCCTGCGCTATGAACAGAGCCTGGACCCGGAGGAGACCGCCCTCGCCGGAGCCTCCGACAACCCGCGTGGCGACTGGCAGGACCTCACCGCGGAACTCGGTGCCATCCAGGCGCCCACCCTCTTCCTCTGGGGCATGTACGACGCGTTCCTCACCCCCGACTATCCGCTGATGCTCGCCCGCATGGTCCCCAAGGGCAATCTGCACGTCATGCACCACGCCTCCCACCACCCCCAGGAGGAGCGGCCGCACGCCTACTACACCGCGGTCACCGGCTTCCTGAACCAGCAGCACGACTGAGCATCCCGCGGAGGACAAGTGAGCAACCCGGCCGTACGCGTCGTCGAACTGTCCAGCCCCTTCACCCGGTTCGCGGGCCGGCTCCTGGTCGGCCTCGGACACGAGGTCGTCCTGGTCGAGCCCGAGGAGGGCGATCCGACACGGCGGGAACTGAACGGCGACGCCTTCGTCCACTGGCACGCAGGCAAGCGGTCCGTCACCCCCGCGTCCCCGGAGGAGCTGCGGCGCCTGGTGGCGGGAGCCGACGTCCTCCTCGACGGGACACCGGACGGCGCTCCGGAGGCCGTATCGGGACTCGGCCACCTCGTCCACGTCCGCGTCACCCCCTTCGGGACCGTGGGCCCCCGCAGTCACTGGCAGGGCACCGATCTGGTGGTCGCCGCGCTCGGCGGGATGCTCGCGCAGGTCGGCGACCCGGACGGGCCGCCCCTGCGCCTTCCGGAGAACCAGGCGGAGCAGCTCGCCGGGGTGCACGCCGCGATCGCCGCGCTGCTCGGACTGCGGGCCAGGCGCACCGGCCCGGGCCAGCTCGCCGACGTATCCGCGCAGGCGTGCGTGGCCGCCGCCCTGGAGGCGGGCGCCCTCGCCTATCTGCACGAGGACCGGGTGCCCGCGCGCCCCGGCCGGGTGCATCCGCTGGTGCCGCACGGGCTGTTCCGGGCCGCCGACGGCCACCTCGGCGGTGGGCTCGGTGGCAGCCCCCGCATGTGGGACGCGCTGCTCGCCTGGCTGCGCGAGGAGGGCGCCGAGGCCGACCTCGCCGAGCCGCGCTGGCAGGACCCGGTGGAGCGCAAGAAGCACCAGGAGCATGTCTTCGCGGTGGTGCAGGAGTTCGCGGGCCGGTGGCCGAAGGCCGAGTTCGCCGAGCTCGCCCAGTCCAGGAAGCTGCCGTGGGCGGCGGTCGACCTGCCGCACGAGCTGCCCGGCAACCCGCAGCTCGCCGCCCGTGACTTCTTCCTCCGCGCCGGGGACCGCACCGATCTGGGCTTCCCCTTCGCGTTCCCCGAAGGCCACCGGATCAAGGAGCTGGACGTCCCGGAACGGGGCGCGGACCGAACGCTTCTGCACGAGCACCGCGCGGCCCCGAAGGTGCCCGAACCGCGGGAGCCCGCGCCGCCCGCCCTGCACGGCGTCCGGGTGCTGGATCTGACCTGGGTGCTCGCCGGGCCGTACTGCACCAAGGTGCTCGCCGACCACGGCGCCGATGTCATCAAGGTCGAGTCACTCGGCCGTCCCGACCCCACCCGGTTCGCGCCCTTCATGCACCTCTCGCGCGGCCCGCACACCGATCCGAACACCAACGGCTACTTCAACGAGGTCAACCGCAACAAGCGCAGTCTGGCCCTCGACACCCGCACCGAGGACGGCATCGCCGTGCTGCGCGAGCTCATCGCCTCCTGTGACGTCCTGGTGGAGAACTTCAGCGCCACCGTCATGACCAAACTCGGTCTGGGCTACGACACCCTGCGCGAGATCAACCCCCGGCTGGTGTACGTCAGCATGTCCGGGATGGGACACACCGGCCCGCGCAGCGGCTGGGTGTCGTACGCGGACACCGTGTCCGCCAGCTCGGGGCTCACCGGCCTGACCGGGTGGGGTCCGGACGACGTGGTCGGGGTGATCTACGGCCACGGCGACATCGTGGCGGGGCTACAGGCCGCGCTCGCCACCGTCGCCGCCCTGGAGCACCGGGAGGAGACCGGGCGCGGACAGCACATCGACCTGTCCCAGCTCGAGGCGATCGCCTCCCATATGGGCACCAGCCTGCTCCACCCCACCGAGCCCGCCGGGAACACCGATCCGCGGTGGAGCCCGCAGGGCGTGTACCGCTGCCTCGGCGCCGACAGCTGGCTGGCCGTCAGCGTCCGCGACGACACCGAATGGGCCGCGCTGTGCACGGTGATCGGGCGTCCCGACCTCGCCACCGACGAACGCACCCGCACGGCTGCCAACCGCGCACACCACACCGAGCTGGTCGACGGAGCCCTCGCCGCCTGGGCCAGGACCCTGCCGGCCGACGCCGCCGCCGAACTCCTCCAGGAGCACGGCATACCCGCGGGCCCGGTGCGGGACGGCCGCGACCTCGTGGAGCACGATCCGCAGCTGCGGGCCAGGGGCTTCTACGTCCGCGCGGAACACCCGGTGGCGGGGGCCTTCCTGCACGAGGGGCCGCCCGTCCGGCTCACCCGCACACCCGGTGGCATCGTCAAGGCGGCACCCGTGCTCGGCGCCGACACCGACGATGTGCTGCGTGACGTCGCGGGCCTGTCACCGGAGCGGATCCGCGCACTGCGCGAGCGCGAGGTGCTGCGGTGACCACCCTGACGATTCCCGGGCTGCTCCAGGCCGCGGCCCGGGACCACGGGGACCGGCCCTTCCTGCGGATCGGCACCACGGTCCGCACCTACCGCGAGACGCGGGACGCCGCCGCCACCATGGCGGGGGCCCTCGCGGTCCAGGGCTGCCGCCCGGGCGAGCGCATCGCGGCGATGACGGGCAACCGGATCGAACTCGTGGACCTGTTCCTGGGCGCCGCCTGGCTCGGCGCCGAGCTGGTCCCCCTGAACACGGGGCTGCGCGGTGGCGGGCTGCGACACGTCCTGGACCAGGCCCGCCCCGCGTATCTGCTCGCGGAGGACGAGACGGCCGAGCGCGTGCGGGCGGCCGGGTACCGGGGGACGCTGTGGCGCGCGGGTGCGGACGGCACACCACGGCCGGGCGGCGGCCCGGCCTTTCCGGCGGCGCCCGTCCGCCCGGAGGACACCGCGTGTGTCCTGTTCACCTCCGGGACCACCGGCACCTCGCGCGGGGTGCGCTGCCCCCACGCCCAGTTCGTCTGGTGGGGGCGCAACGTCTCCGACGCGCTGCGCCTCACCGCGGACGACGTCCTCCACACCTGCCTCCCGCTGTTCCACACCAACGCCCTGAACGCGCTGGCGCAGGCGATGACCGTGGGGGCGTCGATCACCCTGGCGCCCCGCTTCTCGGCCTCCCGGTACTGGACCGAGGCGGCCGCGGCCGGGGCGACCGTGGTCTATCTGCTGGGCGCCATGGTGCCGATGCTGCTGGCCCAGCCCCCGGGCCCGCACGACCGTGCGCACCGGGCCGTCCGCGGACTCTCCCCGGCGACACCGGCCCACGCCTGGGGGCCGTTCCGCGAACGGTTCGGCGTCACGCTGGTCGACGGATTCGGCTCCACCGAGACCAACCTGGTCATCGGCACGACCGCCGAGGAGCAGCGGCCCGGCTACATGGGCACCCTGCGCGAGGGTTTCGACGCCCGCGTCGTGGACGAACTGCTCACGCCCGTCCCCGACGGCACCCCGGGTGAGCTGGTCGTGCGCAGCCACCGGCCGTACGCCTTCGCCACCGGCTACCTGGGCGAGCCGGCGGAGCCGGTGGACGCGTGGCGGCACACGGGGGACCGGGTGGTCCGCGAACCAGACGGCTGGTTCCGGTTCGTGGACCGCATCAAGGACGTGATCCGCCGCCGGGGGGAGAACATCTCCTCGTGCGAGGTCGAGACGGTCGTCCGTGGCCATCCCGAGGTGGCCGACGCCGCCGTCTTCCCCGTGCCGTCCGAGCTGGCGGAGGACGAGGTGATGGTCGCCGTGGTGCCCCGCGCGGGCGGCACGCTCGACCTGGCCGAGGTGATCCGCCACTGCGAGCGCGAGCTGCCCCCGTTCGCCGTCCCCCGTTATGTGGACATCCTGCGCGAACTGCCGCTCACCGAGACCGGCAAGGTGCGCAAGGCGGCGCTGCGCAGGCGGGGTGTCACCGGGACGACATGGGACCGGGCCACCGCCGGTGCCGCTCCACCCACGCGCTGACGACGTCGGCGAACTCCCCGGGCAATTGCTCGGGCGCCGGTACATGGCCGCCGGACAGGACCGCGGTCTCGCAGCCGAGCGCCGCCGCGAACCTCTCCAGCGCGGGCAGCGAGTAGTGGTCCTCCGGCGCGCACACGGCGAGTACGGGGGCGGTGATGTGCGCCAGCCGCTCCTCCATCCGGTACCGGTACACCGCCTCGTGCCCCTCCTCCACCCGGTCCAGCACGGTCAGCGCGTCGATCACATAGCGGTGCAGCGCGGCCTCCTCGCCCGCCCGGTAGAAGGCGCGGCGCCGGTTCCACACCTCCACCAGGTGCGAGCCGTCCGGCCTGGGGGCGACATGGTCGACCGGCGGGCGCGCGGGAGCCGCCGCGCGCTTGGCCTCGTCCACGAAGGCCGTGGCCGAGAGCAGCAGACTGCTGACGCGGTCGCCCAGCCGGGCGGCCACCTCCACGGCCACCACACCGCCGGTGTGATGGCCCACCAGGTGGAACGTGTCGAGCCCGAGCGCGTCGGCCAGCGCCGCCACCCCGTCGGCGAACCGCTCGATCGAGTGCGGCCCCTCGGGCTTGGCCGAGGCGCCGAACCCCACGGTGTCCATGGCGATCGCCCGGTGCGCCCGGCCCACCAGGGGCAGCACATCGGCGTACTCGGTCCAGGAACGCGGCGTCTGATGCAGCAGGAGCACCGGCTCGCCGGACCCGCACTCCGCGTAGTGCAACTGCCCGAAGTGGCTGGGCGCGTAGCCCCGCCGCACCGTGTCCGCCATCGCTGTGCCCCGCCTTCCGGTTGACGCGAAACCGCCCGCCCACTCTGCTCGCCACCGAGCGGCCGGGACCAGGAGGACGTTCCGCTGTCCGGACCCCGGACGGCCACAGCGTCCGTATGCGGCTCCGCCGCGTGGGCCACCAGCCACGACGGCGCCGCGGACGATCCACAACACATCGTGGCAGTCCCAGCGGAGCGCTTCAGTGGCGCCGCGCCCGGCGCCCCGACCGGCCCGTGGCCCGCGCGGGCGTCCCGGACTCCCGCCGGCCACCCGGGACCTCGGCCATGACGAGGCCGAGAACCAGCCAGAAGAGCATGGCGATCCGGTCCAGGTTGGCCGGGTGGTCCACCGTGGCCGCGAGGAAGAACCCCGTCAGGGCGGCGAGCCCGACGACACCGGCCACGGACTTCTCCCGGGCGGCGCGGACCGCCGAGGCCACGGCGATCACCGTCACCAGCAGGATGCCGAGCAGACCGGCCACGCCCGCTTCGGCCAGCCAGTTCAGCCACATGTTGTGCGCGTGGACGAAGGTCCTGCCGCCCGGTACGGCCGCGGAGACAGCGTCGCCGGCCCGGCCGAGACCGACCCCGAGCGGATGGTCCACGGCCAGGTCCACGGCCGCCTTCCACGCCTGGCCCCGGACCCCGAGCGCGTCACCGGCCCGCGACACCACCCACAGCGCCACCGTCACCGCCGCCAGCCCGGCCAGCCCCACGGTCGTCAGCGTCCGCACCCCTCACCGGCCGAGGCGGGGGGCGAGCCAGTACGCGCCACCGAGCACCAGCAGACCCGCCGCGGCCGCGACACAGCCGGCCCGGGAGAAGGTGGTCAGCACCGCGCCGTACGCGAGGAGGCCCACGGTCACGACGGCGATCCGGGCCGTGCGTTCGGCGACCGTCACCGCCGTCAGCAGGGCGATCGGGGTGAGCAGCACCAGGAACGCGGCGAGCAGGTTGGGATTGGCGAAGGTGCCCGTGGCGCGGATCATCGAACCGGCCCCGCCGCTGTCGCAGTCGACGTCGGTGAAGAGCCCGGTGCGGCAGAAGCCGGTCGGCGCCTCATTGGTCACCTGGGCGAACGCCGAAGTGGCCGCGGCCGTCACGCAGACGAGCGCGAGCAGCGCCACCGCGCGCCACGATTCGGGCTGCGACCGCCGCACCCCGACCAGCAGATAGAAGGTGGCGAGAGCGGTCAGCAGGGCGCGCAGCGGCGCGTCGGGGTGTCCGCCGACGTAGGTGGTGGCGATGGCACTGAGCAGGAGCAGCGCGATGGCGAGGTCGAGCCGGGTGCGGAACGTGGCGAGTCGCGGGGCCGTCACCACCGTCGCGACCAGCCCCGCCAGCACGGCGAGGCGCACCGGTGTGATGACGCCGACCAGCGGGGCGTCCGGGAAGAAGTCGGTGGCCGAGTCGAGCATGACGATGGCCGTAGCCACCAGCGGAACGGCTTGGACTGTCGCGCGCACAGGTGCCATGGCGCCCCAGCGTGTCCGGCGGCGGGTACCGGCAGATGGCACCCACACGAACAGTGGACAGCGCCTTCACGTCCGCTGACCCGGCCGGCCGGTTGGGATGGATCGGCCGGTTCGGGCGGATCGGCCGGTTGGGACGGAGCGGCCGCGACGCCGGACCGGGTGCCCGCGCCTCAGGTGGCGGCGGCGCCCCCGGCGGCGGGGGCGGTGAAGGGGCGCAGCGGGACGATACCCACGCTGTGGCCGTCGCGGTCCAGCAGCCGGCCCATGTGCTTGACCGTGCGCAGCACCACCGAGCGGTCCTCGATGGTCAGCCGCGGCAGCCGCCTCGACAGATGCGCCTCGAAGGCGTGCACATCGCCGGACGCGCGCAGCCAGACGTCGATGACGAGGTTGTGCGGGCCCGCCGTGATCGCACACGACCGCACCTCCCGCACCCCGGCCAGCGCCCGGCTGGTCTCCTCCAGGCGCTCGGCCGGTACGGAGGCGAAGTACACCGCGGACAGTGGCCACCCCGACAGCGGCCGGGCCAGGTCGCAGCGCAGACACACCCGTGAGCCGAGCAGCGACCGCAGCCGTCGGCGGACCGTGGTGAGCGGCGCGTCGGCGTGCTCCGCCAGATCGCTGATCGCCATCCGGCCGTCCACACTCAGCAGCTCCAGGAGCCGGATGTCCAGGGGGTCCCAGCCGGTCGCCCCCGAGGGGAGCGGCTCGGCCGGCGGGAGCGCCTCCTGGAGACGGGCGAGCTGCGTGGCGTCCAGGGCGCGCAGCCGCCACCGGCTGCCCTCGGAGGGCACGCCCGTGGCCACGTGCGTACGTGTCGCCCGTACCCCCGGCGCGCCGCGGAAGAGGGCGGTGGTGAGCTGGGAGAGCTCACCCAGATCGGAAGCCTGGAGAGCGATCACCAGATCCCGGCTTCCGGCCGTGAGCTTGACGTTCGCCACCGAGGGCTCGGCCGCCAGGGCCTCGGCCACGTCCTCACCGACCCCGGGCTCGGCGTCCACCTCGACGATGCCGGTCACCACGATCCGGGAGTCGGACAGCTGGGGGTAGGCGGTCACCCAGGCCAGCCCCGCCTCCTGGAGCCGGTGCCAGCGTCGCGCGGCCGTCACCGGGTTCACTCCGAGGACATCACCGACGAGAGTCCATGGGGCCCTGGGGTGGATCTGCAAGGCGTGTATGAGGCCGCGATCCAGCTCGTCCAGGTCATGCGCGGCGAAATCCTGCGTGTGCATGGGCGGCGCTTTTCTGCGTATCGCATGTGAATCTCGATGGAATGCTGCATGATAACACCCGAAACACGCGATGGATCGACACTCCTCCCCACCAGTTCCCTGAACGAGGAGTGAGATCGAGCTCATGACGGAACCCACCACGTCCGAGACCACCAGGACCGCTCTGCGCGTGGAGAACGCCACGTTGGTCGACGGTACCGGGGCGGCCCCGATCGCGGACGCCGTCGTCATCGCCGACGCCGAAGGAACCATCACCTACGCGGGCCCGGCGGCCACCGCGCCCCCGGCCTCCGGCGACGGCTTCACCGGCCGTGTCATCGACGCGGGCGGCCGCACCGTGCTGCCGGGTTTCTTCGACTGCCACACCCACCTCGCCTACGCCCACGCCTCCCCGCCCGGCCGCCGTGGTGAACTCGACCCGGTCCTGGTCACCTACGACACCGCCACCCGCATGCGGCAGACCCTCGACGCGGGCATCACCACCGCCCGGGACCTGGGCGGGCTGGCCACCGGGTACCGCACCGCCGTCGAGACCGGGCGGATCAAGGGCCCCCGGCTGCACACCGCCGTACGGATCATCAGCCACACCGGTGGCCACGCCGATGTGCGCCTGCCCGACGGCACCGACCTCAGCGGCGGTGAGATGTCCGAGCTCGCCGACACCGAGGACGAGGCGCGGCTGGCCGTGCGCAAGGTGCTGCGCGCCGGGGCCGACCTGGTCAAGATCTGCGCCACCGGTGGCATGGGCAGCCCCTACGACCAGCCGGACGACGAGGGGCTCCTGGAGGAGGAGATCCGCGCCGTGGTCGACGAGTGCCGGCGCCATGGCGGCAAGCCGGTGGCCGCCCACGCCCAGGGCAACGCGGGCATCCTCAACGCCATCCGCGGCGGGGTCACCAGCATCGAGCACGGCTACGGCCTGGACGACCGGGCCCTGGAGATGGCGGGGGAGCGTGGCGTCTTCGTCGTCCCGACCCTCTCCACCGTCTACGCGGGCATCAACAAGGCCACGATGGAGCACTATCACTACGAGAAGAAGGTGCGCTGGTCCGGCATCACCAAGGAGAACATCTCCCGCGCCATCGAGCAGGGGGCGAAGATCGCGCTCGGCACCGACGCCGCCGTCTGTCCGCACGGACAGAACCTGATGGAGCTCTCCTACCTCGTGGACCTGGGCATGGACCCCATGGACGCCATCGTGGCCGGCACCCGGACCGCCGCCGAACTCCTCGGCGTCGCCGACCGGCTCGGCACGCTGGCCCCCGGTCGCGTCGCCGACCTCGTCGTCTGCGAGGGTGATCCGCTCGCGGACATCGGTGTGCTGGGCGATCCCGCCAACGTGGTGTGCGTTGTGCAGGACGGACATGTCCGCAAGGACACCAAGGGCCTCCTGCCCTCGGCCACGTCAGCCGGAGGGCGGCCCTGATGCCCGCGGTGACCGGGCTCCCCGCCCCCGGGGGCACCTCGCCGGACAAGGAGCGGCGTGGCCGGCTCGACCGTGTTCTCTCCTTCATCGAACGCGCCGGCAACGCCCTGCCCAACCCCATCGTCCTGTTCGCCGGGCTCTTCGCGCTGCTGGCCGTCGTCTCCACCGTCCTCGCCCTCGCCGGTGTCTCCGTCACCGTCCCCGGCACCGATGACACCAAGTCCATCGGCGGGCTGCTCACCGGTGAGGGGCTGCGCTGGCTGCTGGAGAACCTGATCCCCAACTTCGCCACCTTCCCGCCGATCGGCGCCGTGCTGGTGCTGATCATGGTGGTCGGACTCGCGGAGAAGACCGGGCTGCTGGAGACCGCGATGCGGGCCACGCTGGCCCGGGTGCCGCGCGCCATGCTGCCGTACGCGGTGGCGATCATCGCCAGCCAGGCGCACATGATGAGCGATGTCGGCGCCATCGTGCTGCCACCGCTGGCGGCCCTGGTGTTCAAGAGCGCCGGACGCCATCCCGTGGCGGGCCTCATCGGCGGCTTCGCCTGTGTCACCGCGGGCTACGCCGCCGGGTTCACCATCGGCTCGCTGGACGCCCTGTACGTGGGCATCACCCAGCAGGCGGCCTCGGTGCTCCCGGCCGCCGAGGGCCTCCATATCCACGTGCTCATCAACTACTTCTTCACTGCCGCCAGCAGTGTCGTCCTGGGGCTGCTCGGCGGGTTCCTCATCAGCCGTGTCCTCGAACCGCGCCTTGGCACCTACCAGGCGGCCGACGGCGAGGCCACGGGCGAGGACCTGACCCTCACCCCGGTGCAGCGCAAGGGGCTCGCGGTCACCTGCGCGGTCGTCGGTGTGTACCTGGCGGCGGTCCTCGCGCTGTGGCTGCCACCGGGCGCGCCGCTGCGCGGGGAGGGCGGGGCCTTCGTGCCCTCGCCGGTGCTGACCGGTGTCGTCCCCGTGCTCTTCGGCGCCTTCCTGCTCGCCGGGCTCACCTACGGCTTCACGGTCAAGCAGCTCACCGGCACCGAGGACGTGGTCACCGCCATGACCGACTCGGTGAAGAACATGTCCGGCTACATCGTGATGATGTTCTTCGCCGCCCAGGTCATCGCGGTCTTCACCTGGTCCAACCTCGGGGTGCTGCTCGCGGTGAAGGCGGCCGCGCTGTTCAACTCCATCGGCGTGACCGGCTTCTGGGCGATCATCGCGTTCGTCCTGCTGGCCTCCTGCCTCAATCTGGTGATCCTCTCCGGATCCGCCCTGTGGTCCCTGGTCGGCCCCGTCTTCATCCCGGCCTTCATGCTGATGGACATGAGCCCGGCGCTCAGCCAGGCGGCCTTCCGCATCGGCGACTCGGCGACCGGCGCCATCACCCCGATGAACCCGTATCTCCTCCTGGTCCTGGCCATGGTCCGCGAATACGAACCGGAGGCCCGCCTGGGGACCCTCATCTCCCGGCTCGCCATCTTCGTGGTGCCGTTCCTGGTGGTGTGGCTGGCGATCCTCGGCATCTTCTACGGCCTGGACCTGCCGCTCGGCCCCGGAGCACACATCGGCGTCAAATGACGCTTCCCGGGCACACGGTGGTCGCCATGTGCCCGGGGCTCAGTCCAGGGGGCGGTCGTCCCGGTGGGCCCCGTAGAAGTCGGCCTGCCGGGACATGATCGTGCGCATCGAGGTGCCGCGCTCGACGCCGTAGACAGTGTCGGGAAAGTCGAGGGTGCGCTGCACCTCCCACAGCTCGGTGTGCTGATCGGGGGAGAACAGCCGGGCCGGATCCCCGACCGCGATCCAGCCGATGGGGAGCACCGTGCCGGGCGCCAGCCGCGAGTTCACCTGGAGCACACTGTTGATCCGCAGCTCGGCGCCCGTCCCCGCGACCGCCCCGGGAAACAGCGACGCGCCGGTGGCCACGAAGACCTCGTCCTCGATCCTCGCCCCGTTGACATGGGCGTGCGGCCCGATCAGCACCGCGTCGCCCAGCGTCACCGGATGCCCGGCCCGGCCGCGGACCAGCGCGTTCTCCATCACCACCACATCCGCCCCGGTGCGCACCTCACCGTCCTCGGCGGTGAGCACGGCACCGTGCAGCACCCGCGCCCGCTCGCCGAGGACGACGGCACCGCACAGGACGGCGGTGGGGGCGACATACGCCGATTCCGGGACCACGGGCCGCTTGCCACGATGTTCGAGCAACATGCTCCGACCCTAGGCGACCGCCGGGCCCCGCGGCGGTCAGTACGCGGTCGGTCCAGGTCCCGGCCCTGCCGCTGGGGGAGGTGATGGAGCGTCAATTCTAGTCGCTGGGAGCGCGCGTGGGCCCTGGGCCGGGGTCCAGGGCCCTTCCGCGCGAGGAAGCGCTTTCCGCCCTTCCGTCTATCGGTGTTCCGTCTCCCAGTCCGCCCTGGTGACCGGGGCGGGCCGGGGAAGCGGCCGGCCGTCCAGGTAGAGGTCGACCTTCTCGTTGTAGAACGCCACCAGCCCCGCGATGGGGGACACCTGGCGGGTCGGGAAGTCATAGGTCCAGGCGAGGTCCGGGTGGGTGGCGGTGTCGGTCCGGACGGACCAGTAGCCGCTCGTCATGCCCTTGTACGGACAGCTGGTGACGGTCTCGGTGGGCTCCATGCGCGTCCAGTCCAGATACACCCGGTCCAGGTAGTAGCGCGTCGGGAGCCCCGTCTCCAGCACCATCACCGAGCTCGGGGCGTCGGCGAGCACGGCGCCGTCCAGCTCGACGCGCACGGCGCGGCCGGACCTGAGCGCGTCGACGCGGGTGTACGGGCTCCTGGGGTGGACGAAGACCTGCTCGTCCTCCTCGAACCAGGCGTCGATGGCCTCCCAGCGGAAGGTGACCTGGCCGACGATGCCGGAGGGCGCGTCCTCGCCCCACTCCCAGGCCGCGCCCGGGCGGGTGAGCGAGCCCATCCGGAGGGTCTGGCGGCGCGCTCCGCCGACCTTCAGCGCCAGGCTCCGGCCCTCGTCGACGAGCGCCCCCTCGACGATGTCGTCGCGGGGCACGCAGTACTGCGGATAGCCCGGCCAGAGCCACACATAGCGCGCCCGCACGGTGTCGAAGACGGGACGGCCGGCCACGAAGCCACGGATGCGGCGGGGTACGGGCTCCACATGCCCGACCGGAACGATCATCGAGGGGTAGTCCGGTGCGCCCGGCGGGTACTCCGTCATGCCTCTTCCAGGGCCTCTCCGAACTCGCGCAGCGCCTTCCCGTGCTGGCTGTGGGCCAGCCCGTGCCCCACCGCTATGGCCGCCGCCACCGGCCAGTCGATGATCCCGACGGCGGCGATGACGCCGAGCCCGGCGAGGAAGCAGAGCTGCTCCTGCGAGGGCAGCTCCACCCGCCGTCCATCGAACTGGACGGCTACCGAATGGCGCTCACATACGACCTCGGCCGCGGCGCGGGGGCCGCGCGGGCGCTTCGTGGCCGGAGCCGGCGCCCGGGAGGATGCGCTGGTGGGAGGGGCTGTCTTGGTCGCTCTGGCCATGGCTTCGATCCGTTCGTCGACCTTGACGGACATCCGCACGATGACATTTTCTACTCTAATCCAACCTCCACGGCTCATGCCCGGTGGCAGCTACTTGCCATGATTTCGGCCGGTCCGGCGAGAAGAGAGCGGTTGCGGTCGCGGCTCCCTTGTGCGGTCAGAGCACCTCGCTCCGGTTGTGGCCAGGGGCTCGCCGAAGCGTCGGTGGCGGCCTTAGCTTCGAGCCGAATCGTGGCCGCCGGGCCACGGCTGACCGGACGGAGGAAGCGACCATGAGAGCGGGCTTACGGAAGGCGCGGGCAGGTGTGGTTGTCGCCACGGCGGCTCTGCTGGGGCTGGCGGGGACGGTGGACGCCCAGGCCCTCGAGACGGATCGGGCGCGTACCACGGCGACCGGGACCCCCAGCGCCGCCGCGGCCGTCGACTACGAGACGTGGAAGAGCGACGTCGACAAGGTGATCGACCAGGCTCTTCCCTACATCCAGCAGCGCATCCAGAACGGCGGGGGACAGAAGCAGGCGATCGTCCTCGACATCGACAACACCTCGCTGGAGACCTACTTCCAGTGGTTCCCGCCGACTCCCGCCGTCGAGCGGGTCCTGGAGCTCAGCCGCTACGCGAACGAGCGCGGAGTGGGCATCTTCTTCATCACCGCGCGCCCGGACCTCCTCGACCAGGTGACCCGGGGCAACCTGGTGCACGTCGGTTACCCCATCACCGGCCTGTACCAGCGGTCACTGGGTGACGTGCTCGGCGACCCGGCCGAGTACAAGACGGCGAAGCGGGCGGAGATCGAATCCCTCGGCTACACCATCATCGCCAACATCGGGAACAATCAAAGTGATCTTGTTGGCGGGCACGCCGAGCGCACGTTCAAACTGCCTGACTATGACGGCCAGTTGTCCTGAATCGGAATAATGAGTTCCGGCGGTTGCCCGAAGGGAGCCGCCGGAACTCGTCGTTCCACGGCCCTGTCACCGGTCCCCCGGGTGGCGTTCCGGGGTGCGGCTTCCCCGTTGCCCGAGGGGCGTGAATCCGCACCGTGCAATGAGGTTTCCCCCATTGTCTTTAGTGATTCGACCATTCTCCGCGCTGGATTGGGTAGGTATAGTCCAGCGCCATGGACGGTCAAGGTGCGATCGCTACCTCTTTGTCCGCCGGCGGCGGGGTGCTCATGGGAAAGGCGAGCACGCTCCGAACGCGGCCGGTGTGGGCGAACAGCGAGCCCTCTTTTCTCCTTGAGCTGTCTTGATCCCATGGCGTACTCGTGGATCGCTACCCCTTCCTGTCGACGATCAATGCCGGGTCTAGGACGAATCCCAGGCTTCAGGGGGAACTGTGCCAAGCTCTCGCAATGACGTGTTCATCATCGCTGACAATTCCATTGGTCCGGATTCCGAACCAGACGCTGATATCACACCGTTAAGAACGAGCGGCGGAGTCTTCAGCGGAGAGATAGAACGCATGCTTATGGAGGCCGGCCGGCTCGTCAAGTCGGCCGCCGACCGCCACCGCAGCGAGGAACGGCTCCTGACCGCGATGGAGCTGGAGGAGGGTGTGGACGCCGCCGAGCACGTCATCGAGTCGGCGCAGCAGAGCCTCTCCGTGGTCTTCGCCGGTGGCAACGACCAGCGGGCCGCCAGGCTGGTCACGCGGCTGGGCAGGGCCGTCGCCCGGGGGGTCGACGTGCGTCTGCTGGGGCGGGTGGGGCTGATGGACGAGCGATACCTCCTGAAGTGCCTGGACAAGCAGGCGTCAGGAGTCGACGTGCGACTCGTCGGGGCGCCCCTGCATGAAATGGTGCTCGCCGATGGTTCGGTGAGTGTGGTGTGGTCCGGTTCGGACAATCTTTCGCGCGAGGCGGTGCTGGTGCGGGCGCCGGCCGTGCTGCGCAATCTGCGCACCCTGTTCATGATCTCCTGGAACGGCAGTGCGGCGCTCGAGGACCACCGCCGCCTCAGCGGCCGGACGCGCAGCGTCATGGCCCGGCGGATACTCATGGCGCTGAGTTCGGGGCGTACGGACGAGGCCGCCGCACGGGAAATCGGTATGTCGGTCCGTACCTATCGGAGGAACGTGGCCGAAATAACGCGTGAACTCGGCGCACATTCACGCTTTCAGGCCGGCGCCCGTGCGGTGGAGCTGGGCCTGCTGCCCTATGTGGACGCGGCCGATGATGAGGACTCGCAGCCCGCGTAATCACCGGACCGTGGTCAGTACCTGTCAGGAGAAGTCGACTCCCCGGAACACCCCGGCATCGTCTGGCAACTTGTTGTATGGACCTTGCAGGGGTGCGAGCGGCGAATGTAGGAACTTCCCAGCCTCTCACTGCATTGCCCGATCCGCTCCCTGCGAGGAATGATATCCGGTGAATAGCGCGATGATTGATGTGATGGATATATGCCGGTCCTTCGGCAGCACACGGGCGCTGGACGGTATCAGCTTCCGCATCGGGGAAGGCGAGGTGCTGTGCCTGCTGGGCCACAACGGCGCGGGCAAGAGCACTCTGGTGAGCATCCTCGCCACCGCGCTGCCGCCCAGCCGGGGCACGGCCCGGGTGGCCGGATACGACGTGGTGCGCGAGGCCCGTGAGGTACGTCGGCGCATCGGCCTGACCGGACAGTTCGCCGCGGTGGACGAGAACCTGTCCGGCAGGGACAACCTCATCCTGGTGGCCCGTCTGCTCGGCGCGAGCCGCACCGAGGCCCGGGCGAGGGCGGATGAGCTCCTGGAGACCTTCGCGCTGACCGGCGCGGCCGACCGGTCGGCCGCGACGTACTCGGGAGGCATGCGCCGCCGGCTCGACCTCGCCAGCAGCTTCGTCGGCCGCCCCCAGGTGCTGTTCCTCGACGAGCCCACCACCGGACTCGACCCGGTCAGCCGCGGCGCGCTGTGGGACTCGGTCCGGTCGGCGGTGACGGGCGGCGCCACCGTGCTGCTGACCACTCAGTACCTCGAAGAGGCCGAACAACTCGCGGACCGGGTCATCGTGCTGGGCCGTGGCCGGACCATCGCCGACGGCTCGGTGGCACAGCTCAAGGAGCAACTCGGCGTCAGCTCGGTCCGCGCCACCCTCGCCGAACCGGCGTCCGTACCGGCCGCGTGGGCCGCGCTGCGCCACGCAGGTCTCGAGCCGCAACCCGGTGAGCCCGCGGGCACGGTCTGCGTCCCCGTGCGCGAGTCCGCCGCCCTCGCCGCCGTCGTACGCGCCCTGGACGACGCCGGAGTGGTGATCACCGGGATCTCGCTGTCCGAGCCGACCCTCGACGACGTCTACGTGGCCCTCGCCGAGGGCTTGACCGACCTGCCGGTCCTCTCCTGATCCCCTTCCCGGACCCCGAGGAGTCTCCATGCCGCTGTCCGCACTGACCTACCGCTCCATCACCGAGGCCCAGATGCTGCCACGCCTCATCCGGCTCGGCCCCAATCTGTACGGCGCGGTCTTCACCCTGATGAAACTGGTGCCCGCCCAGTACATCCTGCGTCGCGCGTTACAGCGCGGTGAGCTGACCGAGGACACCGTGATCGTCGAAACCACCTCGGGCACCTTCGGCCTCGCCCTCGCGATGCAGGCGGCGCTGATGGAGCGTGAGCTGGTCCTGGTGAGCGACCCCGCGATCGACGACAACCTCTACCGGAGACTGACCGACCTCGGCGCCAAGGTGGAGATGTGCCTGGAGCCCGCGCCGGTCGGCGGATATCAGGGCGCCCGGCTGACCAAGGTCGCGGAGATCCGTGCCTCGCTGCCGTCCACCTTCTGCCCCGAGCAGTACAACAACCCGGACAACGCCCGCTCGTACCACGTGGTGGCCGAGCAGCTGGTGCGCACCTTCGGCACCGTCGACTGCCTGGTCGGCACCGTCGGCACCGCGGGATCGATGTGCGGCACCGGGGGCGGCCTGCGCGAATACAGCCCGCACACCCAGGTCATCGGCGTCGACAGCCACCGCAGCGTGCTGTTCGGCCAGCCCGACGGGCCCCGCTCGCTGCGCGGCCTGGGCAACAGCCTGTGGCCCGCCAACCTCGACCACACCCTCTTCGACGAGATCCACTGGTGCAACGCGACCGAGGCATACGCCCAGACCCGGGCCCTGCACGCCGAATCCGCCCTCTTCCAGGGCCCGACCAGCGGCGCCGCACACCTGGTGGCACAGTGGTGGGCGGCGAACAACCCGGACGGGCTCTGTGTGGTGATGCTGCCCGACGAGGGATACCGCTACCAGGCCACCGTCTACGACGACGCGTGGCTCGCCGCGAACGGCCATGTGCTCGCCGAGCGTCCCACCGAGCCGGTGACCGTCGCGTCCCCCGCCGAGGCCGGTGACCGCTGGACCCGGCTCGTCTGGGGCCGCCGCTCCTATGAGGAGGTGCCCGGCGTCGTGCCCAGGGTCAAGCACCCCCTCGCCGAGCGGGCCCTGTCGTGAGCTCCACCGGACGGCTCACCCGCATCCTCGGCCCGCGCACCCGCCGCGTCGTCTACGGGGAACCGGACCCCGGCGCCATACGCGGGGAACTGGAACCCATCAGCACCATCGACCTGGCGCACGTGGTCATGCTCACCGAGTGCGGGCTGCTGCCCGCCGACACGGCCACCGCGCTCCTGGAGCGCATCACACAGCTGCGCGCCGAGGGCTTCGGCAGTCTGCACGGGCTGCCGGCACCGCGCGGCCTGTACTTGATGTACGAAGGCCATCTGGTGGCCGAACTCGGCGCCGACGTGGGCGGGAAACTGCACACCGGACGCTCCCGCAACGACATCAAGGCGACCGTCACCGCGATGCGGCTGCGCGCCGAACTGACCGATCTGCTCGGCGAGGTGCTGAGGCTCCAGGCGGTCCTGCTCTCCCGGGCACGCGCCCACCGCGACGTGGTGATGCCCATCTACACCCACTTCCAGCCGGCCATGCCCGTCAGTTACGGCTACTACCTGTGCGGGATCGCCACCGCGCTGGACCGTGACATCACCGCGCTGCGCCAGACGCTGGACGAGCTGGACCGCTGCCCCCTGGGCGCCGGCGCGGTGTCCGGGACGGACCTGCCCATCGAACCGGCGCGAACCGCCTCCCTGCTGGGGTTCGCCGGCCCACCGCTGCACGCCGTCGACGCGGTGGCCGCACGGGACACGGTGCTGCGCGCGCTCGCCGCCGCGTCCTCGGCCGGGGTGACGCTGAGCCGGCTCGCCACCGACCTCCAGCTGTGGAGCACTCAGGAGTTCGGGTTGATCGAGTTCCCCGAACGGCTCGTCGGCGGCAGCTCGGCCATGCCCCAGAAGCGCAACGCGTTTCTGCTGGAACACGTCAAGGCCAAGGCGGGCGCGGCCATCGGCGCCTGGACGGCCGCCGCCTCCGCCATGAAGTCGGCGCCGTTCACGAACTCCATCGAGGTGGGCACCGAGGCGGTGGCTCCGGCCTGGCCCGCGCTGGCCGCCGTACGCGACTCCGTCCTCCTCGCCCAGGTGCTCGTCAGCGGCGCCCGTCCGATGGTGGAGCGGATGGAGCGCCGTACCGCGGAGAGCTTCGTGACCGCCACCGTGATCGCCAACCGACTGGTCGCACAGGGGGTTCCGTTCCGCACGGCCCACCACATCGTGGGCGCCGCCGTCCGCGAGGCGATCGAGAGCGGGGCGACGGAACTCACCAAGATCGACATGCCCGACGGGGCCCCCGGTGGCACGGTCGCCGAACTGCCCTCCCTGCGTGAGGTCGTCGAGGCACACGAACGCGGCGGCGGCCCCGGCGAGTGCGACGCGGCCGTGGCCGTCCTGCGGGAGCGGCTCACCGCCCATGGACGACGGCTCGCCGACCACCGCGGCCGGACGCGGGACGCGCGGCGGCGACTCGACGAGGCGGTCGACGCGCTCCTGGCGGGCCGCGGATCCGCGGCCGGAAGGGAAGGAGAGCGGTGACCGGGCACGAGAGGACGAACGGGCGGTGGCTCGCGTTCGTGGAGAGCAACACCACGGGAACGGGGCGGGAGTTCTGCGCGGCGGCGCGGGCGCGAGGGCTGCGGCCGGTGCTGCTGACCCGGGACCCGGGCCGCTATGTGTACGTCGAGCAGGACGGCATCGACACCAGGCTGCTGGACACCGGGGACCTGGCCGCGGTGGTGGACTGCTGCGCCGGGCTCGCACTGGACGAGGGGCTCGCCGGAGTCGCCTCCAGCTCCGAGTACTTCGTGTCCACGGCCGCCCGCGCGGCCGCCAAGCTCGGCCTGCCCGCGGCGGACGGGGACGCCATCGCCCGGTGCCGGGACAAGGAGACGCAGGTTGCCGCGCTGGCGGCCGCCGGCGTCCCGGTACCCGCCGGCGCGGCCGTCGGCGAGGTGGCCGACGCGGTGCGCGCCGCCGACGGGATCGGCCACCCGGTCGTGCTGAAACCGGTCCTCGGATCGGGCTCGGTCGGCGTCCGGCTGTGCCGGGACCGCGAGGAGACCCGGCGGTGGGCGGACGAACTGCTGAGCCGGTCCACCGACGAACGCGGCAACCCGGTGCCGACCCGGATCCTGGTCCAGGAGGCCGTCGAGGGGCCCGAGTTCTCCGTCGAGACCTTCGACAACGCTGTCGTCACCGTCGCCGCCAAGCACATCGGGCCCCGGCCGTACTTCGTGGAGACCGGACACGAGGTGCCCGCACCCGTGCCCGACGCCACCGCCGCCGCGCTCGGCGACACCGCCCTGCGGGCGCTCGCCGTGCTCGGCCTCGGCTGGGGAGCCGCCCACACCGAACTGCGGATGTCCGCCCACGGCCCCGTCGTCATCGAGGTCAACCCGCGGCTCGCGGGCGGCATGATCCCCGTCGCCGTACGGGCCGCCCTCGGCATCGATCTCGTCGACGCCGTGATCGCCCGCGCGGCGGGACAGAGCCGGACGCCCGCACGGCCGGGCCGGGGGCACGCCGCGGTCCGCTTCCTGCGCAACGAGCGCGAGGGGCGGGTCACGGGCATCGGCGGAGTCGAGGCGGCACAGGCGGCCCCCGGTGTGGTGGCCGTCGCGATCGGCACCGCCCCCGGACGGACCGTGCGGGTGACGAACACGTTCCAGGACCGCCTGGGCTGCGTGGTCGCCACCGGGACGGACGGCGAGCAGGCCGGACACCGCGCGGCGGCCGCCGCGCGCCTGATCAGGATCGAGCTGGAGGAGCCGGCGCTGCCGGACGAAGGAGTGGCAGGCTGATGAGAGACGGCGCGAAGCCCTTGGCGTTCACCCGCGTTCCCCGGTGGACCCCGCCGTCCGCGACCGACGCGGGCACGGGGGTCCATGGCATACGGCTGGACGCGGAGCTCACGGAGGCGTTGGAACGCGCCGCCGGGGAAGCGGAAACCCCCCTGGCGGCCCTGCTGCTCGCCGGTCACGCCCGTGTCCTGGTGACCGTCGCCGCCGAGCGCGACCTGCTCCTCGGCTGTGTGCCGCAGGCCGGGCCGGGCCCCGCGTGGTCGCTGGCCCTGTCCGTCGCCGACTCCACCTGGGCGGAGCTGGCGGCACTCGCGGACGGGGCGCTGAACGGCCTGGGAGCCGCGGCCGGCGCACGGCCCGAGGTCGTGCTGGACCTGTCCGGGCTGGCGGAGCACGAGGACACTCCGGCCCGGGCGCACGAGGACACTCTGGCCGAGGTCCACGGCGACGGCCCGCCCGCCGCCCTGGACGACGGAGTGGTGCTTCGGGTGGCCTGGTCGCGCGACGAGCACGGCATGTCGCTGCGGGTGCTGCACGACCGTGCCGCGATCGACGGCAGCTACGCGCGGCGCCTGGCCGGATACCACCTCGCCGCCCTGCGGCTTCTGGTGGCCGACCCGCACGGGAGGCACGAGTCCGAGAGCCTGCTGTCCCCCCAGGAGACCGAGAAGCAGCTGTACGGGCTCGCGGGCCCCACCGTCGAACTGCCCGACCGCACTTTCGTCGACCTGTTCCAGGAGCGGGCACGCGGCTGCCCCGACGGCATCGCGGTCGAGCACGGCACGGTCCGCTGGACCTACCGGGAGCTGGAGCGGCGGGTCAACCGGATCGCGCACGCGCTGGTCGAGGCCGGGGTGGGAGCCGAGGACGTGGTCGCGGTCGTCATGGACCGCACCCCGGAGTGGATCGCGGCCGCCCTCGGCGTCTTCACGGCCGGCGGTGTCTACCTGCCCGTTCGGCCGGACTTCCCGGTCGAACGCGTGGTGGCCCAGCTGGAGCGCAGTGCCTGCGCCGTCGCGCTGACCGACCCGGGCAGTGAGGCGCTGGTGCGCGCGTCCTCCGCGCGGCTGGCCGCCCCGCTCACGGCGCTGTCCGTGACGCGCGTCCTGGCGCGCGGCGGCCACGCGGAGCCGCCCCGCGTGCAGGTGACGCCCGGCCAGGCCGCCTACATCTACTTCACCTCGGGCTCCACCGGAACCCCCAAGGGAGCC
This sequence comes from Streptomyces sp. NEAU-174, assembly GCF_052665095.1. NCBI lineage: Bacteria > Bacillati > Actinomycetota > Actinomycetes > Kitasatosporales > Streptomycetaceae > Streptomyces > Streptomyces sp. NEAU-174. The sequence goes on along the minus strand of NZ_JBQTCE010000006.1, from coordinate 465,611 downwards.
CTGTGCGAGCACGCCGGCTTCCTCAACCACCTCTACGCGAAGATCGAGGACACCGGGATGACGGCCGGTGGCGGGGACGTGGCCACCCAGATCGCGTCGCAGTGCTTCGACATCTCCCTGTGGCAGTTCGCCGCGCCGCTGCTGATCGGCGGCAGCGTGCGGATCGTGGACACCTGCACCCAGCTCGACGTCGCCGCCTTCGTCGAGGAGATCGTCGAGGGCCGGGTCACCGTGATGCAGGTCGTCCCGTCGTATCTGGAAGTGCTCCTCACCCACCTGGAGCAGCACCCCCGCCCGCTCGGCGCCCTGCGCTCGGTGTCGGTGACGGGTGAGGCGCTCACCTACGAACTGGTGCAGCGCTGGTTCGCCGCCTACCCCGATGTCCAGCTGGTCAACGCCTACGGCGCCACCGAGACGTCGGACGACCCGATGCACGAGGTGCTGCACGGCGTCCCGGAACGCGACTTCGTGTCGGTCGGCCGCGCGCTGCGCAACGTCAACACCTATGTGCTCGACGAGAACCTGGCGCTGGTGCCGCTGGGCACGCCGGGCGAGATCGCGTTCTCCGGGGTGTGCGTGGGCCGTGGCTACATCAACGACGAGGAGCGCACCCGGGAGGCGTTCGTCCCGGACCCGTTCCGGCCGGGCAGCCGGATGTACCGGACCGGTGACTTCGGCCGGTGGCTGCCCGAGGACCGCCTCGAATTCCTGGGGCGCCGCGACGCACAGGTCAAGATCCGCGGCTTCCGCATCGAGATCGGCGAGATCGAGAACAAGCTGCTGACCATGGAGGGTGTCCGCGAGGCGGCGGTGGTCACCGAGGGCGACACCAGCGAACAGCGCGTCCTGGTCGCCTTCTTCAGCGGCTCGGAGAAGGTGACCCCGGAGCGGGTCCGCGAGTTCCTCGGCACCGTCCTGCCCGACTACATGGTGCCCACCCATGTCCACCGGGTGGACCGGCTGCCGCTCACCGAGAACGGGAAGATCGACAAAAAGGCGCTGGCGCGGCCCGCGGCGGAGACGGCCGGACGCGCCGCCCACATCCCGCCCGCCACCCCCGCCGAACGGCGCCTCGCCGAGCTGTGGGCCGACGTCCTCGGCGTTCCGCTGGAGCGCATCGGCCGGTCCGACGACTTCTTCGAGCTCGGCGGCACATCGCTGGCCGCGGTGCGGCTCCTGGTCCGGCTCGACCGGGCCCTTTCGCTGAAGGACCTGGCCGCCCACCCGGTGCTCGCCGACTGCGCGGCGGTGCTCGAGCCGCGCCACGCCGGAGCCTTCGCCCGCCCGGTGGTGACCCGGCTGCTCCAGACGCTGGCCGCCGTGCCGGATCCGCACCACACCCTCGTGTGCTTCCCCTTCGCGGGGGGCAACGCCGTCAACTTCCGGCCCCTGGCCGCCGAGCTGCGGCGCGACGGCATCGCGGTGCTCGGTGTGGAACCGCCCGGCCATGACTTCGCCGGCGACGGCGAGCCGTTGGAGGACGTCCCCGTCCTGGCCCGGTGGGTACGGGACGAGATCGTCGCGCACATCACCACGCCGGTGTCGGTCTGGGGACACTCCACCGGTGCGGCCGCCGCCTTGGAGACGGCGCGGCTGCTGGCGGAGGCGGGCCGGCCCGTCGAGCGCGTCTACATCGGCGCGCTGCTGATGGGGGACACCGAGACGCTCGCCGCCGAGATGGCCCGGGCGGCCACGGCGGACGAGGAGAGCCTGCTGTCCCGGCTGCGGGCCGGAGAGGTGTACACGGAGCTGGACGAGCTGGGGGCGGAACGTGCCGATGTGGTGGCCGGCGCCTACCAGCACGACGTACTGACCGCCGGCAGGCACCTGCGCGCGGTCCGCGAGGACCCGGAGGCGTACCGGCTCGACGCTCCGGTGGAGGTGGTGGTGGCACGGGACGACACCGCCACGGCCTCCTTCACCGAGGAGTACGGCGGGTGGAAGGCGATCTCCGACCGGATCACCCTCCATGAACTGGAGCAAGGCGGCCACTACTTCGTCCGCACCCGGCCGGCGGAGACCGCCGCGCTGGTGCGGTCCGGCTGTCTGCCGTCCGCGCCGCGGGACCAATGACAAAGGGGGGCGTACCCGGGTCCGCCCGGGTACGACCCCTCAGCCATGGCTCGCCGCGGTCCTGGCAGCTGACCGGCGGACGGTGCGCCTAGGGACGGAACGGTTCGCCGAGGCCGACGACGATTTCGCGGTCGCCCCGGTAGGGCTCGCGGCTGTGCGCCATGCGGACGTTGTCGATGACCATGAGGTCGCCGCGCCGCCAGGGCTCGCGCACCGTGTGCTTCTCGTAGACCGCGTTGATGAGGTCGACGGTGGCGCCGTCCAGGGGTGAGCCGTCGCCGTAGAAGGTGTTGAACGGCAGCCCGTCGGGGCCGAACTCCGCGGTGAGGAACTCCCGCACCTCGGGAGCCATCGTCCACTCGTTCAGGAACGCGATCTGGTTGAACCAGCACCGTTCGCCGGACTCGGGATCCGTGATGACGGCCGGACGGGTCTGCCGGGTGCGCAGGCCGCCATCGGCGTCCCAGCGCACCTCGATGCCGTGCTCGGCGCAGTAACGCTCCACCTCGTCGGGGTTCTTGGCGCCGAACGCGTCCTCCCATCCGATCCCGACGAACGGGTTGTAGTGGCGGGTCAGCGCCCAACCGTGGCGTTCGAAGCGCTCGACGAGCCCGTCCGGCAGGTCACGCAGCACCGCACGGGCGTCGGCGACGGCCGTGACACCGCCGGCGGACGGCGGGGTGACACAGGCGAAGACCATCAGCCGGGGTGCCTCGGCCGCGTAGCTGAGCTCATGGTGCATGCACATCGGCTGGTCGGCCGGCCAGTGCGAGGAGGAGTACAGGCCCGGTCCGAACTCGTCGCGGGGAGCGAACCCCTCGCGCTCGGCCATGCCGTCACCGATGATCCCGCGGACCACGGAGGCGGCGTACTCGTGGCCGTCCAGGTCCAGCCCGCGGACCAGCAGGGCACCGTGCCGGGCCACCAGGTCCCGGATCTCCTCGCGATGTTCGATGACCCAGGTCGCGGCGTCGGTGCCGGGGCCGGGGGCGGCGTCCAGCCGCCGCAGGGCATCTCGCTGCTCGGGCATCAGGGCTCTCCGTTTCGTCCTATGAGGGGGAGGGTGGGGGAAGGGGGGTGAGCTCAGACCAGGGGCCGCCGGAACGCCCACACCGCCGCGCTCGATCCGAGCAGCGCGACGAGGGCGCTCGCGCCCAGGGCGGACCACACCTGGGCGCCCAGCGGCTGGTCGAGGCAGAGCGCGCGCGAGGCGTCCATCGCGTACGACAACGGGTTGAGGATCGCCAGGACCTCCAGCCAGCCCGGCATACGGTCCACCGGGACGAAGGCGCTGGAGGCGAACATCAGCGGGAAGGTCACCAGATAGGCGGCGCTCTGCATCGCCTCCGCACTGCGTAGCCAGGCCGCCAGCGCCAGGAAGATCCAGGTCATCGCCCACACCACCACACAGGTCAGCAGCAGCGCGGCCACCAGCCCCACGCCGCCGCCGGCCGGGTCGGCGCCCATGAACACCACGGCCACCACGAGCAGGATCGCCAGCTGTGCGGTGGTGCGCAGCAGATCGGCGAAGCTGCGGGCGAACAGCAGCAGCGGCGCGTGGATGGGCAGCGTGCGCAACCGTGCCACCGCACCGTTGTCCATGTCCCGGACCAGGCCGATACCGGAGGCGATCGCGGGGCCGATGCCCGTGGTCACCAGCAGCGCGGGCAGCAGATAGTCCAGGTAGGAGACGCCGTCGGGCAGGTGGTCGAGGTCGACGATGCTGCCGAAGACCTCGCTCAGCAGTAGCAGCATGAAGACCGGTTGCAGCATGGCGAGGACCAGGGTCCGGCGGTGCGCGAGATGGGCCTTGAGCGACCGCTGGGTGAGGATCAGCAGTTGTGCCCAGGGGCTGCTGCCGTACCAGGCGGGGGCGAAGGCGCCGGCGTCCGGTAACGACGGACCAGGGGTCATGAAATTCCTCCGGAAGTCGTGCGCCCGTTGATGCGCGGCACGGTACGCCACATTCCTGGAGCGGTAATCAAAAAAGGCAGGATCAAAGAATCCGCCGCCATGACCGGCTACGCGATGACTGAGCGCGGATGTATCGGATGGCTGTGTCGTCCATGCGGAGCGAAACCACGTCGACTCTATCGCGCGGAAATGGACCCGACGGCACGTTTCCTGGCCAGTACTGGCCGGTGCGCCCCGGAATCGCCGTGCGATATGGGTGATTCGGGGGAGTTTGTGCCCAGGAAGTGAGGGGCACTGTGCAATTTGTTGTCAGTGCCTTTCCCTCGTTGCGGTCCCTCGGTAGAAATGCGGAACAGTGCCGGATCGGCGCATGGAAACTCAGTTCGCGGATACGAAGGGCAGGGCCTCGGATATGGCGGGAATCGTCACCGCCCCCAGCGTTGACGCAGTGCTCCGGGAGCATGCGGAAAACCGTCCGGAAAAGACGGCGGCCGTATTCGTGACGGACCCGTTGCGCACCGACGGAGCGCAACGCCTCACCTATGCGGAACTCGACGCACAAGCCAGGAGCGTGGCCGTACGGCTGCGCGCCCACGTCCCACCGGGCGGCCGTGTCGTCCTGCTGTACCCCGCGGGGCTGGCCTTCGTCACCGCCTTCCTCGGCTGTCTGTACGCGGGCGCCATCGCGGTTCCCTCGTCCCTGCCCGGCCGGTACCGGCATGAGCGCTACCGGGTCAGGCGCATCGCGGACGACGCGGGCGCCGTGGCGATCCTCACCGACACCGCCACCCGTGCCGACATCGAGGCATGGGCCGCCGAGGAGGGACTCGACACACTTCCCCTCCTGGTCACCGACGACGGCGACGCCCCCGATCCGCACGCCTGGACGATGACGCCCGCCGGACACGACACGCTCGCCGTGCTCCAGTACACCTCCGGATCCACCGGCGATCCGAAGGGCGTCATGATCAGCCATGGCAATGTGCTGCACAACACCGCCAATCTGGCCGACTCCCTGGACCTGGACGACACCACCCCCATCGGCGGATGGATCCCGCACTTCCACGACATGGGGCTGATGGGCTCGATACTCCCGCCACTGCTGCTCGGCGCGACCACCGTCCTGATGAGCCCCACCACCTTCCTCAAACGCCCCCACCTGTGGCTGCACATGATCGACCGCTATGGCATCGAGGCGTCCGCGGCGCCGGACTTCGCGTACGACCTGTGCAGCCGACGGGTCACCGACGCCCAGAGCGAGGGCCTGGACCTGTCCCGCTGGCGCCATGCGCTGGACGGCTCCGAACCCGTACGCGCGGCCGTACTCGAACGGTTCCAGCGGCGCTTCGCCCGCCACGGCCTGCGCGCCGACGCCCTGACCCCCTGCTACGGCATGGCCGAGGCGACCCTCTTCATCTCCGGGGCCGCCCGCACTGCCCCCCGGGTGCGGCAGGTCTCCGCCGAACTGCTGGAGCGCCACGCGTTCCGGCCCGCGGCCCCGGACGAGCCCGCCCGCGCCGTCGTCGGCTGCGGTCCGCCGCTCGGCGCCCAGGTGCGCATCGTCGAACCGGAGACCCGGCAGGTCCTGCCCGAGGGAGGCGTCGGCGAGATCTGGATACGCGGCGACATCGTCGGCCAGGGCTACTGGAACCGCGAGGCCACCAACGAGGCCGAGTTCCGCGCCACGACCGCGGACGGCGACCCCGGCTGGCTGCGCACCGGTGACCTCGGGGTCCTGTACCAGGGCGAACTCCACATCACCGGCCGCATCAAGGACGTCCTCAATCTGCGCGGCCGCAACCTCTATCCGCAGGACATCGAGGACGAGCTGCGCACCCAGTGGCCGGAGCTGGGCAACCTCGTCGGCGCGTGCTTCGCCGTACCGGGCGAGGGACCACAGGGCGACGAGGTGCTCGTGGTCACCCACGAGGTGCGCGGCATCAAGGACGAGGAACGGCTGAACGAACTCGCCGCCGAGATGCGGCTCACCGTCGCCCGCGAATTCGGCGCCCCCGTCGGCGCGGTCCTGCTGCTGCGCCCCGGCGGGGTACGCCGCACCACCAGCGGCAAGATCCAGCGGTCGGCGATGCGTGACCTGTTCCGCGCCGGCGCGTTGCGGCCCACCTACGCCGTCTACGAGCAGAGCCTGCTGCGCCCCTTACCCGAGCCCCAGGAGGCCGCCGTATGACCACCGCCTCCCCGGCCACCCGGACCCAGGACCCCTCCGCCGCGCCCCTCGAGCGGCTCACCCGCCTGCTCGGCGAGCTCACCGGACCGGGACAGCCCTTCGCACCCGAGGCGCTGGCCGAACTCGACCGGACGGAGGCGTTTCCCACCGAGGCGTGCCGGGCGCTCGACGCGTTCGGGCTACGGCGCTTCTACGTACCGGCCGAACACGGCGGCGCACTGGAGAGCTTCGACATCGTCATGCGGCTGCTGCGGGCCGTGTCCCGGATCGACCTGACCGTGGCCCTCTCACACGGGAAGACCTATCTCGGGGCCGCCGCCACCTGGATCGCGGGAGAGCCGGAGGCCGCCCGCCGGCTGGGACGGCGGATAGCGGAGGGAACACCCGTCTCGTGCGCCCTCACCGAGCGCCACCACGGCAGCGATCTGCTGGCCGGTGAGGTGACCGCCAGGCCGGCCCCGGGCGGCGGCTGGCTGCTGTCCGGCGAGAAGTGGCTGATCAACCTCGCCACCCGGGCCGGTCTGGTCACCGTCCTGGCCCGCACCGACGAGGAAGGCGGTCCGCGCGGCTTCAGCCTCTTCCTCGTGGACAAGTCCCGTCTCGCCCCGGAACGGTTCACCCATCTGCCCAAGGTGCCCACCTACGGCATCCGGGGCGCGGACATCAGCGGCATCGCGTTCCACGACGCGCCACTGCCCGAGGAAGCGCTCATCGGGCGGGTCGGTGAGGGCATCGAGATCATCGTCAAGGCGCTGCACTTCAGCCGGACCGGCTGCGTCGCGATGTCACTGGGCGCGGGAGACCACGCGCTCGCTCTGGCCGCCGAGTTCGTGGCTCAGGACGCCGGTGACGGACGGCTCGCGCTGGAGCCGTACGTGCGGCGGGAGCTGGGCGAGGCCGCCGCGGGGCTGCTGCTCTCCGACGCCACCGGCCTGGTGGCCGCGCGCTCCCCGCACGCGCTCGCCGGCGAGATGAGCGTGATCTCCGCTGTCGCGAAGGCATTCGTGCCCACCGAGGTCGACGACCTCATCGCGCGCCTGCTGCACCTCCTCGGCCCGTACGGGCTGCTCCGCCCCGACGACCCGCACACCGGATTCGCCAAGGTGGAACGCGACCACCGCATCATCGGCATCTTCGACGGCAGCAGCCTGGTCAACCGCAGCGCCCTCATCGAACAGTTCCCCCGCATCGCCCGCGGCTACGCGAAGGGCCGGTGGGACGCCGAGGGGCTCGCCGAGGCCACGAATCCGCACGCCCCCCTGCGCCCGATGCGGCCCGGCGAGCTCACCCTGGTCTCCAGCGGCGGCTGCTCCGTCCTGGCCGGTCTGCCGGCGGCCGTCGGCGAACTGCGCGACCTGGCCGCACGCGGCCACGCCTCCACGGCGCTCACCACCCTGGCCGGGCGGCTCCTGGCCGTGTCCGACCGGCTCCACCAGGACATGGCGGCGATCCGGTTCCCGCCCCGCGCCGTCCCCGGCCACGCGTTCCGGCTCGCCGAGCGGTTCGAGTCGTGCTTCGCGGCGGCTTCGGCGCTCCACCTGTGGCTGGGCGCCGCCGCCCGCGCCCGGAGCCCCATCCCGGAGACCGCGCTGCTCGCCTGTCTCGTCAAGGCGCTCACCGACCTGGAGGAGCCCGTCGACGACGCCGCCCGCACCGCCTTCGACGAACTCGCCGAAGCGGTCCTCTCCCGCCCGTCCGCCCCCCTCCACTCGCTCCTCGACCTTATGGAGCCGACCGGCTCCCCGCAGGGGGCCGCCTCGTGAACACCACCCTTGACCCCTTCACCCTCGCCACCACCGTGGAGAAGCGCCTCGGCGACCCGTACGACACCACGAACCCCAACGGCTTCCAGGCGATCCTCGCCGCGCGGGAAGCCGGACAGCCCCCGGCCGGTGAGCCCTTCCGCGCCGTCGGCGTGGGCGGCGCCGAAGACGGCCATGCGGACCCGGAGTCGCTGATGCACGCCCTGCGCGCCGGTTACCGCAGATCGCCCATGCTGACCCGGTCCGGCGGTGGGGCCCGGCGGGGGAGCGGCGCCGTGACGGTCGGCGCGATCGCCGTCGGCACACTCGACTCCGGCCTGCGCATGACGCTGCGCCACCTGCGGGCCCGGCGCCTGTACGGCGCGGCGGCCATCGACATCCCCCAGTTGCGCGCGGTGCTCGCGGGAGCCTACGCCGACCTGCTGCTGTGCGACACGCTGACGACACTCGCGGTCCGGGGCACCGATGCCTTCCCCGCCCGGCCGGACGCCCACGACAGCGTGGTCCGGATCCTCGTACCGCGCGTGCTCCAGAGCGCGATGGACCGCCTCTCGATGGCCCTGGGGTCGCGCTTCTACATCAGGGAGAGCGAACACGCCGCCTTCCACCTGCTGCTGAACGAGATGCAGCACGCCCTCTTCGCGGCCGAAGCCCGACCGGACGGGCAGCCGGGCCGGGCGAGCTGTCCGGGCCGGCCGCCGGAGCCCGCCGGTCATGCCGCTCCGCTCAGCGGCATGACCGGCGCGGACCTCACCACCGCACCGGCCGTCACCGCACTGTGCGATCCCGAACTGCTCGCCGCGGCGCCCGGCCGCGCACTCCTCACGCGTGTGCGACGGTCACCGCAGCCGTCGGGCCCCGCACTGGAGCGCCTGGCCACGGAACTCGACCACCGCTATGACACCGGCCGCTCGTTCGACCTGGCCGACCGCCCGGTCCCCGACCGCCCCTAGGTCCTGTCCGCCCCTAGCCGCCGCGTCCGGGCCCCGCCACCTCAGCGAAGGAGACACCCATGTCCGACCCCCACGCCGCGCCGCACACCCTCGACAGCCTGCGGGAATGGCTGACCAACTGCGTCGCCTCCCATCTGGAGCGGCCCGCCGAAACCATCGACACCAGCGCGCGGCTCTCCGACTACGGACTCGACTCGCTGTACGTCCTGTCCGTCGCCGGAGAGCTCGAGGACCACCTCGACATCTCCCTCGACCCGACGCTCCTGTGGGACAACCCGACCATCGACGCGCTCAGCGAGGCCCTCGCCAAAGAACTGGCCCAGTACGCCTGACGGGCACTCCGCCTCGTATCCGCCACGGCACCCCACCCCGCGCAGTCCGCCACCCCGCAGAACCGAGAGGACCGCTCCGCCATGTCCGACGCCGCCCGTACGCTCCGTCGACCGGTAAGTGCCGCCCAGTTGGGCGTGTGGGTCGCCCAGCAACTGGACCCGGACAGTCCGCTCTACAACTGCGGCGCCTATCTGGAGATCGACGGCCCGGTCGACACCGGCGTTCTCGGAGAGGCGGTACGGCGAGCCGTGGCGGAGACCGAGGCGCTGCGGTCGTACTTCACCGAGGACACCGATCCCGCCGAGGCGCCCGAGCGCACCGATCCCGGCGAGGACGCCGAGCGCACCGAGGACCCCCGGCTGTGGCAGCTCGTCGTACCCGCCGAACCGACGTCTCTGCGCGTACACGACCTGCGCGACGAGGCGGACCCGGAGGCCGCGGCGCATCAGTGGATGAACGCGGAGATGCTCATCCCCTTCGACCTCGGCAGCGGGCCCCTGAGCGATCAGACCTTGCTGCTCCTGGCCGACGACCGGTCCTTCTACTTCCACCGCTACCACCACGCCGTCCTCGACGCGTTCGGACAGACCGTGTACGGCGCACGCGTCGCGGCCCTGTACACCGCCCTGCTCACCGGCGCCGAGCCGCCCGCGCCCGGCTTCGCCACCCTCGACCGGGTGGTCGCCGAGGAGACCGGCTATCCGGGCTCGCGCCGCCACGCCCGGGACCGGGCCCACTGGCTCGATCTGTTCGAGGAGATGCCCGACCCGGTGGCGCTCGCGGGCCGCTCGGCCGGCAGCACCCACAGCAGTCTGCGGCGCATCCAGACCCTGCCGACCACCCTGGCCGATCGGCTCGCCGCGCTGAGCGACCGGCTCCGGGCGCAGTGGCCGGCCGTCGCCATCGCGGCCACGGCCGTCCTCTACCACCGCATGACCGGCCGCACCGACCTCACCTTCTCGATGCCCCTGGCGGGCCGCACCAGCCGGATGTCCCTGGCCACGCCGAGTGCGATGGTGAACGTCCTGCCCATCCGGGTGACCGCCACCCCGGAGACCACGTTCACGGAGCTGGTCGCGTCGGTGTCGCGCTCACTGGCCGATGTCATCAGGCACCAGCGGTTCCGGGGCGAGGAACTCGTCAGGGAGCTCGGGCTCTCGGGAGGCCGCCAGGCCCGTCTCGGCCCGACAGTCAACGTGGTGGCCTACGTCGACGAGCTCCGTTTCGGTGACAGCCCTGCCATCCCCCACCCCCTGTCCACCGGACCGGTCAACGATCTGAAGATCAACTTCTATGGTGCGGCGGCCTCTGGCAGAGGCATCCGCGTCGAGTTCGACGCCGACCCGGCCCTCTACGACGAACGAGAGATCGCCGCCCACCAGCAACGGCTGATGCGGGTGCTGGAGTGGGTCGTGGGGCAGCCCGATCGCCGCATCGGTGATGTGGAGTTGCTGTCCGCGGTGGAGCGGGAGCGGGTGCTGGTCGGGTGGAACGGTGAGTCGCGGGGGGTGCGGGGTGTGTCGCTGCCGGTGTTGTTCGCGGAGCAGGTGGCGCGGACGCCGGACGCGGTGGCGGTGGTGTGTGGCGATGTCCGGTTGACCTACCGGGAGTTGGACGCGTGGTCGAATCGGGTGGCTCGGTGGTTGGTGGGGCAGGGAGTTGGCCCTGAGTCGTTCGTGGGTGTGGTGTTGCCTCGGTCGGTGGAGTTGGTGGTGGCGCTGCTGGGTGTGGTGAAGGCGGGTGGTGCGTATGTGCCGGTGGATCCGGAGTATCCGGCGGAGCGCAAGGCCCACATCCTGGGCGATGCGCGGCCGGTGCTGGTGATCGATGACGTGGCGGCGCTCGCGGCGGCTGACGAGTACGCGGACACGCCGGTTGAAGATGCCCCGGAGCTGTCGCTTCCGGCGTATGTGATTTATACGTCGGGTTCGACGGGTCGGCCGAAGGGTGTGGTGGTTGAGCATCGTTCGGTGGGGGCGTATCTGGAGCGGGCGCGGGAGGTGTATCCAGATGCGTCGGGTACGGCCTTGCTGCACTCTTCGGTGGCCTTCGATCTGACGGTGACGGCGTTGTATACGCCGTTGGTGAGTGGTGGCCGGGTGGTGCTGGGTGAGCTTGATGAGCGGGCGGGGGATGTTGGTCGGCCGTCGTTTATGAAGGTCACCCCCTCCCACCTGGGGCTGTTGGAGGCGCTGCCGGAGGGGGTGTCGCCGTCGGGGACGTTGATCACTGGTGGTGAGGCGCTGGTGGGGGAGGCGCTGGCGTCGTGGCGGGCCGCGCATCCGGATGTGACGGTGGTCAATGCGTACGGTCCCACCGAGGCCACGGTCAACTGCGCGGACTACCGCATCGAGCCCGGCCAGGAACTTGCGAGTGGTGCGGTGCCGATCGGGCGGCCGTTCTGGAACACCCGTGCCTATGTGCTGGACGCCTGGCTTCGGCCGGTGCCGCCGGGGGCGGTCGGCGAGCTCTACATCGCCGGTGTGGTTCTGGCGCGAGGCTACTGGCGTCGTGCGGATTTGACGGCGGAGCGGTTCACGGCTGATCCGTTTGGTCCGGCGGGCGCGCGGATGTATCGCACGGGGGATCTGGCGCGTTGGAACGCCGATGGTCAGCTGGTGTATGTGGGCCGGGTCGATGACCAGGTCAAGGTGCGGGGTTTCCGTATCGAGCTGGGTGAGATCCAGGCTGTCATCAGTGGTCACCCCGACGTTGCGCAGGCGGCGGTGGTCGTGCGGGAGGACCGGCCCGGGGATCAGCGACTGGTCGCCTACGTGGTGGCGGACGTTTCCGATGCGGCTCTGCGGGAGCACGCGGCCGGGTTGCTGCCGGACTACATGGTGCCGTCGGCGTTCGTCACCCTCCCCGCGTTGCTGTTGACGCCGAACGGGAAGCTGGACCGGCGTGCGCTGCCCGCGCCCGACTACGGGCCCGACACGGCTGAGGGCCGGGCGCCGCGTTCGCCACGCGAGGAGATCCTGTGTGGTCTGTTCGCCGAGGTGCTGGGCGTGGAGTCGGTCACCATCGACGACGACTTCTTCCATCTCGGCGGTCACTCGCTGCTGGCCACGCGGCTGGTCAGCCGGATCCGTAGCGTCATGGACGCGGAGCTGCCCATCCGGCAGCTCTTCGAGACCCCGACCGTCGCGGGCGTCTTCACCGCCCTGGACCGGATGGCCCTCGCCACCTCCACCGCTCGCCCCGCCCTGACCGCCACAGCGCGTCCGCCCCGCGTCCCCGTCTCGTACGCGCAAGCCCGCCTCCGCTTCCTGGACCTGCTGGGCGACGGAAACACCGCCTACAACGCGCCCGGCGCGCTGCGGCTGACCGGACCACTGGACCGGGAGGCGCTGCGCCTGGCCCTGGGCGATGTGGTGACCCGCCACGAGAGCCTGCGCACCGTCTTCGCCGAGGACGAAGAGGGCTTCACCCAGGTCGTCCTGGAACCGCGCCACGCCGCGATCGATCTCGGCGTTCGGACGGTGGACGAGGACCGGCTCCAGGCAGAGCTCACCGCCGCGGCCCGGCATGTCTTCGACCTGGCCCATGAACCGCCGCTGCGGGTCACGCTGTTCGAACTGGGACCGGACGAGCACGTACTCCTGCTGCTCCTGCACCACATCGCGGGTGACGGCTGGTCGATGCGACCCCTGGCGCGTGACGTGGCGACGGCGTACACGGCGCGCGTCGAAACGGGCGAGGCCCCGCGGTGGCAACCGCTGCCGGTGCAGTACGCGGACTACAGCCTCTGGCAGCGGGCGGTCCTGGGCCGGGAGGACGACCCCGACAGCGAGCTCTCCCGCCAGCTCGCCTACTGGACCACCGCGCTGGCGGGCATCCCGGACGAACTCGCGCTGCCCGCCGACCGCGCGCGCACCGACGAGCTGACACAGCGCGGCGGCCAGGACTCCTTCCGCATCCCCGCCGAACTCCATCAGGCGCTGTACGGACTGGCGCGCAGGACCCGCTCCAGTCTGTTCATGGTGTTGCAGGCCGGGCTCGCGGCGCTGCTGACCCGGCTCGGCGCGGGCACCGACATCCCCATCGGCACACCGATCGCCGGCCGCACCGACACGGCAGTGGAGGAATTGGTCGGGTTCTTCGCCAATACGCTGGTGCTGCGCACGGACACCTCGGGCGACCCGACGTTCAACGAGCTGATCGATCGGGTCCGGGAGCGGAGCCTGGCGGCGTACGCCCATCAGGACCTGCCGTTCGAGCGGCTGGTGGAGGTGCTCAACCCGGAGCGCTCGCTCTCCCGGCACCCGCTGTTCCAGGTGTCGCTGTCCCTCCACCACACCGACCCCCGGGCCACGGTCGCCGAGGTCGCCCGGCTGCCGCGGCTCGCCGTGGAGCTGGAGCGGCTGCCGATCGAGGACACCAAGTTCGACCTCAACTTCGAGCTGACCGAGCGGTTCGACGATGCGGGGAGACCCGTCGGCATCGCCGCCGACCTGGAGTTCAGCGCGGAACTCTTCGACCCTCGCACGGCCCGTTCCCTCCGCGAACGCTACCTGCGGCTGCTGGCCGCCATGGCCGGGGAACCGGACCTGCGGGTCTCCGAGGCCGGGATACTCGACGCGGCCGAGCGGATGGCCGTCCTCGAGGAGTGGAGCGACACCCGGCGCCCGGACGTGGCCGCCGTGCTGTCGCGCGTGGAGCTGCCGGACACGGTGCGCGGCACCCGGGTCTATGTGCTGGACGACGCTCTCCACTTGGTGGCTCCCGGTGTCCCCGGGCAGCTGTACGTGGCGCATGACGACCCGGCCCCGGCCGATCGGGACGACGCCGACGGCCGGGGCGGCGCCGACACCGCCGACGCCCCGCGGCCGCTCCCGTGTCCCTTCGACCACGGCAGCACGATGCACCCCACCGGCCGGCTGGCCCGCTGGTCCCACGACGGGGAGCTGCGGCTGGTCGAGCCCCCCGCCGAGGGTCCGGGCGAGGTCACCACACCCGACCGGCGGACCGAGCCGTCACGTGCGCCGCGCAGCCCGCGCGAACAGATCCTGTGCACCCTCTTCGCGGAGATGCTGGGCGTCCCCTCCGTGGGCATCGACGAGGACTTCTTCGCCCGCGGCGGCCATTCCCTCTCCGCCGTGCGGCTGCTCAGCCGCGTGCGCTCGGTGCTCGGCGTGGAGATCTCCATCCGCCGGCTCTTCGAGAACCCGACCGTCGCCGGTCTGTCCGCGGCGCTCGGCGAGGCGTCCGGCGCCCGGCCTCCCGTGACCCCCGCCACGCGCCCGCCGCGCGTTCCGCTCTCGTACGCTCAGCAGCGGCTGTGGTTCCTGCACAACCTGGAGGGCCCCAGCGCCACCTACAACATCCCGGTCACCCTGCGGCTCGTCGGCACCCTCGACCGCACCGCGCTGCGCCTGGCCATCGGTGACGTCGTCGCACGCCATGAGAGCCTGCGCACGCTGTTCGCGCAGGAGACGGCGGAAGGGGCCGGTGCGCGGCAGGTCATCCTGCCCGCCCAGCAGGCCCGACCGGAGCTGATCGAGGAGACGGTCACCCCCGAGGAACTGGACGAAAGGGTGCGGGCCGCGGCCTCCCACCCGTTCGACCTCACCCGCGAACTCCCCGTCCGCGGCTGTCTGTTCACCACGGACACCGGGGAGTGCGTCCTCGTCCTGGTGGTCCACCACATCGCGGGCGACGGCTGGTCGCTCGGCCCGCTGGCCCGCGATCTGTCGTCCGCGTACACGGCGCGCGTGGACACGGGCGAGGCCCCGCGGTGGCGGCCGCTGCCGGTGCAGTACGCCGACTACACCTTGTGGCAGCGTGAGGTGCTCGGTGCCGAGGACGACCCGGACAGCGAGATCTCACGCCAACTCGCCCACTGGAAGCAGGCACTCGCGGGTCTCCCGGAAGAGCTGGAGCTGCCCGCCGACCGGCCCCGGCCACCGCGCCAGTCCCACCAGGGCGGACGCATCACCTTCGAGGTTCCCGCGGAGCTTCACGCGGGCCTCGCCCAGCTGGCGCGCGACACGCGGTCGAGCCTGTTCATGGTGGTGCAGGCCGCCCTGGCGACGTTGCTGACCCGCCTCGGGGCCGGTACGGACGTGCCGATCGGCAGCCCCATCGCGGGGCGCACCGACGCCGCCGTGGAGGACCTGGTCGGGTTCTTCGTCAATACGCTGGTGCTGCGCACCGACACCTCCGGCAACCCCGCCTTCACCGAACTCGTCGGCCGGGTCCGGGAGACGAACCTCGGCGCCTACGCGCATCAGGACCTGCCGTTCGAACGGCTCGTCGAGGTGCTGAGCCCCGTCCGCTCGCTCGCCCGCCACCCCCTGTTCCAGGTGCTGCTGGGCTTCGACAACAACCAGGACGCCCTCGACGTGCTGAGGCTGCCGGGCCTGACCATGGACGTACGGGCCCCGGAGACCGGACGCGCCAAGTTCGACCTCGCGTTCTTCTTCGACCAGACCTACGGGCCCGCGGGCGAGCCGACCGGCATGCACGCCGCGGTCGAGTACAACGCCGACCTCTTCGACCGGGAGAGCGCCGACGGCTTCGCCGATCGTCTGCTGCGGGTACTCGAAGGCGTCGTGGCCGACCCGGACCGTACGATCGGGCAGCTCGACATTCTGACGCCCACCGAAACCCGGCAGATCCTGCGCGACTGGAACGGAACCTCGCACGAGGTGCCGCCGCAGACCGTGCCCGTACTGTTCGAACGGCAGACCGCCCTGGTGCCCGGCGCCACCGCGTTGATCTCCGAGGACACCACCCTCTCCTACGAGGAGCTCAACGCCCGGGCCAATCGGCTGGCCAGGCTCATGGCCGCCGGGGGAATCGGGGGCGAGGACATCGTGGCGATCGCCCTGCCCCGGTCGGCGGAGATGATCGTCTCCCTGGTCGCCGTCCTCAAGACGGGCGCCGCCTACCTCACCCTCGACACCTCGGCCCCCGAGCAGCGGCTGCGTGCCATCCTCGACGACTGCGCGCCCCGCGCCCTGATCACCGACGCGGCCACCCGCCCCCTCCTGGGCACCGGCCCGGCCCACTGCCTCGTCCTCGACGACCCGGCCACCGTACGGGCGCTCGCCGACGCCCCGGCCGCCGATCTCACGGACGACGACCGGGCACGTCCGCTCGACCCGCGCCACCCGGCGTACGTCGTCTACACCTCGGGCTCCACCGGGACCCCCAAGGGTGTGGTGATGCCCATGGCGTCGCTGATGAACCTGCTCGCCTGGCACACCGGCACCTACAGCGGCGGTGTCGGCACCCGCACCGCCCAGTTCCTCGCCGTCGCCTTCGACTTCGCGGTACAGGAGATCCTCCAGGCGCTGGTGGCGGGCAAAACACTCGTCCTGCCCGAGGAACACGTCCGGCGCGACGCCTACGAACTGGTCCGCTGGATCGCCCGCCACGACGTCAATGAGCTGTTCGCGCCCACGTTGATGATCGACGCGGTGCTCGCGGCCGCCGAGGACCGCGGCGAACCACTGGACTCGCTCACCGACATCTTCCAGGGCGGCGAACAGTTCCGGCTCAGCGGCGAGCTGCGCCGGTTCTGCGCGGGCGACTGGCGCCACATGGCGCACAACATCTACGGACCGGCCGAGACCCACGCGGCCACGTCCACCACGCTCCCCGAGGACACCGACGAGTGGCCGTCGTCCGCGTCCATCGGCCAGCCGCTGTGGAACGCCCAGGTCCATGTGCTCGACGCCCACCTGCGGCCGGTGCCGCCCGGTGTGCGCGGGGAGCTCTACATCGGCGGCGCCCAGCTGGCCCGCGGCTATCTCAACCGGCCCGGCCGCACCGCGGAACGCTTCGTCGCCACCCCGTTCGGCGCCCCCGGCTCCCGTATGTACCGGACCGGCGACATCGTGTGCTGGAACCGCCTCGGGCAACTGGAGTTCCTGGGGCGCGCCGACGACCAGGTGAAGATCGGCGGCTTCCGCGTCGAACCCGGCGAGGTCGAAGCCGTGCTCGGCGACCATCCGGACGTCGACACGGCGGTCGTCGTCACCCGCGAGGACACCCCCGGGGCCACCCGGCTGGTCGCCTACGTCGTACCGGAAGGCGCCCACGACGAGGCCGACCTCGCCCCCGCCCTGCGGACCCACCTCGAACAGCAACTGCCGCACTACATGGTCCCGTCGGCCGTGACGGTCCTGTCCGAACTGCCCCTCACCGCCAACGGCAAGCTCGACCGGCGCATGCTCCCCGCCCCCGTCACGGACCGCGACGGCACGGGCCGAGGGCCGCGCACCGAGCGGGAGAAGACGCTGTGCGGGCTGTTCGCCGAGGTGCTGGGGCTGGACGGGGTCGGTATCGACGACGGCTTCTTCGACCTCGGCGGCGACAGCATCATGTCCATCCAACTCGTCAGCCGCGCCCGGCGGGCCGGACTCGAACTCGCGGTGCGCGACATCTTCGAGCACCGCACCGTGGCCGCGCTCGCCGACGTCGTCACGGAGGTGGAGGGGACCGTCGCCGAGGAGCCGGGCGCCGGCGTCGGCGAGGTGCCCCTCACCCCGATCGCGCACTGGCTGCTGCGGCGCGGTGCGGACCTGGACGGGTTCAACATGTCCGTCGTCCTCCAGACCCCCGTGGCGCTGCGCCTCGACACCCTCACCCGGGCCCTCCAGACCCTCCTTGACCACCACGACGCCCTACGGGCCCGGCTCACCGCCGGCCCCGAACGCCGACTGGAGATACGGGCGCCCGGCACGGTCGACGCCGCGCCCCTGGTGCGCCGTGTGCCGGCGACCGGACAAGGCGGCCGGCCCCTCGACGAACCCGCGCTCAACGCTCTGGTACGGGCCGAGAGCGAGAGCGCCAGGGACCGGCTCGACCTGGACGCGGGACGGCTCGTCCAGGTCGTGTGGTTCGACCGTGGCGCGGAAACACCGGGCCTGCTGCTGTTTCTCGTCCACCACCTGGTCGTCGACGGGGTGTCCTGGCGCATCCTGGTACCCGACCTTGCGGAGGCACACGAGGCCATCGCCGCGGGCCGCACGCCCGAACTCCAGCCCGCGGGAACCTCGCTGCGCCGCTGGGCCCAGCGGCTGACCGAGGAAGCGGCCGCACCGGCCTGGGTCGCCGACGCGGCCTGGTGGCAGGAGACCCTGCGGAAGGAGGGCGGCGGCCTCGGGCGGCGTGCGCTGGACCCCGCCCGGGACACCACCGCGGCCGCCGGACGCATCAGTCTCACCCTTCCGGTGAACGTCACCGAAGCCGTGCTGACCCGAGTGCCCGCCGCGTTCAACGCGGAGGTCAACGACGTCCTGCTGACCGCCTTCACCGCGGCCTGGGAACAGTGGCGCGGCGAGACCGGCCTCCTGCTCGACCTGGAGGGGCACGGCCGCGAGGAGCACCTCGTCCGGGGCGCCGACCTGTCACGCACGGTGGGGTGGTTCACCAACCTCTACCCCGTGCGCCTGGAGACGGGCGCCACCGACCTCGCCGAGGCGTTCGCGGGCGGTCGAAGCGCGGGAGACATCCTCAAACGGATCAAGGAACAGCTCAGGGCCGTGCCCGACAAGGGCATGGGCTACGGGCTCGTCCGCTACCTCAATCCCGCCACGGCCGAGGGATTCGCGGGACTGACGCCTCCTCAGGTCGCCTTCAACTACCTGGGCCGCTTCTCCACCACAGCGGCCGGCCAGGACGCCGACTGGACCCCGCTCCTCGGCATCGAAAGCGTCGCCGGCGACCCGCCGCACCTGCCGCTCGCCCACGCCCTTGAGCTCACCGCCCGTACGCATGACGGCCCCCAGGGATCGCAGTTCGTCGCGTCCTGGACCTGGGCCCCCGGGATCCTCGACGAGGACGAGGTCCGCGCACTGGCCGATCTGTGGTTCCGGGCGCTCGAAGCCCTCGTGGCCCACGCCGAGAACCCCGAATCCGGAGGGCTCACCCCTTCCGATGTCTCCCTGTCCTCGATCACCCAGGACGAGATCGAGGCGTTCGAGGACGAACTCGGCGACCTGTTCGACGACATGCCGGACGACGCAGAGCCGGCCGCATACGACGACGTACACGCTCCTGAAGACGAAGAAGAGGCCCGAAAGTGAGTCGCACCCCGCGGAAGATCGAGGACATCCTGCCGCTGGCCCCGCTCCACGAGGGCCTGCTCTTCCACAGCGTTTACGACCAGGGCGAACTCGACCCCTACGTCGTCCAGGCCGCCTTCGACATCGAGGGCCCACTGGACACGGCCACCCTGCGCACCGCCGCCGAGGCCCTCCTGGCCCGCCACGCCACCCTGCGCGCCGCCTTCCGGCAGCGCAAGAACGGCGACTGGGCGCAGGTGGTGATGCGCGGCGTGCCGCTGCCCTGGACCGAGACCGACCTGACCGCGCTGCCCGAGGACGAGCGGCCCGCGGCCGCGGCCGAGGCCATGGCCGTCGACCGGAGCACCCGGATCGACGTGACCCGGCCTCCGCTGCTGCGCTTCACGCTCATCCGGCTGGGCGCCTCGCTCCACCGCCTGGTGCTGACCAACCACCACCTGGTGCTGGACGGCTGGTCGCTGCCCGTCCTCATGGGTGAACTGTGCGCGCTGTACGACGCCCGAGGCGACGACAGCGCCATGCCCCGGGTACGCCCCTACCGCGACTACCTCGCCTGGCTGGCGGCACAGGACCGTGAGGCGGCCCGCGCCGCCTGGCGCGAGGCGTTCGCCGACCTCGCCGAACCCGGCCCGGTGGCACCCGGCGTCGCCCGAACCACGGTCGCCTCCGCCGAGGTCCTCGCCTCCTTCTCCCGGTCCGACACCGCGGCCCTCACCGAGATCGCCCGGAGCAGCGGCGTCACCCTCAACACCGTCGTGCAGACCGCCTGGGCGATCACCCTCGGGCGGCACACCGGACGCGACGACATCGTCTTCGGCACCACCGTCTCCGGGCGCCCGCCGCAGATCGACGGCGTGGAACGGATGGTGGGCCTGTTCATCAACACCCTGCCCACCCGGATACGGCTGCGAGCCGCCGAGCCGTTCGCCGAACTCCTCACCCGCGTCCAGTCCGAGCAGACCCGGCTCACCCCGCACCAGCACCTGGAACTCGCCGAGATCCAGCGCGCCGTGGCCCACGGCGAGCTCTTCGACACCTCCATGGTGTTCCAGAACTATCCCGTCGACCGCGCCACCGCCGCCGAGGAGGGCATCGCCGCCGCCGTCCAACTCGTCCCCAGCAAGGACCGCGAAGCCACCCACTACCCGCTGATGCTGGTCGGCTCGGCGCGCGACACCATGCTGTTCAGGCTGAACTACCGGCCCGATGTCTTCGACGAGACCGCTGCCCAGCGGTTCCTGGACCGCTTCGTACGGGTCCTGCACGCCCTTGTCGCCGACCCCGAGCTGCCCGTCGGCCGGATCGACGTGCTGGACGAGGCCGAGGTCCGGTCGGTGCTGTGGGACTGGAACGACACGGCGGGTGAGGTGCCGGGTCGATCGGTGGTGGAGCTGTTCGAGGAGCGGGTGGTTCGGGCGCCGGACGCGGTGGCGGTGGTGGCGGGCGATGTGTCGCTGTCGTACCGCGAGTTGGACGCCCGGGCTGGGCGTTTGGCGCGGTTGTTGGTTGAGCGTGGGGTGGGTGCGGAGTGTTTTGTGGCGGTGGCGTTGCCGAGGTCGGTGGATCTGGTGGTGGCGTTGCTGGCGGTGTGGAAGGCGGGGGCGGCGTATCTTCCGCTGGACACCGAGTATCCGGCCGATCGGCTCGCGTACATGCTCCAGGACGCCACGCCGACTCTCATCCTCACCACCGATGAGCTGGTGGGCGTGGTGCCGGATGTGGACATCCCGCGGGTGCTGCTCGACGCGCCGGAGACCGTTGAGGAGCTTGCCCGGACGGCGGGGGAGGGGCGGATCGCTGCTCGGGCGCTGTCGCAAGCGGCGTATGTGATTTATACGTCGGGGTCGACGGGGCGGCCGAAGGGTGTGGTGGTGCCGCAGGGGCCGTTGGCGAACTTTGTGGTGGCGATGGCCGGGCGGTTCGGCCTTGTGGGCGAGGATCGTTTGCTGGCGGTGACCACGGTGGGGTTTGACATCGCGGGTCTGGAGTTGTTTGTGCCGTTGCTGAGTGGTGCGGTGGTGGTGGTGGCGGAGCGGGATGTGGTGCGGGATCCGGTGGCGTTGTGTGGGTTGGTGTCGGCTGAGCGGATTTCGGTGATGCAGGCGACGCCGAGTCTGTGGCGGGCGGTGCTGGCTGAGGACCCGGCGGTGCTGAGCGGTGTGCGGGTGCTGGTGGGTGGTGAGGCGCTGCCTGCCGATTTGGCGGTGGCGTTGGCTGAGCGGGCCGAGTCGGTGACGAATCTGTATGGTCCGACGGAGACGACGATCTGGTCGACGGTATGGTCGGTCACCCCGGAGGGCGCGCGTGCGCCGCGCATCGGGCGGCCGATTGCCAATACCCAGGTGTATGTGCTGGATGGTGGGTTGCGGCCGGTGCCGGTTGGTGTGCCGGGTGAGTTGTATATAGCGGGTGAGGGTGTGGTCCGTGGGTATCACGGGCGGTCGGGACTGACCGCTGAACGTTTCGTGGCCGATCCGTTCGACCGCACGGGCGGTGGGCGGATGTATCGCACCGGTGACTTGGTGCGGTGGACCGCCACGGGCGAGCTGGAGTACCTCTCCCGGGTTGATGACCAGGTCAAGCTGCGTGGTTTCCGGATCGAGCTGGGTGAGATCGAGGCGGTGCTGGCCGGGCATGACGGCGTGGCCCAGGCGGCCGTTCTCGTGCGCGAGGACCGGCCCGGCGACAAGCGCCTCGTGGCCTATCTCGTCCCGGTGGCGGATGGTGGCGTGCCGAGCGGTGCCGAGCTGCGCCGGCATGTGGCCGCACAGCTCCCCGACTACATGGTGCCCTCCGCGTTCATGACCCTGGACGCCTTCCCGCTGACGCCGAACGGCAAGCTGGACCGGCGTGCCCTGCCCGCGCCCGACTACGGACCGGGCTCGACGGGCGGCCGGGCCCCGCGCTCGCCGCGTGAGGAGATCCTGTGTGGTCTGTTCGCCGAGGTCCTGGGCGTGGAGTCGGTCACCATCGACGACGACTTCTTCGGCCTCGGTGGCCATTCGCTGCTGGCCACGAAGCTGGTCAGCCGGATCCGTTCGGTACTGGACGTCGAACTGGCGGTGCGGCGGGTCTTCGAGGCCCCCACTGTCGCCGAGCTCGCGACCGTGCTGGACGCGTCCGCCGCGGTGCGCTCGCCGCTACGGGCGGTGGAACCGCGCCCGGCGCGGCTGCCGCTGTCGCTGGCGCAGCAGCGGTTGTGGTTCCTGCATCAGTTCGAGGGGCCGAGCGCCACGTACAACATTCCGGTGGCGCTGCGGCTGAGCGGTGAGCTGGACGAGCGCGCGTTGCGGCTGGCCCTGGGCGATGTGGTGGCCCGGCACGAGAGCCTGCGCACGGTGTTCGCCGAGGACGCCGACGGTCCGTACCAGGTCGTCCGGGACGCCGAAGCGGTCGGGCTCACCGTGGTACGGACTGACGAGACCCGGCTGCGCACCGAACTTCTCGGGGCGGCCCGCCACGCCTTCGACCTTCGGGCGGAAGGACCGCTGCGGGTTTGGCTGTTCGAGCTGGGCGACGACGCGTACGTCCTGCTGGTCGTCGCGCATCACATCGCGAGCGACGCATGGTCGATGGGGCCACTGGCCCGCGATCTGACCAGTGCGTATGCGGCGCGGGTCGGCTCCGGTGGGGCTCCCGGCTGGGAGCCGCTGCCGGTCCAGTACGCGGACTTCAGCATCTGGCAGCGCGAGGTGCTCGGCGCCGAGGATGACCCCGATAGTGAGATCACCCGCCAACTGACCTACTGGAAGGCGGCGTTGGCCGACCTTCCGGAAGAGTTGCCCCTGCCGTTCGACCGTCCCCGCCCGGCGGCCGCCACCTACCAGGGCGACTCCGTTCCCCTCGACCTCGCTCCGGAGCTGCACGAGAAGCTGACGCGGATCGCCCGTGAGCGCCGGGCCAGCCTGTTCATGGTGGTGCAGGCGGCGCTGTCCACGCTGCTCACGCGGCTCGGCGCGGGGACGGACATTCCCCTCGGCACCCCCGTGGCCGGCCGCACCGATGACGCGCTGGACGATCTGGTCGGCTTCTTCGTGAACACGCTGGTGCTGCGGACGGACACGTCCGGTGATCCGACGTTCGCGGAGCTGATCGAACGGGTGCGGGCGCGGGATCTGGAGGCGTACGCGTACCAGGATCTGCCCTTCGAGCGGCTGGTCGAGGCGGTCAACCCGGAGCGTTCGCTGTCCCGGCATCCGCTCTTCCAGACGATGCTCACGCTGAACAACACCGAGCAGGGCGCGGAGACCGCGGTCGCCTCGCTGCCGGGTCTGACCGTGGCGAACGAGCCGGTGGCCGTGGGCGGGGCGAAGGTCGACCTGTCCTTCCGGCTGGGTGAGCGGCGCGACGGTGGGGCGGACGGGGGTGTGGTGCTGGAGGGGGCTCTGGACTTCAGCACCGATCTGTTCGACCGGGCCACGGCGCAGGGTATCGCGGAGCGTTTCGTCCGCGTTCTGACCGTGCTTGCCGAGGATCCCGAGCGCCATATCGGGGAGGTGGAGTTGCTGGATGCGGCGGAGCGGGAGCGGGTGCTGGTCGGGTGGAACGGTGAGCGGCGCGATGTACGGGGTGTGTCGCTGCCGGTGCTGTTTGCCGAGCAGGTGGCGCGGACACCGGACGCGGTGGCGGTGGTGTGTGACGGGCGTGAGATGTCGTACGGGGAATTGGACGCGTGGTCGAATCGGGTGGCTCGGTGGTTGGTGGGGCAGGGAGTTGGGCCTGAGCGGTTTGTGGGTGTGGTGTTGCCGCGGTCGGTGGAGTTGGTGGTGGCGCTGCTGGGTGTGGTGAAGGCGGGTGGTGCGTATGTGCCGGTGGATCCGGAGTATCCGGCGGAGCGGATAGCGCACGTCCTGGGCGACGCGCGGCCGGTGCTGGTGATCGATGAGGTCGCGGATCTCAGGGCGGCCGATGCGTACTCGGATGAGCCGGTGGAAGCGGTGCGGGAGCTGTCGCTTCCGGCGTATGTGATTTATACGTCGGGGTCGACGGGTCGGCCGAAGGGTGTGGTGGTTGAGCATCGTTCGGTGGGGGCGTATTTGGAGCGGGCGCGGGAGGTGTATCCGGATGCGTCGGGTACGGCCTTGCTGCACTCTTCGGTGGCCTTCGACCTGACGGTGACGGCGTTGTATACGCCGTTGGTGAGTGGTGGCCGGGTGGTGCTGGCGGATCTCGATGAGGGTGCGGCCGGTGTCGGTCGGCCGTCGTTCATGAAGGTCACCCCCTCCCACCTGGGGCTGTTGGAGGCGCTGCCCGAGGAGGTGTCGCCGTCGGGGATGTTGATCACTGGTGGTGAGGCGCTGGTGGGTGAGGCACTGGCGTCGTGGCGGGCCGCGCATCCGGGTGTGACGGTGGTCAACGCGTATGGTCCGACGGAGGCCACGGTCAACTGCACCGACTTCCGGATCGAGCCTGGTCAGGAACTTGCGAGTGGTGCGGTGCCGATCGGGCGGCCGTTCTGGAACACGCGGGCCTATGTGCTGGACGCGGGGTTGCGTCCGGTGCCGCCGGGAGTGGCCGGTGAGCTGTACGTCGGTGGTGTGGTGCTGGCGCGTGGCTACTTGGGGCGTGCGGATCTGACCGCCGAGCGCTTTACCGCTGATCCTTACGGTCCGGCGGGCGCGCGGATGTATCGCACGGGGGATCTGGCGCGTTGGAACGCCGATGGCCAGTTGGTGTATGTGGGCCGGGTGGATGACCAGGTCAAGGTGCGGGGTTTCCGTATCGAGCTGGGTGAGATCCAGGCTGTGCTGCGTGGTCATCCCGAGGTGGCTCAGGCCGCGGTGGTTGTGCGGGAGGACCGGGCGGGGGATCAGCGTCTGGTCGCCTATGTGGTGGCGGATTCCGACGTTTCCGGTGCGGGATTGCGGGAGCACGCGGCCGGGTTGCTGCCGGATTACATGGTGCCGTCGGCGTTCGTCACCCTGGACGCGTTGCCGTTGACGCCGAACGGAAAACTGGACCGGCGTGCCCTGCCCGCGCCCGACTACGGTTCGGACACCGCTACCGGCCGGGCGCCGCGTTCACCGCGTGAGGAGATCCTGTGCGGTCTGTTCGCCGAGGTGCTGGGCCTGGAGTCGGTCACCATCGACGACGACTTCTTCCGGCTCGGTGGCCACTCCCTGCTCGCGACCAAGCTGGTCAGCCGGATCCGTAGCGCTATGGACGCGGAGCTGCCCATCCGGCAGCTCTTCGAGACCCCGACCGTCGCGGGTATCTCCACCGCTCTCGCGACGGATGGTGTGCGTCGGCGCGTGACCGTGGCCGATCCGCGACCGGACCGGATCCCGCTGTCGTATGCCCAGCAGCGGCTGTGGTTCCTGAACCAGTTCGAGGGCCCCAGCGCCACCTACAACGCTCCGGTCGCGCTGCGGCTGACCGGGCCGCTGGACCGGGACGCGTTGCGGCTGGCGCTCGGTGATCTGGTCGCCCGCCATGAGAGCCTGCGCACCGTCTTCACCGAGGACGCGGACGGTTCCCGGCAGATCGTCCTGCCCGCCGACGAGGTTCGTACGGAGCTTCCGGTGGTGGAGACCGATGAGCGACGGCTGGACGAGGACCTGGCCGTCGCGGCGGCCCGTCCCTTCGACCTCGCGGCCGAAACCCCCTTCCGCGCCGTGCTGTTCGCGGTCGCGGAGCAGGAGCATGTGCTGCTCGCCCTGACCCACCACATCGTCAGCGACGCGTGGTCGCGCGCCCCGCTGGCGCGTGATGTGGCGGCGGCGTACGCGGCCCGTGTCACCACCGGTGAGGCTCCCGTGCGTGAGCCACTGCCGGTGCAGTACGCGGACTACAGCCTCTGGCAGCGCGATGTCCTCGGTGACGAGTCCGACCCCGACAGTGAGATCTCGCGTCAGCTCGGCTACTGGACCTCCGCGCTGGCGGGTCTTCCGGATCATCTCGAGTTGCCGTACGACCGGCCGCGGCCGTCCGTGGCCACCTACCGCGGAGACCGCGTCTCGTTCCAGGTCTCCCCGGCGCTGTACGCGCGGATCGGCGAGGTGGCCGGGGAGGCGCAGGCCAGCCCCTTCATGGTGCTTCAGGCAGCCCTCGCCGCCCTCCTCACGCGGCTGGGCGGGGGTACGGACATCCCCATCGGCACACCGATCGCCGGCCGCACCGACACCTCGCTCGACGATCTGATCGGCGTCTTCCTGAACACGCTGGTGCTGCGTACGGACACGTCGGGGAACCCCAGCTTCGCCGAGCTCCTCGACCGGGTCCGGGAGACGAACCTGGGCGCGTACGCCCATCAGGACCTGCCCTTCGAGCGGCTGGTCGAGGTGCTCAATCCGGAGCGTTCGCTGTCCCGCCACCCGCTCTTCCAGGTGTTGCTGACCCTCAACAACACCGACTACCAGGGGGCGCTGGACTCGCTGGACGGCCTTCCGGGGCTCACCGCCGAGCGACAGCAGGTCGAGACGTCAGTGGCCAAGTTCGACCTCGCCTTCGGCTTCACCGAGAGCCACGACGAGGACGGGCAGGTGCGTGCGCTCAACGGTGTGCTGGAGTTCAGCACCGACCTGTTCGACCGCGCGACGGCCCATACGCTCACCGAGCGACTCCTCCGGCTCCTGACCGAGGCCGTGGCCGAGCCGACCGCCCCTGTGTCCCGTGTCGATCTGCTGGACGAGGCCGAGGTCCGGTCGGTGCTGTGGGACTGGAATGACACGGCGGGTGAGGTGCCGGGTCGTTCGGTGGTGGAGTTGTTCGAGGAGCGGGTGGCGCGGACGCCGGACGCGGTGGCAGTGGTCGCTGGTGAGGTATCCCTGACGTACGGCGAGTTGAACGCTCGGGCCGGGCGTCTGGCTCGGCTGCTGGTTGACCGTGGAGTGCGGGCCGAGGGCTTTGTCGCGGTGGCGTTGCCGAGGTCGGTGGATCTGGTGGTGGCGTTGCTGGCGGTGTGGAAGGCGGGGGCGGCGTACTTGCCGCTGGACACGGAGTATCCGGCCGACCGGCTCGCGTACATGCTCCAGGACGCCGCACCGACGCTCATCCTCACCACGACGGAGACTGGCGACCATCTCCCCGAGACCACCCGGATTCCGCGTCTGGTCCTGGACGAGCCCGTCGTACGGGACGCGCTGGGCGATCCGGCCGGGCCCGAGGAGGCACGCGCGGCGCTGGACCTCAACACCTCGGCGTATGTGATCTATACGTCGGGGTCGACGGGGCGGCCGAAGGGTGTGGTGGTGCCGCAGGGGCCGTTGGCGAACTTTGTGGTGGCGATGGCCGGGCGGTTCGGGCTTGTGGGCGAGGATCGTTTGCTGGCGGTGACCACGGTGGGGTTTGACATCGCGGGTCTGGAGTTGTTTGTGCCGTTGCTGAGTGGTGCGGCGGTGGTGGTGGCGGAGCGGGATGTGGTGCGGGATCCGGTGGCGTTGTGTGGGTTGGTGTCGGCTGAGCGGGTCTCGGTGATGCAGGCGACGCCGAGTCTGTGGCGGGCGGTGCTGGCTGAGGATCCGGCGGTGCTGAGCGGTGTGCGGGTGCTGGTGGGTGGTGAGGCGCTGCCTGCCGATTTGGCGGTGGCGTTGGCTGAGCGGGCCGAGTCGGTGACGAACATGTACGGCCCCACCGAGACGACGATCTGGTCGACGGTGTGGCCGGTCACCCCGGAGGCCGCGCGTGCGCCGCGCATCGGGCGGCCGATTGCCAATACCCAGGTGTATGTGCTGGACGGTGGGTTGCGGCCGGTGCCGGTCGGTGTGCCGGGTGAGTTGTATATCGCGGGTGAGGGTGTGGTCCGTGGGTATCACGGTCGGTCGGGACTGACCGCTGAACGCTTCGTGGCCGATCCGTTCGACCGCACCGGCGGTGGGCGGATGTATCGCACGGGTGACTTGGTGCGGTGGACCGCCGATGGTGAGCTGGAGTATCTGTCCCGGGTTGATGACCAGGTCAAGCTGCGTGGTTTCCGGATCGAGCTCGGCGAGATCGAGACGGTGCTGGCCGGGCATGACCATGTGGCCCACGCCGCCGTCCTCGTCCGCGAGGACCGGCCCGGCGACAAGCGCCTCGTCGCCTATGTCGTTCCGGCGAGCGCCGACGTGATGAGCGTCGCTGACCTGCGCGAGCATGTCGGCTCGCAGCTGCCTGGCTACATGGTGCCGTCGGCGTTCGTCACGCTGGAGGCCCTCCCATTGACGGCGAACGGGAAGCTGAACCGGCGTGCGCTGCCCGCGCCCGACTACGGCGCCGACTCCGCCATTGGCCGGGCGCCACGTTCGCCGCGCGAGGAGATCCTGTGCGGTCTGTTCGCCGAGGTCCTAGGCGTGGAGTCGGTCACCATCGATGACGACTTCTTCCACCTTGGCGGCCACTCCCTGCTCGCGACCAAGCTGGTCAGCCGGATCCGTACCGTCCTGGACGCCGAACTGGCCGTACGCCGCGTCTTCGAAGCACCCACCGTCGCCGAACTCGCGCATGTGCTGGGCGCATCGGCTGTGGCGCGGACCCGGCTGCGGGCGGTGGTGCCGAGGCCGGCGCGGTTGCCGCTGTCGCTGGCCCAGCAGCGGTTGTGGTTCCTGCATCAGTTCGAGGGGCCGAGTGCCACGTACAACATTCCGGTGGCGTTGCGGCTGAGTGGCGCGCTCGACGAGCGTGCGTTGCGGCTGGCCCTGGGCGATGTGGTGGCCCGGCACGAGAGCCTGCGCACGGTGTTCGCCGAGGACGGCGACGGTGCGTACCAGGTGATCCTGGACGCCGCCGAGGTGGACCTGACGGTGGCCGCGATCGACCGGGAGGCTGTACGGGAAGAGCTGAACCGGGCGATCCGGACGCCCTTCGACCTCACGGACGAGGTGCCGCTACGGGCGTGGCTGTTCGAGCTGGGCCATGACGAGTCCGTCCTGCTGGTCGTCGCGCATCACATCGCGAGCGACGCGTGGTCGATGGGCCCGCTGGCTCGCGATCTGACGCGCGCCTACGCGGCGCGGGTCAGCTCCGGTGAGGCTCCGGAGTGGGAGCCGCTGCCCGTCCAGTACGCGGACTACAGCCTGTGGCAGCGCGAGGTGCTGGGCGCGGAACAGGAGGCGGGGAGCGAGATCTCCCGCCAGCTCGGCTACTGGCAGGACGCGTTGGCCGACCTTCCGGAGGAGCTTTCGCTGCCCTTCGACCGGCCGCGCTCGGCGACCGCCTCGTTCGACGGCGACCGGATCACCTTCGAGCTGCCGTCCGCCCTTCACGACGAGTTGACGCGGATCGCCCGTGAGCGCCGGGCCAGCCTGTTCATGGTGGTGCAGGCGGCGCTGTCCACGCTGCTCACGCGGCTCGGCGCCGGTACGGATATCCCGCTGGGCACGGCCATCGCCGGCCGCACGGACGACGCACTGGACGATCTCGTCGGCTTCTTCGTGAACACCTTGGTGTTGCGGACGGACACCTCCGGCAACCCCACCTTCAGCGAGCTGATCGAGCGGGTGCGGGCGCGGGATCTGGAGGCGTACGCCCATCAGGACCTGCCCTTCGAGCGGCTGGTCGAGGTGGTCAACCCGGAGCGTTCGCTGTCCCGGCATCCGCTCTTCCAGACGATGCTCACGCTGAACAACACCCAGCAGGCAGGGGCGTCGGCCGTCGCCTCGCTGCCGGGGCTGACGGTGACCGATGAGCCGGTGGCCTCGGGTGGGGCGAAGTTCGACCTGTCCTTCCGGCTCGGCGAGCGGCGCGACGGTGGCGCGGAAGGGGGTGTGGTGGTGCTGGAGGGGGCTCTGGACTTCAGCACCGATCTGTTCGACCGGGCCACGGCGCAGCGCATCGCGGAGCGTTTCGTTCGCGTGCTGACCGTGCTTGCCGAGGATCCCGAGCGTCGTATCGGGGAGGTGGAGTTGCTGGATGCGGCGGAGCGGGAGCGAGTGCTGGTCGAGTGGAACGGCGAGCGGCGCGATGTACGGGGTGTGTCGCTGCCGGTGCTGTTCGCCGAGCAGGTGGCGCGGACGCCGGACGCGGTGGCAGTGGTGTCGGGTGATGCCCGACTGACGTACGCGGAGCTGGACGCACGGTCGAACCGGGTCGCCCGGTGGCTGATCGAGCAGGGCACGGGACCCGAGCGGTTTGTGGCCATCGCCTTGCCCCGGTCGGTGGAGTTGGTGGTGGCGCTGCTGGGTGTGGTGAAGGCGGGTGGTGCGTATGTGCCGGTGGATCCGGAGTATCCGGCGGAGCGCAAGGCCCACATCCTGGGCGACGCACGGCCGGTCCTGGTGATCGATGACGTGGCGGACCTCGCGGCCGCTGATGCGTATGCGGATGAGCCGGTGCGGGTGGTGGCGAGTCTCAACTCCCCTGTGTATGTGATTTATACGTCGGGGTCGACGGGTCGGCCGAAGGGTGTGGTGGTTGAGCATCGTTCGGTGGGGGCGTATCTGGAGCGGGCGCGGGAGGTGTATCCGGATGCGTCGGGTACGGCCTTGCTGCACTCTTCGGTGGCTTTCGACCTGACGGTGACGGCGTTGTATACGCCGTTGGTGAGTGGTGGCCGGGTGGTGCTGGGTGAGCTTGATGAGCGGGCCGGGGACGCTGGTCGGCCGTCGTTTATGAAGGTCACCCCCTCTCACCTGGGGCTGTTGGAGGCGCTGCCGGAGGGTGTGTCGCCGTCGGGGACGTTGATCATTGGTGGTGAGGCGTTGGTGGGTGAGGCGCTGGCGTCGTGGCGGGCCGTGCATCCGGGTGTGACGGTGGTCAATGCGTACGGTCCGACGGAGGCGACGGTCAACTGCACCGATTTCCGGATCGAGCCGGGCGCGGTGGTTGCCGGTGGTGCTGTGCCGATCGGGCGGCCGTTCTGGAACACGCGGGCGTATGTGCTGGACGCGGGGTTGCGTCCGGTGCCGCCGGGAGTGGCCGGTGAGCTGTACGTCGGTGGTGTGGTGCTGGCGCGTGGTTACTTGGGGCGTGCGGATCTGACCGCCGAGCGCTTTACCGCCGATCCTTACGGACCGGCGGGCGCGCGGATGTATCGCACGGGAGATCTGGCGCGCTGGAACGCCGATGGACAACTGGTCTATGTGGGCCGGGTCGATGATCAGGTCAAGGTGCGGGGCTTCCGTATCGAACTGGGGGAGATCCAGGCCGTGTTGCGTGGCCATCCCGAGGTGGCCCAGGCGGCCGTCGTCGTGCGGGAGGACCGGGCCGGGGACCAGCGCCTCGTCGCCTATGTGGTGTCCGATACCGCCGTCTCGGACACGGTCCTGCGGGAGTACGCCGCCGACGCTCTGCCGGATTACATGGTCCCCTCGGCCTTCGTCACCCTCGAAGAGCTGCCGTTGACCCCCAACGGAAAGCTGGACCGGCGTGCCCTGCCCGCGCCCGACTACGGTTCGGACACCGCTACCGGCCGGGCGCCGCGTTCACCGCGCGAGGAGATCCTGTGTGGTCTGTTCGCCGAGGTGCTGGGCGTGGAGTCGGTCACCATCGACGACGACTTCTTCCGGCTCGGTGGTCACTCGCTGCTGGCCACCCGGCTGGTCAGCCGGATCCGTAGCGTCCTGGAGGCGGAGCTGCCCATCCGGCAGCTCTTCGAGACCCCGACCGTCGCGGGTATCTCCACCGCCCTCGCGACCGACGCCGTGCGGCGCCGCGTCACCGTGGCCGATCCGCGACCGGAGCGTATCCCGCTGTCGTATGCCCAGCAGCGGCTGTGGTTCCTGAACCAGTTCGAGGGCCCCAGCGCCACCTACAACGTCCCGATCGCGCTGCGGCTGACCGGGCCGCTGGACCGGGACGCCCTACGGCTGGCCCTGG
This sequence comes from Streptomyces sp. NEAU-174, assembly GCF_052665095.1. Taxonomy (NCBI): domain Bacteria; kingdom Bacillati; phylum Actinomycetota; class Actinomycetes; order Kitasatosporales; family Streptomycetaceae; genus Streptomyces; species Streptomyces sp. NEAU-174. The sequence goes on along the minus strand of NZ_JBQTCE010000006.1, from coordinate 433,618 downwards.
GTGATGTGGTCGCCCGGCACGAGAGCCTGCACACCGTCTTCACCGAGGACACCGACGGTGCGTACCAGGTCGTTCGCCCGGCCGATGAGGCAAGGCCCGAGCTGACGACAGTGGAGACGGACCGGGCGAGCCTCGAAGGGCAGTTGCGTAAGGCCGCGCGCCGTGGCTTCGACCTGTCCGCCGACGCGGCGGAACTGCCGCTCCGCGCAACGCTGTTCGCACTCGACAGCGGTGAGGAGCACATTCTCCTGCTGGTTCTGCACCACATCGTGAGCGACGCGTGGTCCCGTTCACCGCTGGCCCGCGACCTGACGGCCGCGTATGCCGCGCGGGTCACCACCGGCGAGGCTCCCGTACTCGAACCGCTGCCGGTGCAGTACGCCGACTACAGCATCTGGCAGCGCGACGTCCTGGGTGAGGAGTCCGACCCGGACAGTGAGATCGCACGGCAACTCGACTACTGGACCGGCGCGTTGGCGGGCCTGCCGGATCAGCTGGAGCTGCCGTACGACCGGCCGCGCCCGCCCGTCGCCTCCTACCGGGGCGACCGCATCCCCTTCGAGATTCCGGCCGACCTCTACGACAAGGTGGCCGCGCTCGCACGGGACACGCAGTCGAGTCCGTTCATGGTGGTTCAGGCGGGGCTCGCGGCATTGCTGACCCGGCTCGGCGCGGGTACGGACATCCCCATCGGTACACCGATAGCGGGCCGAACCGACACCTCGCTCGACGATCTGGTCGGCGTCTTCATCAACACGCTGGTGCTGCGCGCCGACACGTCAGGACGTCCCACGGCCCGCGCGCTGATCGAGCGCGTCCGTGCGCGGAACCTGGCCGCTTACGCCCATCAGGACCTGCCCTTCGAGCGGCTGGTCGAGGTGCTCAACCCGGAGCGCTCGCTCTCCCGTCACCCGCTCTTCCAGGTGCTCCTGGCCTTCAACAACACCGACACAGCGGCCACCGACCAAGCCGTGGCCGGGATCCCCGACCTCACCGTGTCGCCGGTGGCGGCTGACACCGGCGTGGGCAAGTTCGACCTGTCCTTCACTTTCACCGAGCAGCCGCACCGAGCCGACGGGCTGCGAGGAGTGCTGGAGTTCAGCACCGACCTGTTCGACCGGAGCACGGTCGAAACGCTCGGCAAGCGGTACCTGCGTGTGTTGCGGGGCATGGTCGATGCCCCGGACGCCCCGCTCGACCGTATCGATCTGCTGGACGAGGCCGAGGCCCGGTCGGTGTTGTGGGACTGGAATGACACGGCGGGTGAGGTGCCGGGTCGTTCGGTGGTGGAGTTGTTCGAGGAGCGGGTGGCGCGGACGCCGGATGCGGTGGCAGTGGTCGCTGGTGGGGTGTCCCTGCCGTACGGCGAGTTGAACGCTCGGGCCGATCGTCTCGCGCGGCTGCTGGCCGATCGCGGGGTGCGACCCGAGGGCTTTGTCGCGGTGGCGTTGCCGAGGTCGGTGGATCTGGTGGTGGCGTTGCTGGCGGTGTGGAAGGCGGGGGCGGCGTACCTTCCGCTGGACACGGAGTATCCGGCCGATCGGCTCGCCTACATGCTCCAGGACGCCAGGCCCGAACTCATCCTGACCACAGGTGAGTTGATGTCTGTGCTGCCGGACGTCGACATCCCACATGTGCTGCTGGACGCGCCCGGGACCGCCGAGGAGCTTGTCCGGACGGCGGGGGAGCGGCGGCCCACCCACCCGGCGCCGTCCCACGCGGCGTATGTGATCTACACGTCGGGTTCGACGGGTCGGCCGAAGGGTGTGGTGGTGCCGCAGGGGCCGTTGGCGAATTTCGTGGTGGCGATGGCCGAGCGGTTCCAGCTCACCGGGGTGGACCGGTTGCTGGCGGTCACCACCGTCGGGTTCGACATCGCGGGTCTGGAGCTGTTCGTGCCGTTGCTGAGTGGTGCGGCGGTGGTCGTGGCCGAGCGCGATGCGGTACGGGACCCGGTGGCACTGTGCGCGCTCGTATCCAACGAGCGGATCTCGGTGATGCAGGCGACACCCAGCCTGTGGCGGGCGGTGCTGGCCGAGGACCCGGCGGTGCTGAGCGGTGTGCGAGTCCTCGTCGGTGGCGAGGCTCTGCCCGCAGACCTGGCGGTCGCATTGGCCGAGCGGGCCGAGTCGGTGACGAACATGTACGGCCCCACCGAGACGACGATCTGGTCGACGGCGTGGCCGGTCACCCCGGACACCGCGCGTGCGCCGCGTATCGGGCTGCCGATCGCCAATACTCAGGTGTACGTGCTGGACAGTGGGTTGCGGCCGGTCCCGGCCGGTGTCCCCGGTGAGCTGTATATCGCGGGGGAGGGTGTGGTCCGTGGGTATCACGGGCGCTCGGGACTGACCGCTGAACGCTTCGTGGCCGATCCGTTCGACCGCACCGGCGGTGGGCGGATGTATCGCACCGGTGACCTGGTGCGGTGGACCGCCACGGGCGAGCTGGAGTACCTCTCCCGGGTCGATGACCAGGTCAAGCTGCGGGGCTTCCGGATCGAGCTCGGCGAGATCGAGACGGTGCTGGCCGGGCATGAGCACGTTGCCCAGGCCGCCGTACTCGTCCGTGAGGACCGGCCCGGCGACAAGCGCCTCGTCGCCTACGTCATCCCATCCGTGGCGGGCGGACCGGAGCCCCTGGCCCTGCGTGAGCACGTGGCCGCGCAACTGCCCGGCTACATGGTGCCGTCGGCGTTCGTCACGCTGGAGGCCTTCCCGCTCACCGCGAACGGGAAGCTGAACCGGCGTGCGTTGCCCGTGCCCGACTACGGCCTCGACTTGGCCACCGGCCGGGCGCCGCGTTCACCGCGCGAGGAGATCCTGTGCGGTCTGTTCGCCGAGGTCCTGGGCGTGGAGTCGGTCACCATCGACGACGACTTCTTCCACCTCGGCGGCCACTCCTTGCTCGCGACCAAGCTGGTCAGCCGGATCCGTACCGTCCTGGACGCCGAACTGGCCGTACGCCGCGTCTTCGAGGCACCCACCGTCGCCGAACTCGCGGATGCGCTCGACGAGTCCGCCGCCGTACGGGGCCGGGTGGTGAGCGCGAAGCGGCCCGCCCGGGTGCCGCTGTCCCACGCCCAGCAGCGTCTGTGGTTCCTCCAGCACCTGGAGGGGCCGAGCGACGCCTACAACATGGTCATCTCCCTCGACCTGACCGGCGCGCTGGACGAGGAGGCACTGCGTCAGGCCCTGAACGACGTGGTCTTACGCCACGAGAGCCTGCGTACGGTGTTCGCCGACGACGCGGGCGGCGGCGCCTATCAGGTCGTCCTCGCCCCCGATCAGGCACAGGTTCCGCTGACCGTGGAGGAGGTGGCAGACGAGGCGTCCGTGGACCGATTGATGCGCGACGCCGCCGCGTACGCCTTCGACCTCTCCGCCGAGATGCCGATCCGCGCCTCGCTGTTCCGGCTGCCCGCCGTCGCCGAAGGTTCCGACGGGGCGGAAACCGACCGTTCGGCCCTGCTCCTGCTGACGCATCACATCGCGAGCGACGCCTGGTCGCGCGGTGTCCTGGTCCGTGACCTGACGGCGGCCTACGCGGCGCGCGTGACGACCGGCCGTGCCCCCGCCTGGGAGCCGCTGCCGGTGCAGTACGCGGACTACAGCCTCTGGCAGCGCGACCTCCTCGGCGACGAGTCCGACGCGGGCAGCGAGATCGCGCGCCAGCTCGGCTACTGGACCCGGGCGCTGGAAGGGCTCCCGGAGGAGCTGGCCCTGCCCTTCGACCGGCCACGGCCGGCCGCCGCCTCCTACCGGGGCGACCGGGTCGGCTTCGAGCTGCCGCCGGGCCTGTACGAGCGGCTGGTGGGGGTCGCCGGTGAGCATCGCGCGAGTCTGTACATGGTCCTCCAGGCGGCGCTGGCGACCCTGCTGACCCGGCTCGGGGCGGGCAGCGACATCCCCATCGGCACGCCGGTCGCGGGCCGTACCGACGACGCGCTCGACGAGCTCGTCGGGTTCTTCGTCAACACACTGGTGCTGCGCACCGACACCTCCGGCAACCCCACCTTCACCGAACTGGTCGACCGCGTCCGGGCGCGGGACCTGGAGGCGTACGCGCACCAGGACCTGCCCTTCGAGCGGCTGGTCGAGGTGGTCAACCCGGAGCGCTCGCTGGCCCGGCACCCGCTCTTCCAGACCGTCCTCAACCTGAACAACGCCGCTCGGCCCCTCACCGCGCGGACGGGGCTCACCGTCACCGGGCGACCGCTCGGGGCGCCCTCGGCGAAGTTCGACCTCTCGTTCGAGATCGCCGAGGCCGCCGGGACCACCGGGGCCGGGCTGGGCTGTGCGCTGGACTTCAGCACGGACCTGTTCGACCGGGCGACCGCGCGGAGCATCGCCGACCGCTTCGTCCGCGTGCTGGAGCAGGTGGCCGCCGACCCGGCCGTCCGGATACAGGACCTCCAGATCCTCGACCCGGCCGAGCGGCGCGAGCTGACCATGCCGCCACGGCACACCTCAGCCTCCGGTGACACCTCAGCCTCCGGTGACACCTCCGGCGACACCTCTGGCGACACCTCCGGTGACACCATCGTGTCCAGGTTCGAGCGGCAGGTGGCGGCCACTCCGGACGCGATCGCGGTGACCTACGAGACCACGTCCCTCACCTATTCCGAAGTGAACGCGCGGGCGAACCGGCTGGCCCAGCTGCTCCGCGAGCGGGGAGCGGGCCCGCGGCGGTACGTGGGCTTGAGCATGCCCCGCACCGAGGAGCTCGTCGTCGCGGTGCTCGGCGTGCTCAAATCGGGCGCGGCATACGTGCCCATCGACCCGGCCTACCCGGCCGACCGCATCGCGTACATGATCGACGACGCGCGGCCGATCCTCACGGTGACGCCCGATGTGCTCGCCGAGTCCGAGCGGTGTCACGCGGCCGACCCGGATGTGGCACTCTCGCCCCTGGACACCGCGTATGTCATCTACACCTCGGGATCCACGGGGCGGCCCAAGGGCGTTGAGGTGCCGCACGGCAACGCGATACGCCTGATGGACTCGACCGGTCACTGGTTCGGCTTCGGCCCCGACGACGTATGGACGCTGTTCCACTCCTACGCCTTCGACTTCTCCGTCTGGGAACTGTGGGGACCGCTGCTGCACGGCGGACGCCTGGTCGTCGTCCCTTACGAGACCAGCCGGACCCCGGACCGGTTCCTGAAGCTGCTGGCGGACGAGCGGGTCACCGTACTGAACCAGACCCCATCGGCCTTCTACCAGCTCATGGCGGCCGACCGGGACGACCCCGAGGCCTCCGCACGGCTTCGCCTGCGCCATGTCGTCTTCGGCGGCGAGGCGTTGGAGCTGGGCCGGCTGGCCGACTGGTACTCCCGGCACCCCGATGACGCCCCGTCCCTGGTGAACATGTACGGCATCACGGAGACCACCGTGCATGTCACATATGCCGCGCTCGACGAGGCCGTCGTCGCCGCCTCGTCCGGGTCGGTGATCGGCGAACCGATCCCCGACCTCGCCGTGTATGTGCTGGACGAGCGGCTCCGGCCGGTCCCCAGGGGTGTCGTCGGGGAGCTGTACGTCGTCGGAGCCGGTCTGGCCCGCGGCTATCTGGGCCGGCCCGGACTCACCGCCGAGCGGTTCGTGGCCAACCCGTTCGGCGAGGGCCGCATGTACCGCACCGGGGACACCGGACGCCGACTGGCCGACGGGCGCCTGGAGTACCACGGCCGCGTGGACGACCAGGTCAAGCTGCGTGGCTTCCGTATCGAGCTCGGCGAGATCGAGGCGGCGCTCGAGACACACGCCGCGGTGGCTCGGGCAGCGGTGATCCTGCGCGAGGACCGGCCCGGCGACAAACGCCTCGTGGCCTATGCCGTGCCGGCCGCCGGCGCCGAGTCCACCCCCGGGCCCGACGCGCTGCGCGCCCACCTCGCCACCGCCCTGCCCGAGCACATGGTGCCGTCGGCCGTGGTCACGCTGGACGCGCTCCCGCTCACCCTGAACGGGAAGCTCGACCGGCGCGCCCTGCCCGCGCCCGTGTACGGCGGGAAGCCGGAGACGGACCGGCGGGGTCCGCGCACCGAGCGGGAGAAGACGCTGTGCGGGCTGTTCGCCGAGGTGCTGGGGCTGGACGGGGTCGGTATCGACGACGGCTTCTTCGATCTCGGTGGCGACAGCATCATGTCCATCCAGCTCGTCAGCCGCGCCCGGCGGGCCGGACTCGAACTCGCGGTGCGCGACGTCTTCGAGCACCGCACGGTGGCCGCGCTCGCCGACATCGCCACGGAAACCGTCCGCGTGGCCGCGGAGGAGCCGGGGGCGGACGTCGGTGACGTACCACTGACGCCGATCGTGCGCTGGTTCCTCGAACGGGGCGGCCCGGCCGACCAGTTCAACCAGTCACGGCTCGTCCAGGTGCCCGCGGCGCTCCGCCAGGAGCAGCTGCGGTCCGCGGTGCAGTCGGTGCTCGACCACCACGGCGCCCTGCGGGCCCGGCTCACCGCCGCTCCCGAACGGCGGCTGGAGATACGCCGGCCGGGCGCGGTCGACGCCGCGTCCCTGGTCCGCCGCGTGGCTGCCGCCGGGCTCGGGGAGTCGGCCCAGCGGGATCTCGTACGGCGGGAGACCGAGGCCGCACGGGAGCGTCTCGACCTGGACGCGGGACGGCTCGTCCAGGTGGTCTGGTTCGACCGCGGCGCGGACACACCGGGTCTGCTGCTCCTCCTCATCCACCACCTGGTGGTCGACGGGGTGTCCTGGCGCATCCTGGTACCCGACCTGGCCGAGGCGTACCGGGCCGTGAGCGCCGGGCGGGAGCCGGAACTCCAGCCCGTGGGCACCTCGCTGCGCCGCTGGGCGCGGCGTCTGACGGAGGCGGCGGCACGGCCCGCGCGGGCGGCGGAGGCCGCCTGGTGGCAGGAGGTGCTGCGGCCGGGGGACCCGCTCCTGGGCCGACGGCCACTGGACCCGGCCGGGGACACCTACGGGAGCGCGGCGCATCTGACGGTCACGCTGCCGGTCGCGGTCACCGAGAGGCTGCTCACCCGGGTGCCATCGGTGTTCACCGCGGAGGTCAACGACGTGCTGCTGACGGCGTTCGCCCTGGCGTGGGCCCGCTGGCGCGGCGGCCGGGGCGTCCGGGGCGCGGGCGGCCGGCCGGCCGGGGTGCTCCTCGACCTGGAGGGCCATGGGCGCGAGGAGGACCTCGTGGGTGCCGTGGACCTGTCCCGCACCGTGGGCTGGTTCACCAGCCTCTATCCCGTACGGATCGACCCGGGCACCGCGGACCTCACCGACGCGTTCGCGGGGGGCCCGGCCGCGGGGGAGGCCGTCAAGCGGATCAAGGAGCAGCTGCGGGCCGTGCCCGACAAGGGCATCGGCTATGGCCTGGTCCGGCATCTCAACGCGAGCACCGCACCGGGGTTCACCGGCCTGCCCGAGCCGCAGGTGGCATTCAACTACCTGGGACGTTTCACGGTCGCGGATGCCGAGGAGGCGGGCAGCGCCACGGTCCCGGACTGGACCGTGCTCACCAGCGCCGCCGGTATCGGCGGCACCGACCCCCGGGTGCCGCTCGCCCACCCCCTGGAGCTCAACGCCCGCACCGACGACGGACCGCGCGGACCCGAACTGGCCGCGACCTGGACCTGGGCGGAGGGCATCCTCGACCGGGCCGAGGTCGGCACGCTGGCGGACCTGTGGTTCCAGGCCCTCACGGCCCTCACCGAGCACGCGGAACGCCCCGACGCGGGCGGGCTCACCGTCTCGGACGTTTCCCTGAGCCTGCTGAGCCAGGACGAGATCGAGTTGCTGGAAGACGACTGGAGGACCATGTGATGGCGACGCAGCCCGGATTACAGGACATCCTGCCGCTGGCCCCGCTTCAGGAAGGCTTGCTCTTCCACAGCGTCTACGACGAGGCGGCGCCGGACGTCTATGTCGTGCAGGACACCATGGATCTGGAGGGCGACCTCGACCCGGAGGCGCTGCGCGCCGCGTGCCGCACCCTGCTCCGGCGCCACGCCAATCTGCGCGCGGGATTCCGCTACGCGGGCCTGCGGCGACCCGTCCAGTTCATTCCGCATGAGGTGCCCCTTCCCTGGGAGGAGTTCGACCTCGCCGCGCTGTCCGATGACGAGCGCGCCGCGGCGGCCGACCGGGTGCTGGAGGCGGACCGGCGGCGCCGTTTCGACCTCGGCAAGCCGCCGCTGATGCGGTTCACCCTGCTGCGGCTCGGCGCGGGCCGGCACCGCTTCGTCCTGACCAACCACCACATCCTGCTGGACGGGTGGTCGCGCCCGATGCTGCTGCGCGAACTGCTCGCGCTGTACGCGTCCCGGGGGGACGACAGCGGGCTGCCACGGGTCCGGCCCTTCCGGGACTACTTGCGCTGGCTCGCCGACCAGGACCGGGACGCCGCGGTGGCCGCGTGGCGCGAGGCGGTGGCCGGACTCGACGGCCCCACGCTGGTCGCGCCCCGGGCCGGCGACCGGCCCGCGGTCGTGCCGGGACGCCTGGACGCCGAGCTCGAACCGGCCGTCCACGAAGCGCTCTCGGCTCTCGCCCGGGAGCGCGCGCTGACCCTCAACTCGCTGGTGCAGGGCGCCTGGGCGGTCGTCCTCGGCGGGCTGACCGGCCGCGACGACGTGGTGTTCGGCGCCACCGTCTCCGGGCGGCCGCCCGAGCTGGCCGGGGTCGAGACGATGGTGGGCCTGTTCATCAACACGCTGCCGGTCCGGGTACGGCTGCGCCCCGGCGAGCCGCTGGTGGACATGGTGCGCCGGGTCCAGGACGAGCAGACCCGGCTCCAGGCCCACCAGCAGATCGACCTCGCCGAGGTGCGGCGGCTCGCCGGAGCCGGTGAACTCTTCGACACCACGATGGTGTTCGAGAACTACCCCGTGGACCTCACGGCCGGGAACGACGAGCCCGGCGGGGTGAGCGGCCTGACCGTGGTCGGCGCCCGCAACCGCGACGCCGCCCACTATCCGCTGGCGCTCGTCGCGGTCGCCCGCGGCGGCCTGCTGCGGCTGCGCCTGGACCACCAGCCCGATCTCTTCCCCGACGCGTCGGCCCGCGCCGTCCTGGACCGGGTGGTGCGCGTCCTCACCGCGGTGGCCACCGACCCGCTGCGGCCCGTCGGCCGGCTCGAACTGCTCTCCGGGGACGAACAGCGGGCCGTGTCCGCGTTCGGCCGTGGCACGGACACCGACATCCCGGACCTCAGCCTGCCGGAGGCGTTCCGTGCCCAGGCCGCCCGCACCCCGCACGCCACCGCCGTCCGCACCGGTGCCGACGCCCTCGACTACGCCGCGCTCGACGCCCGCTCCGAAGCGCTGGCGCGCCGCCTCACCCGGCTCGGAGTGGCTCCGGAGACCCCGGTGGCGCTGCTCATGGAGCGCTCGGCGAACGTGGTCGTGTCCGCGCTGGGAGTCCTCAAGGCGGGCGGCGCGTATGTGCCGCTGCGCGAGCGCGACCCGGCCGACCGGCTCCGTCAGCTCACCGGCCTCGCCGGTGTCTCCCTGGTGCTGACCGACCGGGCGAACGCCGACCGCGCCGCGGACCTGGGACTCCCCTCGGTCGTCGTGGACGACGGCGCCGTGGCGCCCGATCCCGCGCCGGGGGAGCCCGATCCCGCACTGGGGGAGCCCGATCCCGCGCCGGGAAAGCCGCTGCCGCGCCTCCACGCCGACCAGATCGCCTACATCTGCCACACCTCCGGCTCCACCGGAACCCCCAAGGGCGTCGCCGCCACCCACCGCCATGTGCTCGAACTCGCCCATGACCGCTCGTTCACCGGCGGCGCCCACACCCGGGTCCTGGTCCACTCACCGCACGCCTTCGACGCCTCCACCTACGAGATGTGGGTGCCGCTGCTGACCGGCGGCACCGCCGTCGTCGCCCCGCCCGGCGACCTCGACGCAGGCCTGCTCGGCAAGCTGCTCGTCGAGCACGAGATCACCGGGATGTTCCTGACCACCGGACTCTTCCAACTCGTCGCCGACGAGGCGCCCGAACACTTCGCGGGCCTCCAAGAGGTGTGGACCGGGGGAGAGGCGGTCCCCGCCGCGTCCGTCCGCCGGGTGATGGACGCCTGCCCCGACACGACCGTCGTCGACGTGTACGGGCCCACCGAGACGACCACGTTCGCGGTGCGGCACCGGCTTCCCCGGGGACAGGAGGTCCCCGCCTCCGTCCCCATCGGCAGCCCGCTGGACAACACCCGGCTGATGGTCCTGGACACGGGCCTGCGCCCGGTGCCGCCCGGCACGGCGGGCGAACTGCACATCGCCGGAGCGGGTCTGGCACGCGGCTACTGGCGGCGGCCCGGGATCACCGCGGAACGCTTCGTCGCCGACCCCTACGGCCCGCCCGGCGCCCGCATGTACCGCACCGGCGACCTGGTGCGCTGGAACCCCGACGGCGTCCTCGAATACCTCGGGCGCGCGGACGAACAGGTGAAGCTGCGCGGCTTCCGCATCGAGCTCGGTGAGATCGAGGCGCGGCTGGGCGGCCACCCCGACGTCGCCCAGACCGTCGTCACCGTGCAGGAGCCACGCCCCGGCGACAAACGCCTGGTGGCCCACCTCGTCGCCGAGCGCGGCACCACCCCCTCCCCGGAGGACCTGCGGGCGCACCTCGCCGCCGAACTCCCCGACTACATGGTGCCCGCCGCGTTCGTCGTCCTCGACGCGCTGCCGCTGACCGCCAACGGCAAAGTGGACCGCAGGGCCCTGCCCGTGCCCGACACCGGTCCGGCCGCCGCCACCGGAGCGCGCCGCGCCCCGCGCAGCCCCCAGGAGGAGATCCTGTGCGGTCTCTTCGCGGAGGTCCTCGGTCTGCCGTCGGTCGGCATCGACGACGACTTCTTCGACGCAGGCGGACACTCGCTGCTCGCCACCCGGCTCGTCGGGCGCGTCCGTTCGGTCTTCGGCGCCGAGCTGGCGGTGCGGCAGCTGTTCGACACGCCGACCGTGGCCGGGCTCGCCCGCGCCCTCGACACGGCCGGATCGGCCCGGCCGGCGCTGGTGCCCGCCGAGCCGCGCCCCGACCGCGTCCCGGCCTCCTTCGCCCAGCGCCGGCTGTGGTTCCTGCACCGCTTCGAGGGCCCCTCCCCGACGTACAACATCCCCTTCGCGCTGAGGCTCACCGGCGATCTGGACCGCACGGCGCTGCGGGACGCGCTCGTGGACGTCGCGGGGCGCCACGAGTCGCTGCGCACGGTCTTCGCCGAGGACGCCGAAGGCCCGTACCAGGTCGTGCTGAGCTGCCCGGAGGCCAGACCCGCGCTGACCGTCGTCCCCGACGTGCCGCCGGACCGCCTGGAGCGGGAGATCGCCGCCGCCGTGGGGTACGCCTTCGAGCTGACCGAGGAACTCCCCCTGCGGGTATGGCTGTTCGAGACCGGTGAGCGGGAACATGTGCTGCTGCTCCTGGTCCACCACATCGCGGGCGACGGCTGGTCGGTGCCGCTGCTCGCCCGCGACATCGTCTCCGCCTACGCCGCACGGCGCGACGGTGCCGCCCCCGCCTGGCGGCCGCTGCCGGTGAGTTACGCCGACTACAGCCTGTGGCAGCACCAGGTGCTCGGCTCCGAGGACGACGAGGACAGCCTGATCTCGCGTCAGCTCGCCTACTGGAAGCAGACCCTGGCCGGACTGCCGGACGAACTCGCGCTGCCCGCCGACCGGCCGCGCCCCGCCACCTCCGCCCATCGCGGCGAACGCGTCCCCTACCAGGTGCCGGGACCGCTGTACGAGCGGATCCGCTCCCTGGCGGGCGCCACCAAGGCCAGCCCCTTCATGGTGGTCCAGGCCGCGGTCGCCGCGCTGCTCACCCGGCTCGGGGCGGGCACCGACATCCCACTGGGCACCCCGGTGGCCGGCCGCACCGACGACGCCCTGGACGATCTCGTCGGCTTCTTCGTCAACACGCTGGTGCTGCGCACCGACACCTCCGGCAACCCCACCTTCCGGGAGCTGATCGCCCGCGTCCGGGACACGGACCTCGCGGCATACGCCCATCAGGACCTGCCGTTCGAGCGGCTTGTGGAGGCGCTCAACCCCAAGCGCTCACAGTCCCGGCACCCGGTGTTCCAGACCATGCTCACCTTCAATAACACCGGGCAGCGGCAGGCGGCGGACGCGGCGGCCCCCGAGGACGGCGTGGGGGCGCCGGGCCTCGCCGTCGAGCAACTGGACTCGGACACCGGTACCGCCAAATTCGATCTGCTGCTGTCCTTCGCCGAGCGGCACGCCCCCGACGGCAGCGTGGACGGGCTGAACGCGGGTCTGGAATTCAGCACCGATCTCTTCGAACGCGACACGGCGGAGCGGATCGTCGCGCGGCTCATGCGGCTGCTGGCGGCGATGACCGCGAACCCGCAGGCGAGGCTCGGCGAGGTGCCGCTCCTCGATGAGGACGAACAGGCCGCGGTGCTGAGCGGCGGGCAGGGCGCGGTCCGCGCCGCGCCGGACGCCTCGCTGCCTGATCGGTTCGAGGCGGCCGTCGCCCGCGGTCCGCACGGCGTGGCCGTGGAAACCGCGGCCGGGGCGGTCGGCTACACGGAGCTGAACACGCGCGCCAACCGCCTCGCACGGCTGCTCATCGACCGCGGGGTGGGCCCCGAGGACCTCGTCGCGGTCGCCATGCCCCGGTCGGCCGACCTGGTCACCGCCCTCATGGCGGTTCTCAAGGCCGGCGCCGGCTATCTGCCCGTCGACCCCGAGTACCCGGCCGGCCGCATCGCGTTCATGCTCGAAGACGCCCGCCCCGCCCTCGTGCTGACCACCCGCGAACTGGCCGAGGCACTTCCGGAAGCGCTCGCCGGCCGTACGTTCGTGACCGACGACCGGCACGCCGCCGAAGCGCTCGCCGCGTACCCCGCGACCGATGTCACCGACGACGAGCGCGCCAGGCCGCTCGACCCCGCGCACCCGGCCTACGTCATCTACACCTCGGGTTCGACCGGGCGCCCCAAGGGCGTGGTGATGCCCGCGGGCGCCCTGGCCAACCTCCTGGACTGGCACCAGGCGCAGCTGCCGGGCGGACTGGGCACCCGGGTGGCCCAGTTCACCGCGGTCAGCTTCGACGTCTCCGTTCAGGAGATCCTCTCCGCGCTGCTGCACGGCAAGACCCTCGTGGTCTGCCCCGAGGACGTCCGCCGCGACCCGGCCCGCCTGGCGCGGTGGCTGGACGACACCGGAGTCCAGGAGCTGTACGCGCCCAACCTGGTCATCGACGCCGTATGCGAGGCCGCCACCGCCCAGGGGCTTCAACTGCCGCACCTCACCGACCTGGTACAGGCCGGTGAGGCGCTCACCCCGCACGGCGCCATCCGCGCGTTCTGCGCCGAGCGCCCCGGCCGGCGGCTGCACAACCACTACGGGCCCGCCGAGACCCATGTGGTGACGGCCTGCCCGCTCCCGGCGGACCCCGACGCCTGGACGCCCGGCCCCGCCCCCATCGGGCGGCCCGTCGACAACACCGCCGTGCGGCTGCTCGACCCCTGGCTGAACCCGGTGCCGCCGGGCGCCCCCGGAGAGCTGTACATCGCCGGAGCCGCCCTGGCCCGCGGCTACATCGCCCGCGCCGACCGCACCGCGGAGCGGTTCGTCGCCGATCCCTACGGCCCGCCGGGCACCCGGATGTACCGCACCGGCGACCTCGCCCGCCTCACCCGCGCCGGACACCTCACCTACCTGGGGCGCACCGACACCCAGGTCAAGGTCCGCGGGTTCCGCATCGAACCGGGTGAGATCGAGGCGGTCCTCACCGCCGCCCCGGAGGTGGCGCGGGCGGCCGTGGTCGTACGGGAGGACCGGCCGGGCGACCGGCGCCTGGTCGGTTACGTGGTCGGGGCGCACGGCGGGGAGCCCGAGGCGCGCCGGTTGCGCGAACACGCCGCCCGCCACCTGCCCGACCATATGGTGCCCGCCGCGTTCGTCACCCTGGACGCGCTGCCCCTGACGCCCAACGGCAAGCTCGACCGGGCCGCGCTGCCCGCGCCCGAGTACCGGACCGGTACCGCCCCCGGCGTGCCGAGGACGCCCGAGGAGCGCGCGCTGTGCGCCCTGTTCGCCGAGGTCCTGGGCGTGGAGAAGGTCGGAACCGAGGACGAGTTCTTCGACCTCGGCGGTCACTCCTTCCTCGCCGCCCGGCTGGTCGGCCGGATCCGCGACGAGATGGGCGGCGACCTGCCGGTACGCGCGGTCTTCGACGCACCCTCACCCGCCGCGCTCGCCCGCCTGCTGACGGGCGGGGCGGTCGCGGCGGGCGGGGCCGCAGAACGCGGCTCGACGGGGGCACTGCTGCCCCTGCGCGCCCGCGGTACGGCCGCACCGCTGTTCTTCCTGCACCCGGGTGGCGGCTTCAGCTGGTGCTACTCGGGGCTGGTCCGCCACCTCGGCGCCGATGTACCGGTCTACGGCGTCCAGGCCCGCGGCCTCGACGGCGCCGGACCGCTCCCGGCGTCCATGGACGAGATGGTCGAGGACTATGCCGCCCGGATCCGTTCCGTGCAGCCGCACGGCCCCTACCGGCTCGCCGGCTGGTCCTTCGGCGGGCTGACCGCGCAGGCACTGGCCGTCCGGCTGCGAGCGGAGGGCGAGGAGGTCGGGATGCTCGCGGTGCTCGACTCCTACCCGCCGGGGGAGCACAGCGACCACTCGGAGCCGGTGGAGCACGAGGTCGTCGCGAACAATCTGCGGGCCATGGGGTTCACCTTCGACATGGCCGAGCTCATAGCAGACCAGGAGCGGGTTCTGCTGCGCTTCCGGGAGTTCCTGCAAGGGGGAAATCATCCCATGGCCCACCTCGACCACCTCGAGGCCCAGGACGTGCTGGCCCTCAAGGACGTCTACGTGAACAATGTCCGGATCATGCGGTCTTATGTGCCCCAGTTCTTCGACGGGGACATGCTTTTCGTGTCCGCGGATCGGAAACCCGCCGACCGGGAAACCCTCCTGGATGTCAACTTGTGGCAACCCCTGATAGGCGGGTCGATCGAGATCTGCACCGTAGACTCGAATCACGGAGATCTGATGACCGACGCCCGTCACGCGGCCCGTATCGGACGTTTTCTCGCCGACCGGCTGTGAACCGTGAATGTACGTCAAACGCAAGAGAAGAATTCTTCGAGAAGGAGCGATCTCATGAGCACCAACCCCTTCGAGGACCCCGAGGGCACCTATCTCGTGCTCGTCAACGATGAGGGGCAGCACTCTTTGTGGCCGGCGTTCGTCGAGGTTCCTCAGGGCTGGCGCACGGTCCTGGCCGACGCCACGCGGGACGCGGCGCTCGAATACGTCAACACCCATTGGACCGATATGCGCCCCAAGAGCCTGATTCAGGCCATGGAAGGCGCCGGCGCGGCCTGAGCCGCGGCGCCGCCGCACCCGCTGGACCGCCGTGTGGCCCGCCCCGCCGGGACGCCTCCGACGCGTCGCGCCCGATGGGCGGGCCACACCCATGCCCGCGTACCCGGAAGACCAAGGAGAAGGGAGGAGCGAGATGCCGGTCATCGATGTCAACGGAATACAGCTCCACTACGAGGAAGCCGGCGAGGGCGAGCCGGTCGTGATGATCCAGGGGACCGGCGCCGGCCGCACCGTGTGGCAACTGCACCAGGTGCCCGCCCTCACCGCGGTCGGATTCCGCGTGATCACCCTCGACAACCGGGGCATACCGCCGACCTCGGAGTGCCCTGAGGGGTTCACCCTCCAGGACATGGTCGGCGATGTGGCGGGGCTCATCGAGTACCTCGGGATCGGTCCGTGCCGGGTCGTCGGCACGTCCCTGGGCGCCTTCGTCACCCAGGAACTCGCGCTGTCGAGGCCCGATCTGGTGCGCCAGGCCGTCCTCATCGCCACCCGGGGCCGCACCGACGCGCTGCGGGCCGCCCTCACGCGTGCCGAGATCGAACTGTACGACGCCGGGGTGGAACTCCCGGTCCGGTACGCCGCCGTGGTGAGAGCCCTGAAGTCGCTGTCCCCGCGCACCCTCGACAACGAGGCGGCCATGGCCGACTGGCTCGACCTGTTCGAGCTCTCGCCCGCGGGCGGTCCGGGACATCGGGCCCAGATGGACTTGAGCACGCTGGACCACCGACTCGAGGCATACCGGGGCATCCGGGTCCCCTGTCAGGTCATCGCCTTCGCGGACGACCTGATCACTCCTCCGCACCTGGCCCGCGAGGTCGCCGACGCCATCCCGGGAGCCGAGTACGAACTCATCGAGGGCTGCGGGCACTACGGCTATCTGGAAGACCCCACGACGGTGAACAAGGCGATGGTGGAGTTCCTCACCGGGACGGCCGCCCACTGACGGCCATGGGGAAGCCGGACGGCACGGGAACGAGGGGAGGGGGGAGGCGCCCGACCGGGGGTATCGGGACGGCCCTCCCCCCTCGTCAAGGGGCGGTTCGGCGACTACCGCCGCCGGTGGCCGGGCGGGAACGCGCTGGGCGCCTCGTCCCTGCCCGTCCCTGGCGCGCGGGATGGTGCGTACGAGGCCGCCGGCACATCGGCACCGCCGCCGGCCGGAGCCGACCCGGGGGAGCGCCGCCGACCGGTTCTGGACGTGCCGCCGGGCCACCAGTTCCACGGGCCGAGTGCCGTCATCAGCGCCGGCAGCACGAAGATCCGGATGACCACGGCGTCCAGCGTGATCGCCGCCGCGAGTCCCACGCCCAGCTGTTTGAACTCGACCGCGTTGAGCGTGCCGAAGATCGAGAACACGGCGACCATGACGATCGCGGCACTGGTCACGACGCCCGCCGAGCGGACGATGCCCTCTCGTACCGAGTCCTTCACGGACGCGCCGGCCAGGGCCATCTCGCGGATCCGGCTGACCACGAACACGTGATAGTCCATGGACAGCCCGAAGAGCACCACGAACAGGAACAGCGGAAGCCAGGACACCACCGTGCCCGAGCTGTCGAAGTCGAGCAGGCCCTCCGCCCAGGTGTGCTGGAAGACCGCCACCAGGACACCGAACGAGGCCGCGGCGGAGAGCAGGTTCAGCAGCACCGCGGACAGCGCCACGGCCAGAGAGCGAAAGATCACCGCCATGGTGCCGAAGGTCAGCAGCAGCACGAAGCCCACCACCCAGGGCATGCGCTCCTCCAGATGGGCCGTGAAGTCGGCGCCCTGGGCCACCGCGCCGCCGACCGCGCTCTCGGCGTCCGGAACCTCCTCCAGCGCCTGGGGAACCCATCCGCGCAGCACCTTCATCGACTCGGTGGCCTTGGGGTTCTTCGGCGGGTACGGCGTGCCCACATCGACGGTGTGCACCCGGCGGTCCCCGGACTCGCGGATCACCGGCGTCTGGTCATGGGCGAACAGGCTGTTTCCCTCGGCACGGGCGATCAGCCCCCGCAGGGCCGCCTCGACCTGCCCGGCCTCGTCGGCGGGGGCCCGTACCGCCACCTTGTGCACGGTTCCCTCGCTCGGGAAGGCGGCGGTGAGCCGGTCCGTCGCCCGTACGATCGGGATGTCCCGTGACAGGTCGTCCTGGCCGGGCTGCTTGAGTTTCATGTCCAGGGCGGGCAGGGCGAGCAGCAGCAGCGCGCCGATCGAAACCACCAGCGTGAGAACCGGTTTGAGCAGCGCCGGGCGCAGCAGCGCCGGCCACATCCGCGACTCGCCGGAGCGCATCGTGAGCCGCCACAGGAACGGCACCCGGGGCCGGTCCACCCAGCGGCCCAGCTTGGCGAGGAGGGCGGGCAGCACGGTCACCGAGCCGAGGACCGCGACCGCCACGACGATGATGGAACCGGTGGCCAGGGAGGCGAAGGTGGCCTCCTGGGCCAGGTACAGCCCGGCCATCGCCACGATCACGGTGGTGCCGGACACCACGACCGTGTGCCCCGACGTCTCCGCGGCGATCTCGATGGCGTCGAGGTGGGACTTGCCCTTACGGCGCTCCTCCCGCTCCCGCTTGAGATAGAAGAGGGAGTAGTCGACGCCGACGGCCATGCCCATGAGCAGGATGACATTGCTCACCGCGCTGGTCTCCGGCAGCACGTGTGAGGCCAGGGACGACAGGCCCATCGCGGAGACCACACAGGACAGCGCGAGCAGCACCGGCACTCCGGCGGCGATGATCGCGCCGAAGACCACCAGCAGGATCAGCAGGGTCAGCGGAACGCTGATCAGCTCGGCCCTTCTGAAATCCTCGCCGATGGTGTCCGACATGCCCTTCACCGTGGAACCGTCGCCCACCTGCTCGATCGTGAGACCGTCGTCGGCGCGATCGGCCTCGGCGCTCACGTCCAGCAGCGGGCGGACCCGGTCCATGGCGTCGTCCTCGTCACCGGTCATGGTCACCGGTACCAGCAGGGCCTTGCCGTTCGGCGCGGGGACCGGCTCACCGACGCTCCGCACCTCGGGCAGGTCCTTCATCCGGTCGGTGATGTCCTGGGCCGCTCGCCGCGCCGCCCGCCGGTCCAGCTTCCCGCCGGAATCGGCGGTGATGAGCACGTTCTCCTCGGGCCGCTCGGTGAAATCCCCCGAAGAAACGATCTTGCCCGCCCGGCCCGACTCCCGGACCCCGGACTCCTCGGAATCGAGCTTGTTCGAACCGGTGGCGCCGCCGAGGAAGAGACACAGGGCGACGAACACGACCCACAGTCCGATCGCCGACCACGGGTGTGTGGCGCTCCAACGGGCAACCCGTAACGTCGCCGGTTTCTTTCGCACCGTCTCTATCCTCCCAATATCGCCGCACCGCCGGGGCGGCTGACGGATTTATGACGGTGAAACGTTAGTTCCGTGGCCCGGACGTCGATACGGGGTAAACCGCCTGGGTAGTCATTGTTTCCCGCAACTGTCACCCTGTGGTTCCCCGCAGGGTGACGGCTGCGGGAAACCGTACTCGCCCAGGCGAAAACTTGACCGGAGGAAACCGCGGCCATTAGTTTCATATCCCGGTTCGTCCTTTCCGATGGATCGAAAAATCCATTGGCAAGTAAATGCCGCACCATTATGCGAATCAAGGGGAAACAATGGAAACCACGGTCCTCACTCGGCAGCATGTTGCCAAGATCGTCCAGGAGAAGGGATTAGACCTTTTCATGGACCGGATGATCGACCGGCTCGATGAGGCGTTCCGTGAGGAAAGCCGACGGGGCATCACCCCGGCGCGGGACGGATTCCTGCGCGGTCCGGAGAACACGGCCATCCTCGAATGGATGCCGCACCACCAGCCCGGCGACTCGATCACCATCAAGACCGTGGCGTACACCCCCACGAACCCGACCACCCACCAACTGCCCACCATCGTGGGCACGATGGCTCGCTACGACGACGAGACCGGCCGTCTGCTGGCCATCGGCGACGGCATCCTGCCCACCGCCGTCCGCACCGGCGCCGCCTCCGCCATCGCGAGCCGTCTGCTGGCCCGCCCCGGCAGCCGGGTCCTCGGCCTGGTGGGCGCCGGCGCCCAGGCGGTGACCCAGACCCACGCCCTGAGCCGGGTCTTCCCGCTGGACCGCGTCCTCGTCCACGACATCGAGCCCGCTCACGCCGCGTCCTTCGCCGAGCGGGTGGAATTCCTCGGAATCGACGTGGAGGTGGCGCCGGTCAGGGAGATCGAGGCGGCATCGGACATCATCTGCACCGTCACCTCGGTCGGGGTCGGGGACGGTCCGGTCCTCCAGGGCGAGCGGCTGCGCCCGCACGTCCACATCAACGCCATAGGCGCCGATCTGATCGGCAAGTACGAGGTGCCGCGGTCCGTGCTGAAGTCCGCCTTCGTCACCCCGGATCACCGGGGGCAGGCGCTGCGCGAGGGCGAGTGCCAGCAGCTCGACGCCGACGACCTGGGCCCGGAGCTGCCCGTGCTGTGCGCCGACCCGGCGCTCGCCGAGGCGCGGCGGGAGGGGCTGACCGTCTTCGACTCCACCGGATTCGCCCTGGAGGACCGCGTCGCCTTCGATGTGCTCCTCGAACTCGCGGAGGAAGCCGGCATCGGCGACCGGGTGCAGCTGGAACACCTGCCGGAGGACGCGCTCAACCCGTACTCCTTCCAGTGACCGAACCGGGCTGTGCCCGCCCGGACATGGCCGGGCCGCGAACAGCCCGGCGGTGTGCCAGGCGCCGAGAGGTGTTCGACGGCATGTGGGACGACGTCGTCGGGCACCTCGGTACGCGTGCCGTCACCGGTCGCGCGCCTCAGGACTCCAGATACCGCAGGACCGCCAGGATCCGCCGGCTGTAGCCTGCGGTGTGCGACAGCTCCAGCTTGTCGAAGATCGTGTTGAGGTTCTTCTCCACCGAACTCAGCGAGATGTGCAGCTTCTGCGCGATGGCCGTGTTGGTGTGACCCTGCGCCAGGGTCTCCAGGACACTTCGCTCGCGCGGGGTGAGCTGGGCGAGCGGGTCACCGTGCGTGGTACGGATGACCAACTGGCGCACGACCTCCGGGTCGATGGCCGCGCCGCCCGCGTGAATCCGCTCCAGCGCGTCCAGGAACTCCTCGACCTGGGCGACGCGGTCCTTCAGCAGATACCCGACCCGCTCCGCGTTGGCGGCCAGCAACTGGGCCGCGTAGTTGCGCTCCACATGCTGGGACAGCACGAGCAGGCTTATCCGGGGCCAGCGCTTGCGGATCTCCAAGGCGGCCCGCAACCCGTCGTCGGTGTGGGTCGGCGGCATCCGGATGTCGACGACGACCATGTCGGGCGTCTGCTCCTCGACCTCCTTCATGAGGGACACCGCGTCGCCCACCGCCGCGACGACCTCATGGCCCTCCTCGACGAGCAGACGTACCAGCCCCTCCCGTAGCAGGGTCGAGTCCTCGGCGAGGATCACGCGCATGGAAGCTCCGCGGTAATGGTCGTGGGTCCCCCGAGGGGGCTGTCGATGTGCAGCAGACCGTCGAGCGCGCCCACCCGGCTGCGCAGCCCGGTGAGGCCGCTGCCCGATGGGTCCGCCCCACCGGTGCCATTGTCCTCCACCCGCACCAGGAGCACCGCTCCGTACAACGCGAGCCGGATGGAAATCGCCGTGGCACCGGAGTGCTTGGCCGCGTTGGTCACGCACTCCGACACCACGAAGTACGCGGCGGTCTCCACCGTCTGCGGCAGCGTACGGTCGACCTCGAAGTCCATGCGGATGGGAATGGAGCACCGCTCGGAGACCCCGCTGAGCGCTTCCCTCAGCCCCAGGCTGTCCAAGGCGGACGGATAGATCCGCCACGTCGCCTCACGGAGTTCGGTGATGACCTCCTGGGACTCCTGGTGCGCCTGGTGCAGCAAGGCGTCCACCTGCTCGGGGTTGCGGCCACGGCTGCGGCGCGCCCGGCCGAGCAGCATGGCGAGTGCCACCAGGCGCTGCTGGATGCCGTCGTGGAGATCGCGCTCGATGCGGCGGCGCTCGGCGTCGACGGCTTGGACGACCGCGGCCCGGCTGGTGGCCAGTTCGTCGATGCGCTGCCGCAGAAACTCCTGCTCGGACGGTCCGAAGCACTCGCGGGCCAGCTTGGCGTCCAGCGCCGCCAGGGAGTAGATGCCCTGCACGTCGAGGAAGAGCAGCACTCCGCCGAGCAGCGCCTGGGTGAGGAGTTCCTGGAGGTCGAGGCGGCCTTGGACCAACCGCACGGCCAGTACGGCGGCGAGGATGACACCGAACCCCAGCAGCCCCACGACGATGGTGTACAGCAGCCCCGTGTAGCTGCGGATCGCCAGATAGCGCAGGACCTTCTGGTCGGAGGACTTGTAGTGCTCGGGGAAACGATCTCCGTAGAAGACGAAGCGGCGCACCCGGTCCAGCCCCGCGACCCGGCGGGCCCCGGAGGCGAGCGCGGCCAGGGCGCGGGGCCGGGTGCGCGGCCACAGCAGGAAGGCCGCCAGGGCCGTGCCGACGATCAGCAAGTAGAGGAATCCGAGCAGGGCCGTACAGCAGCCGAGCAGCGCTCCCGGAATCTTGCGCGGCCACGAGGGTTCCGCCGCCCCTCCGCCGTCGTCCTCACCGGATGAGCCGAGAAACAGGTGATGAGTGGCGATTTTTGTCGAATCCCCCTGCACGGGGGCAGAGCCTAGCCCGGCCGCACAGCCCGGGCAAGATCGCCCGAGCTGTGGCGCGAGCACGGCGGAGGGGCCGGGGCGCGCGTCGTGGCTCATGAAGCGTGGCGCCGCCGGTCGCGCCCGCGGAAGCGCATGACCACGTAGACCACTATGGCCACCACGACCGCGGCCAGGACCACCTTGGAGAGCACACCGACGTAGGTCTCCACCTCGTCCCACTGATCGCCCAGCCAGTAACCGGCCATCACCAGCACCGTGTTCCAGACCAGGCTGCCCAGCGTGGTCAGCAGGGCGAAGACCGGCAGCGGCATGCGCTCGACCCCGGCCGGGATGGAGATGAGGCTACGGAAGATCGGCACCATGCGGCCGATGAACACCGCCTTGGTGCCGTGCCTTTCGAACCATTGCTCCGTACGGTCCAGATCGGACGTCTTCACCAGCGGCAGCTTCGCCCAGATGGCGTGCATGCGCCGGCGGCCGACGAGCATGCCGATCCAGTACAGCACCAGCGCGCCCACCACCGAGCCGAGCGTGGTCCAGAACAGCGCCGAGGCCAGGCTGATCACACCCTGACCCGCCGCGAACCCGGTCAGGGGCAGGATCACCTCGCTGGGCAGCGGCGGGAAGAGGTTCTCCAGCGCGATGGCCAGACCGGCTCCCGGACCGCCCATCGCGTCCACGAGGTCCGCGGCCCAGCCGGCGATGCCGTCCGAGGGCTCCTGGGGCAGGGCCAGGGTCATCAAGTGCATGCGTGGTCTCCAACATGGCGGTCCGGCGCCGGGGCGCCTCCCGCCCCGACGCCTGCCAATCTAGAAACCGCGGACCTGCGAGGACATGAGGATTGCCGCCCGACCCGGTGGTGTTCTCCGCAGCGCTGACCCTGCGGAAAACCGCCGTTGTCGCAGGAGCTTGGCCACATTGACTGTTTGCTATAGCAGAAGTACTCTCCTCGGCATGAGCGCTGACGCCCTGGGTTCCGTCGAGACCACGTCGCTGGCCGACCAGGCATACCGTCGGCTTCGGGACGCGATCCGCGGGGGCGTGCTGCGGCCGGGTGAGAAGATCACCGAGCGCGATCTGGCCGCCCGCCTCGGGGTCAGCCCGACCCCGGTCCGGGAGGCGCTGCGGCAGTTGGTGCACGAGAAGGTCGTCGAAAGGGCGGGGCCGCGTGCCCTGCGGATCGCCGACCACTCCTCGGCGGCCCGCTCCGAGATCGTGGAGGCCGAGGTCCGCCTGTCCGCCCTCATGGCGCGCCTCGCCGCCCGCAACGCCACCGCGGAGCAGCTCACCGGCCTGGTTTCACTGCTCGCCAGGACCGACCGGATCGTCGCCGGGATCGAGCAGACCGTCGCCGGGCAGGGTGTGGAAGCCGATGTGAGCGACGGGCTCGCGGCCGTCTTCCGTGAGCTGCGCCTGTTTCACCGTCAAGTGGAGGCGTGCGCGGGCAACCCCGTCCTGGAGGGCCTGCTGGATCAGGCCCGGGCCTTCAGCGACGAGGAGCGGCTGGACCTGACGGTGAGGCTCGCTCCCGAGCATGCCGAGGCGTTCCGCGCCCGCTATCACGAGCACCGCGAGTTGCTGGACGCTCTCCTCGAACGGGATGAGGACCGCGCCGAGGAGCTTGCCGCGCGGCATCACCGCGCCGCCCTCGCCCAGTTGTCCGGCGGCTGACCTTCGATCCGCCCGCCTCCTCGGCGTACGGGACACGTCGAGCGGCGATCCTCTTCCACATCCCGCTTGCTATAGCATATTGCGTAGGAGTCGCCACCCATGACGCTTGATTCCCCGCCCGACTCCCACGCGGCCATGACATCGTCCCGCCCGGCGGCGGGCGAGCGCATGAACCGCGGTGCGGTGCTCTGGGTGACCCTCGCGGTGTTCGCTCAGGAAGCGGTCTGGAACTTCTACGACGCCCAGGTCCCCGAGCAGTTGCGGCACTACTTCTCCTCCGCGGGCGTAATCGGGCTGATCATGGGCCTGGACCACTCCTGGGGCATCCTCACCCAGCCGTCCGTCGGGTTCCTCTCCGACAAGCTCGCCCGCCGCCGCACCGGCCGGTGGCCGATCGTCCTGGTCGGCGCCGCGCTCGCCACCGTGCCGTTCGTCCTCATCCCCTGGGCCACGAACCTGCCGGCGCTGATGGTGTGCGTGGTCGGCTTCGCCGCGGTCGCCAACGCCTTCAAGGGCGTCACCGAGACCCTGGTGACGGACTATGTCGCGCCGTCCGCCCGCGGCAAGGCCCAGGGCTTCGTCAAGGCCGGCGTCAGCCTGACCATCGTCGTCTCTTCCGTGATCAGCCTCCTGGTCGTCGACCGGTCACTCCATCTCGCCTTCGCGATCCCCCCGTTGCTGATGCTGATCGTGCTCGGGCTGTCCTGGGCCTTCCTCGGCCGCCGCCACACCGACGCACTCCTCCCCGACGAGGAGAAGACCGAGGACGTGCGGGAGTTCGGCTCTCCGTGGGCGGTGCTGAGGGACGCGCTGCGTTCTCCGTCCAGCCCGACACTGCTGCTGATGATCGGCATCTTCTGTTTCGCCGGCATGTGGTCGGCGCTGCGCTCGCTGATGACCCCCTACGGTACGCAGGTTCTCGGCCTGACCCGCGGTGCGGCCGGCGGCCTCGTTCTGCCGGGCGCGGTCGCGTTCCTGGTGTCGGTGCTGCCGATCGCCTACGCCTCCCACCGGCTCGGGCAGTTGCGCGCGGTGCGCTACGGCGTCGTCCTGTTCATCGCCGGAGTCCTGGTCGGCTTCGCCGTCCCCACCGCCCCGGGCACGGTCACCGCGATGGTGCTCTCCTCTCTCGGGTACGCGTCCTTCGCGGTCAACGCGCTTGTCGCGCTGTGGAATCTCGCGCCGACGCGGAAGGTGCTGGGCACCTACACCGCCCTCTACACCATCGCCTCCGCGTCCGGCATGGCGCTGGGCCCGGCCATCCTCGGCACCACGGTCGACCTGACCGGCTGGCGCTGCATGTTCCTCAACGCCGCCGTAGCCGCCGGCGTCACCTTCCTCGTCTTCACCCGCCTGGCTCGACGCGCCCCCGACCGCGCCACCGCCTGAGGCCCCCTCCGGACGCGATGAAAGGCACCACCCTGATGGAACTCCGTATCCTGGCCCCCACCGGCGCGCTCGGTGCCGGGTTCGACGCCGACGCGCTCGCGCGCGGCCTCGCCGCCCGCCCGGACGTGATCGCCTGCGACGCCGGCTCCACCGATTCCGGCCCCGCCGCCCTCGGCTCGGGCATCCCGAAGCTCTCCGCCCAGGCGGTCACCCGCGATCTGCGACTGCTCCTGAAGGCCCGTGACCAACTCGGCGTGCCACTGATCATCGGCTCCTGCGGCACCTCCGGCCGCGACGCGGGAGTCGACCAGGTCGCCTCCCTCACCCGCGCCATCGCCACGGAAGAGCACCTGCGCTTCAAGCTCGGCCTGATCTACGCCGACCAGCCCGCCCAGCGCCTGAAGGACCTCTACGACACGGGCCGGATCCGGCCCCTGGCGAACGCGCCGGAGATCGACCGGGAACTGTTCGAACGCGGCCACACCGTCGCGATGATGGGCGTCGAACCCCTCCAGGAAGCCCTCCGGAAGGGCTGCGACGTCATCCTCGCCGGCCGAGCCAGCGACACCGCCCTGTTCGCGGCGCTGCCCCAGCTGCGAGGTGCCGACCCGGGCCTGACCTGGCACATGGCCAAGACCATCGAGTGCGGCGCCGCCTGTGCCATCCCGCCGTCCGCCAACGGCCTGCTCGCCACCCTGCGGGACGACCACTTCGACGTCACCACACTGGCCGCCGGCACCCGGCTGACCCCCCGTTCGGTCGCCGCCCACACCCTGTACGAAAACGCCGACCCCTATCACATCGCCGAACCCTCGGGCGTGCTGGACACCACCGAGGCGACCTACGAGCCGGTCGACGAACAGACCGTCCGCGTCCGCGGCGCCCGCTACCTCCCCGCCGACGACTACACCAACAAGCTCGAGGGCGCCGAACTCGTCGGCTACCAGACCGTCATCATCGGCGGCGTACGCGACCGAGTCGTCATCGACGCCCTCCCCAAGCTCCTGCCGATCGCCCGGCGGTACTTCGACGCCAAGATCCTCGACGTCTTCCACGGCGAGGTCGACCCCGCCGACATCGACATCGACTACCGCCTCTACGGCGCCGGAGCCGTCCTCGCCGGGAACGAACCCGATCCGCTCACCCCACGCGAACTCGGCGTCCTGATCACGGTCACCGCACCCGACCAGGAGACCGCCCACGCCATCGCCACCTTCGTCGCCCACGCCAGCAGCCACCTGCCCATCGCCGAGTACGACGGCCTGGTCTCCACCCTCGCCTACCCCTACTCCCCACCCGAGATGGACCGCGGAGCCCTGTACCGCTTCACCCTCAACCACGTCGCCACCGGCATCACGCCCACCGAACTGTTCCGCACCGTCACCGAGGAGCTGTGACCCCATGACCACCCTTCTCGACTACTGCTCCCTGATCCGCTCGAAGAACGCCGGCCCCTTCACCCTCACCTTCGACTTCATGTGCCACGACCGGACCGCCTACGACGCCCTCATCGCCACCGGCTTCCTCAACAAGAACCTCTTCGCCACCCTTTACGGCGTTCCCCCCGGCCAGATCCTCCTCGTCCACCACCCCCTGGCCCTCGCCGTCAAGGTCTCCCTGCCCCGGCCCACCGTCCAGGGCGGCCCGCACGACACCGACTGCTACGCCGGCCAGCAGTACGCGCCACTCATGGACATGGAAATCGCCTAGACATAATGCGGAACGCCGGACGACGAGGAACCACTGAGGAAGCGTGAGCACATGGGAATGACCAGGTCGAAGAAGAATGCCGTCGGCTGGATCGTCGGCATATGTGTGATGGCCGCGGGGTCGGCCCTCGTGGGGTGTTCGGCGGACTCGACGAAGACAGAGGACACGAAGGGCACGAAGGCTACGAAGAGCACGAAGGGCCCCGACTCGACCGCCAGTGCCACTGCGTCCCCGAAGGGGCAGTCCGGCGGTCAGTCCACGGCGCAGGGGGCGGTGGCCGCGTGGGTGACCGCGGTCGTCGAGGACCGTCCCAAGGAGGCCTGCCTGGTCATGGCGACACCGGCCGGCGACGGGTCTCCCGCGAAGCCCGGCACCGAGGCGAGGTGCGGAGGCAAGGGGCCGGAGGCACAACGGATGAAGGAACAAATCCATCGCATGCACACCTCGTTCACGCCCGACCAGCCGAAGAGTCCCCCGACGGTGAAGGTCGCCGAGGTGCCGGTCACGGACAAGAAGGCGACCGTCGACGGTGACCAGGTCACCGTGGACGGCCGGACATTGAAGGCCATCGTCCTGTCGCACTCCACCGGAGTGGAGAAGGACCAGGTCGGTATCAGGATCGAGGCCGGCGTCGTGGAAGGTCGCTGGTACGTGACCAATCTGGGTCTTTCCGTCGGCTGACGACGATGCCCTCGACGTCGTCATGTACGCCGTCGAGGGCATCCGCCGCGACAGCGAAAAGCACGCGGATGTCCTGGGCTCATGCGCGTTGCGGGGTCCCGAAGCGCACGGCGACCCCGGGGGAGTAGAGCACACTCACCGGCGGGCCCGTCATGGGCGGCAGGCCCGCGGTGGTGATCAGGCCGTCGTCGAGATCGAGCAGCTCGGCCCGGTGCAGCGGCCACGGTGCGTGGTCGTTCGGCAGATGCACCGTGCGGCCGTGCCAGGAGACGTGCAGACCCCACCGGGCGGTCAGGAAGCGCTCCAGCCGTGTGGGCTCCGCGATGGCCCCGCCTATCCGCACCACGGCCCGGCTCGTGCGGCCCCGGGCCGCCGGGCGTCCGCGCGGGCCGCAGCTGTAGGTGATCACGTCGTTCTCCCGGCGCAGCCGCATCGTGGACCACCGATAGGGCAGCCGGACGGTGAGCCGGCCCACCAGCACGGGGAGCAGCCGGGCCGCGTCCAGGGACCGGAACACCACACCGCGCCGGCCCCGCCCGTCCACCGAGTACAGCCGCACGTTCGTCTCGCAGAACGTGCCCAGATACGGCAGGCCGGGCCCCGGCCCGAAGCCCACGCCGCGCATCAGGAACGGGACCAGCCCGACATAGCTGACACCGTCGAGGGTGTCGGGGCGCGTACCGGCAGGCAGCAGCGGGGCCACCCGCTCCGGCTCCACCGGCCAGTGCAGGAAGGTGAGTTCATCCCAGCGCTGGACCAGCGTCGGCCGTCGCACGGGCCGTGGCGTGGACGGGGTGACCGGCTCGATCTCCATGGCCGGTGTCCTAGCACAGGAGGTCGAGCCACCCATCAGGCGGGTCCCGGATTCCCGGGGCGGGGGACCGGTTCGGAGAACTCGGCGCGCACCGCCTCCGTGTGCTCGCCGAGCCCCGGGACCGGCCGCATCGGTGCCCTGCGGCCCGCCACCTCCACCGGTGGCAGCAGGCCCCGCAGCGGTCCGACCGGGGAGCCGAACTCGCCCCAGCGGTCCCGGGCGTCGAACTGGGGGTGGGCGGCGAACTCCGCGAGGTCGCGCAGCCGGGCGCTGGCGATACCGGCCCCGTCCAGCAGCGCGATCAGCCCCTCGGCGGTGTGGTCCGCGAAGCACGCCTCCAGCTCACCCGTCAGCTCCTCGTCATGGGTGCGGCGCAGCGGATTGTCCGCGAAGCGCGGATCGCGGATCAGCTCCGGGCGGCGGAGCACCCGCCCGCACAGGGCCACCCATTCACGGTCGCTCTGCACACTCAGGAACACCTGGGCGCCGTCCCCGCAGCGGTAGGCGCCGTACGGCGAGATGGACGGATGGCGGGCGCCGCTGCGGACGACTCCGGCGCCGCCGTACGCCTGCGCGAAGAAGGGGTGGCCCATCCACTCGCCCAGCGCGTCCAGCAGGCTCACGCTCAGATCGGTCCCGGCGCCGGTGCGCTCCCGCTCGTACAGCGCGGTGAGAATGCCGGTGTAGGCGTACATCCCGCCCGCGATATCGGCGATCGAGATCCCGGGCCGGGCCGGGGCCTCCGGGCTGCCGGTGATCGACAGCAGCCCCGCCTCGCACTGGATCAGCAGGTCGTACGCCTTCTTCTCGCGGTACGGGCCGCTGTCCCCGTATCCCGAGATCGCGCAGGTGATCAGGCGGGGGTGGGCGGCCCGCAGCGGCTCCGCCCCCAGGCCCAGCCGGTTCACCGCGCCGGGCGCCAGATTGTGCACGAAGACATCGGCACGGGCGAGCATCGCCCCGAGCAGCGCCCGGTCGGTGGCGTCCTTGACGTCGAGGACGACGCTCTCCTTGCCGCGGTTGACCCAGACGAAATACGCCGACACGCCCTTGACCTCGCGGTCGTACTCGCGGGCGAAGTCCCCGCGCCCCGGCCGCTCCACCTTGATCACCCTGGCCCCCAGATCGGCGAGCTGACGGGTGGCGAACGGGGCGGCGACGGCCTGCTCCAGGGCGACGACGGTGATGCCTTCCAACGGCTGCGCGGGCACGGGCGGCTCCTTCGATGCGGGTAGCACCTGTCTACCCGCTGCCGGGCGGCGATCGAACGCCGCCCGGCACGTCCGGCTCAGCCCAGCAGTCGTCCCAGATAGGCGATCTGCTCGGCCTGCTGATGGGTGCCGCCGCCCTCGTGGCCGTTGAAGGACCACACCTTGAGGTCCTTCCTCCCGGCGTAGTGGTGATACGCGGCGAAGCCGCAGGAGGTCGGGGTGGTCTCATCGCGCAGGGCGGTCGAGAACAGCGCCGGCGCGTTGGCGCGGACCGCGAAGTTGAGCCCGTCGAAGTGGTCGAGCGTGGCGAACACGCGCTCGGCCAGCTCGCGCTGTCCGGCGCAGAACCGCGCCAGTTCACCATAGGGCTCCGCGTCGGTGATCTCGACCGCTCGCCGGATGTGGGTCATGAACGGCACATCCACCAGCGCCGCCGTCAGATCCGGCACCAGCCCGGCCGCCGCCAGGGCCAGCGCACCGCCCTGGCTGCCCCCGCTGACCACGATCCGCGCGGGGTCCACCAGCGGATGCTCACGGGCGGCCTCCACCGCGCGCACCGCGTCCGTGTACAGCCGCCGGTAGTAGTAGTCGTCCGGGGAGAGGACGCCATGGGTCATCTTGCCCGGTGTCTCGGGCCCGGTGCCGCCGACCGGATCGGGGGTGACGCCGGGGGAGTGCTGGACCCAGCCCTGGCCCCGGCTGTCCATCACGAAGACCGCGTAGCCCACCGACGGCCACAGCAGCCAGCTGTGCGGCAGCCCCCGGCCGCCGCTGTAGCCGAGGTACTGCACCACGCACGGCAGCGGGCCCGCCACGTCCCTGGGGGCCAGCAGCCAGCCGCGTATCCGATGCCCGCCGAAGCCGGAGAACTCCACGTCGTAGGTGTGCACACGGGTCAGTCCGGTGTCCTCCTCGGTGAACACCGCGTTCAGCTCGCGGGTGCGGGCCTCGGCGAGGGTCCGCTCCCAGAAGGCGTCGAAGCCGTCCGGCTCGGGCAGCGGGGGCCGGTAGGTGCGCAGCTGCTCCAGGGGCAGGTCGATGAACACGGTGGGCGGACCTCCGTAGCGATCGGTGCGGTGAAGGGGTGCGCGGTCAGGAGCCGATTGAGGAGTCGGGCCAGGGGCGGGGGAGGGGACGGGGGATACGGACTCGTCCGGTCATCCGTGCAGTGTTCGACCCCTCGGTCATAAGGGAGCGCGGAGTGGCGGAGCGGTACTGGACCGGACCATGAGCCGGGTGGACAGCTCGGTCCGGATGGCGTCCGGCACCTCGCCGGTCATCAGCCGCAGCAGCGTGCGCAGCGCCGCGCCCGCCATCTCCGACAGCGGCTGACGGACCGTCGTCAGCGCGGGCGTGATCCAGCGGGCCTGCGGCAGATCGTCGAAGCCCACGACGCTGATGTCCCGCGGCACCCTCAGCCCCCGCCCCCTGACCGCCTGGTACACACCCGGCACCATCTGGTCGGAGCAGACGAAGACGGCCGTGGGCGGCTCGGGCAGATCCAGCAGCTCACCCGTCCGGTGGCGCGCCCCGGCCTCGCTGATCTCGCCGTAGCGTACGTACGCCGACGGCACCGGTAACCCGGCCGCCGCCATCGCCGAACGGTAACCGGCGACCCGGCCGCCGTCGCGCACCGCCCGCCCCGGACCGCCCAGCACCGCGATCCGGCGGTGGCCAAGACCGATGAGGTGCTCGGTGGCGGCCATCCCGCCCTGCCAGTTGGCGGCCGCCACGGACGGCACTCCGGGCGGCGGGTCGCTCGCGGGGTCGATCAGCACAAACGGGATCCGCCGCTCGTCGAGCCAGGAGTACTGGGCGGGGGCGAGCTCGATGAGATGGAACAGCACACCCGAGCTGCCCCGGGCGTACAGCTTCTCCGGCCAGCCGTACTCGAGCCGGCCGCCCCGACTTCGGGTGGCCGCGGCCGAGACCACCACCTCGAGGCCCGCCTCGTGCGCGGCCTCCGCCGCGCCGTGCAGCACCGCCCCCGACCGGGCGCTGTCGAGTGAGTGCACCACCAGGTCGACGATCGCGGTCGGTTTGGGCGCCTCGCAGCGCGGCCTGCGGATGTACCCCAGGCGGTCCAGCACCTCGGTGACCCGGCGGCGGGTCTCGGGGGCCACGTCCTCCCGGCCGTTGACCACCTTCGACGCGGTCGGCACCGACACACCCGCCTCACGGGCGACGACCGCCAGCGTGGGCCCCGTCGATCCCGAGGAACGAGCCATTGAGACTCCCTTCTCCGACCGCCCACGTGGAACCCCTGACCGGGCAGCAACCGGTTACCAACCCTAAGGCCGCCTCAAGTCGCCGGGAAGACCCCGGTCGTCGAGGTGGCAGGCCCCCGACTCCTTGTCGCCGCCGCCCGCGACAAGGTTGCCCGCTTTTCACGCGGTCCCGGGAGCCGTCGACGCGTCGGCCCCGTGGACCCCGGCCCGCACGCGGCTCAGCGGTCGATCCGCGCTCCGTGCGGGCCCGTGTCCGGCACCTCCCCGACCCGCGCCGCGGCCGGGTTGAGCACCCGGGTGAGAAAGGCGCGGGTACGGGGGTGGACCGGATCGGACACGACCTGCTCCGGTCCGCCCTCCTCCACGATCATCCCGTCGTCCATGAACACGACCCGGTCGGCGACCTCCCGCGCGAAGCTCATCTCATGGGTGACGACCAGCATCGTCATCCCCTCGTCGGCCAGGGCGCGCATCACCGCGAGCACATCGCCGACCAGCTCCGGATCGAGCGCCGACGTCGGCTCGTCGAAGAGCATCAGCTCCGGGTCCATCGACAGCGCCCGGGCGATGGCCACCCGCTGCTGCTGCCCGCCCGACAGCTGCGCCGGATAGGCCGACTCCTTGTCGCTCAGGCCGACCCGCCGCAGGGTCTCCCGGCCGATCCGCGCCGCCTCCGCCTTGTCGCGGCGCAGCACCCGGCGCTGGGCGATGGTGAGGTTCTCCAGGGCCGTCAGATGCGGAAAGAGGTTGAACGCCTGGAACACCATGCCGATCCGCCGCCGCACCCGGTCGATGTCCACATCCGGGTCGGTGACCTCGGTCCCCGCCACGGTGACCGAGCCCGAGGTCGGCTCCTCCAGGAGGTTCACACAGCGCAGCAGCGTCGACTTGCCGGATCCGGACGGGCCGATGACACAGACCACCTCGCCCCGCCGGACGGTGAGATCGATGCCCTTGAGCACCTCCAGCTCACCGAAGGACTTGTGCAGACCCGCCACCCGGATGGCGACGCCGTCCGCCTCGCCGGTCCCCTTCGCCCCGGTCGTCTCCTTCACGCCCGTCACCTCGCCTTCGCCGCACGGGCCTCGAGCCGGCGCACCAGGTGGCCGAGCGGAACGGTGATGATCAGGTAGCACACCCCGGCCACCAGGATCGGGGTGAGGCTGCGGTGCTGATTCAGCGCGTCCCGGCCGAACTTGGACAGCTCGTACTGGTCCAGGGAGAGCCCCAGCAGATAGACCAGGGAGGAGTCCTTGGTCAGCAGCACCAGTTCATTGGTGAGCGGCGGCAGGACGATCCGGAACGCCTGCGGGATGATGATCGAGGCCATCGCCCGGCTGTGGGACATGCCCAGCGAACGCGCGGCCTCCATCTGCCCCTTGGGCACCGCCTGGATGCCCGCGCGCATCGTCTCCGCGATATAGGCGGCGCCGACGAGCCCCAGCGCCAGCATGACCGTGACATACCGGTCCAGCGCCACCTGGAAGGCGAGCGGCACCCCGAAGCCCAGCGCGATGAACACCAGCAGCGCGGGCACTCCGCGGAAGAACTCGATGTAGGCCACCGCCAGCCAGCGGTACGGCGGCACCTGCGAGAGCCGCATCAGCGCCAGCACCACGCCGAGGACCAGGCCGAAGCCGAAGCCGAGCAGGGTGTAGACGACGGTGTTGACCAGGGCGGTGGTGATGATGTCGGGAAACAGGGACCGGGCGACCTCGGCGTCGAAGAACGCGCGCCGCAGTTCACCCCAGTCCGCGGCCAGGACGATGGCGAGCAGCAGGGCGATCAGCACGGCGTACTGCACCGCTCGTATCGCCCGCACCCGCTGCCGGCGGGTCATTGCCATAAGTGTGCGGACTCCTCAGCTCCGAAGCTCCGATGGCCGTCAGCGGGTGTCACTTCTTGGGCGCGGTGCCGAACCACTTCTTGTAGATACGGTCGTAGGAGCCGTCCGCCCGGGCCTTTTTCAGCACCGCGTTGATCTTCTTGCGCAGTGCGTCATTGCCGGTCCGTACGGCGATGCCATAACTCTCGCCGGTGTCGAACTCGGCCGCCACCGCGGTGTCGGGGTTGTCCTTGACGTAGTCGTAGAGCACACCGTTGTCGTTGATGCCCGCGTCGGTCTGCCCGGTCTTGACGGCGGTCAGCAGCAGTGCGAGGTCCTCGAACTGGACCAGCTTCGCGCCCTTGGCGTGCTTCTGGGCGTAGGCCTCACCGGTGGTCCCCTGCTGGACCGCGAGCTTCTTGCCCTTGAGGTCGGCGAGGGACGTGAACGGCTTGCCCTTGGTGGTGAGCAGCGCCTGGGTGGCCTCGAAATAGGGGGCGGAGAAGTCCAGGTTCTTCTCGCGCACCTCGGTGATGGTCATCCCGGCGGCGGCCACGTCGCACTGGTTGGTGTTGAGGTCCTCCCCGGACTGGATGCCCTCGAAGGGCGTGTCCACGATCTCCTGCTTCACATGGAGCGCGGAGGCCACGAGATCGACCACGTCCACATCGAAGCCGACGATCTTCTTGCCCTGCTTGGACTGGAAGGGCGGGTAGGGCAGATGGGTGCAGGTCGTGAGCTTCCCTGAATTCACCAGGCTGATGTCCTTGCCGCTGGACCCCGACGACTTGGTGCTGGTGCACCCGGCCAGCAGGGCGGATACGGCGGCGATGGCTATGACGGGCGGCAACGCGGAGCGAGCGAACACGGCACCTCCGGGGGCAGGGTCGGCGAATGCCCACGGATCTCATGATCAGTGAGTCGGCCCGCATCCTCCCACCGGAAGTGGCGCGGTGTCTTTACGCGTGCAATTGCGACCGGGTAACGAAGAGGCGAGGTCAGCGCCGCCGGCGCCGCTTGCGGCGCTTGCTCCAGAACCAGCCGGCCGGCGGCCCGTCCGCCCGCCAGGGCGGGGATCGGCTGGACGGTGCCTGGACCGTCAGCCGGGCCGACCCTGGACCGGGATCCACACCCGCATCGCGCCGGGCTCGCGGTTCGCCCACGCGTAGTACGGGATCGCGGTCACCGGGACCGGCTCGGGGGCCTTCGCGCCGCCCGCGGCCCCGCCGGGGCCCGTACCGCCGCTCCGGTACGGCCACCAGTCGTCGCGCGCCGGGGCGTGGGGCAGGGCCAGGGCGGTGATCACGGTCACCCGGCCCAGCAGCTCCGGCCGGTGCTCGGGGATCAGCGCGGCATCCGGGTCGAGGCCGACGTCGTCCAGCCGCAGCCCGGCGGGCTGATCGGGCTGCTCCAGGCAGTACACCAGCGGGCCGCGCTCGATCGCGGCACAGCCGCGCACCCCGTCGATCCGCGGATCGGGCCGGGTGAGCCGGGGGTCCAGGGGCAGGCTCAGCACGACCGTCGCACCGGGCCGCCAGCGGCGCCGCAGCCGCAGCCAGCCGTTCTCGGCCCGCTCGGCCACCGGCTCCCCGCCGATCGTCGCCTCGTACGTCCGCGCCCAGTGCGGGATGCGGAGCGACAGCGTCCAGTCCCGCTCCGGCGGGGCCGCGTCCACGACCACCGCGATCCGCCCCTCCCAGGGGTAGCCGGTCCCCACCCGGACCGCCCCGCCGCCCGCCTCGTACGAGCCGGACGCGTACTGGTGCAGCTGGAGCCCCTCGGCGTCGCCGCTCGCCATGTAGTGCGGCAGCGAGGCCAGCAGCCGCATGACGTTGGGCGGGCAGCAGGCACACCGGAACCACGGCGTCCGGTGGGCGCTCTGGTCACCCGTGGCGGCCTTACGGTTCTCACCGTCGTGGCGGACCCGCAGCGGGTTCACATAGAGCCAGCGCTCACCGTCGATCGACACCCCCGACGCGAAGCCGTTGAACAGGGTCCGTTCCACCAGATCGCTGTAGCGGGCCTCCCCGGTCAGCAGCGCCATCCGCCAGCCGAAGTGGATGGCGGCGATGGCCGCGCAGGTCTCGGCGTACGCCCGGTCCGGCGGCAGCTCGTACGCGTCCCCGAAGGACTCCAGCTCGTGCCGGGAGCCGACCCCGCCGGTCAGATGGGTCTTTGTGGCGGCCATGTCCTCCCAGAGCCGTACCAGGGCGTCCCGCAGTCCCTCGTCGCCGGTCTCCGCCGCCACATCGGCGGCCCCGGCCAGGAGGTACAGCTGGCGCACCGCGTGCCCGGTGACCGCCGTCGCCTCCCGCACCGGGACGTGGTCCTGCCAGTAGGGCGCCCCGGGGCGGGGGCCGGGCGAGCCCTCCGGCGGGCCGTCGCCGAGGCTGCCCCGCCCGCGCCGGTCCACGAAGTGCCCGGCCAGCTCGAGATAGCGCCGTTCACCGGTCTCCCGGTACAGCTCGACCAGCGCGGTCTCGATCTCCGGATGTCCGCACACCGTCTCGTCCTTGCCGGGCCCGAACGTGGCGTCGATGAGATCGGCGTACCGCACCGCCACATCGAGCAGCCCGTCCCGGCCGGTGGCCCGGTGGTGGGCGACCGCGGCCTGGAGGAGATGGCCCGCGCAGTAGAGCTCGTGCCCCCAGTGCGGGTCCGCCCACCGCCGGGCGTCCGGGCCCAGCTGGTAGTACGTCTGGAGGTAGCCGTCCTCGGCCTGGGCGGCCGCTACCAGCCCGGCCAGCCGTTCCACCTGGCGGGACAGCTCCTCCTCGGCCGGTCCCTCGCCGCCGTCCGCCAGCTGCCAGGACGCCGCCTCCAGCCATTTGTGCACATCGGAGTCCTGGAACGGGAAGTCGCCCCGGAAGCCGGACTCCTCCGGCGCCGCTCCCGCGGCGGCCCGGAGGTTGGCGAGATTGCCCGCCCGCTCCAGCCGGTCCGGCCCCTGGGGAACGCTCACTTCGGCGTTGACGCGGCGTCTGGCGGCCCAGAAGCCGCCGGTGATCCGCGCCGCGGTGGCCGGGCGGAGCGCGGTGCGCGCTTCCCGGGAGAGCCGGATCGGACCTGCGGACATCCGCCCACCCCTTACGCCGCGCCGCCGGCCATGCCCGTCTCCCGGTCACGCGGGAGTGGAAACCGGTTTCCGCCGTGAGCATATGGAGGCGTTCTCCCGGCCGACAAGCCCTTGCACACACCATTCATCAACGTTCAACAGCCGGAACCGGCGGGCGGGCGGGACGGCCGGAGCGGCGGCTTACGCCGAGGTCAGCACCGCCTGCTCGGCCACATGGGCCACCACACAGGTGACGTTGTCGGGTCCGCCCGCCCGGTTGGCGAGGGCGACCAGCTCCCGTACGGCCCGGCCCGGGTCGTCCTCGGAGGCGAGCACGCGCTGGATCTCCTCGGTGGGCACGACCCCCGTCAGCCCGTCCGAGCACAGCAGGTAGCGGTCCTCGGCGCGGGCGTCCCGCAGGGCGAAGTCCGGCTCGAACGCCGAACCGGCGCCCACGGCGCGCAGCAGCAGCGCCCGCTGGGGGTGCGAGGCGGCCTCCTCGAGGGTGATCCGCCCCTCGTCGATCAGCGACTGGACCACCGTGTGGTCATGGGTGATCTGGAAGAGCTCACCGTCGCGCAGCAGATAGGCGCGCGAGTCGCCGATGTGGACCAGGCCGAGACGGGAGCCCGACCACACCATCGCGGTGAGCGTCGTGCCGACGTCCCGCAGCGCGGGGTCGGAGGCGGCCAGCGCGGAGACCGACTCATGGGCCCGGTGCGCCGCCTCCTCCAGGGCGCTGAGCAGCTCTCCGCCGGGGACGCCCGCGTCCAGCGGTTTCAGCGCCTCGATCGCCGCTTCGCCGGCGTGCCGTCCGCCCCCGAATCCGTCGGCCACGGCGAGCAGGCGCGGACCGGCGTAACCGGCGTCGTCATTGCTCTCCCGGACCGAGCCGGTGTCGGAGAGCACGGCGTAGCGGATTCCCAGGGTGGTGTGGTCAGAAGACATCGTGGTGTCCTTCCCGGACAGATGGTCGACGAGAAAGGCGGCCAGGTCCCGCCGGGCGGCGGTGTCGGCCTCGACACGTGCCCAGTACGCGCGCACCTCCCGCGCCGCCGCCTCCGGCTCCAGCTCGCACACCGCCCAGATGTCGGCCAGCGGCATGCCGAGCCGTCTCAGCCACGCCACCAGACGGGCCCGCTCCAGCTGGGCCGGATCGTAGAGGCGGTAGCCGGAGTACGGATCGACGCGGGCGGGCGGCAGCAGCCCGAGCTCGTCGTACAGGCGGAGCGCCTTGGGGGACAGCCGCGACGCCCTCGCGAACGCACCGATGGTCAGCAGCCCCATGCTCGCCCTCCTCGTCGCCGGGCACCTCGCCCGGCGACCACGATGCTCGGGCTTCCCCAAGGGGGAAGGTCAACTGGCGAAGTCGTGAGGGGGTGAAGGGGCGATGGGTGCCGCCGGGCTCGCGATCAGTATCGCTCCTCCGTACGACGAATTCCCGAAGCAAGCGAACGTGTCCAGTCCGATAGCGACCTCTCATGACCATGAGTCGGTCATATCCATACATCTTGCGTTCTTCGGGTATTCGCCATGCTTGCCCCGGGAATTGACGGGGTATCCGCGACTCTCGTGGCCTCACGAGGTCTTACGAGGCCTCATGAGAAGAGGGAGGTCCTCTCATGGTCGTTTCCACCACTCCCGGCACCGTCTGGGGCACCTGGATCAATCTCCAGGGCGGCATTCACTCCGAGCCCGCCCCGGTCACCTTCGCCGACGACCGGGTGCAGGTCTTCATCCGGGGCGGGTCGAACGTCCTGTGGAGCAGGGTGGAGGCCCGCGACGGCACGTGGGGGCCGTGGCAGCAGTACCCGGGCGTGTCGGTCGACGGCATCCCGGCGCCGATCCGGGGCAAGGACGGCAAGGTCCGGGTCTTCTACCGCACCCCGAGCAACAATCTGGAGGTCATCACCCAGACCGCCATCAACTCCGGGTACGGACCGCCCCAGACCCTGGTCACCGGCATCGGGGACGACCCGGCCGCGGCGCTCGGCGCCGACGGCAGGATCTATGTGTTCTTCCCCG
Source organism: Streptomyces sp. NEAU-174 (assembly GCF_052665095.1). Classification (NCBI taxonomy): domain Bacteria; kingdom Bacillati; phylum Actinomycetota; class Actinomycetes; order Kitasatosporales; family Streptomycetaceae; genus Streptomyces; species Streptomyces sp. NEAU-174. Next base: position 395,022 of record NZ_JBQTCE010000006.1, on the reverse strand, counting down.
GCACCGACAACGCCCTGTGGTACATCCGCAATCAGGATCTTCAGTACGAGACCTACACCTCCGCGACATCGCTCGGGGGCGCCATCTTCGCCACGCCCTCGCCCATCCTCGACGGGGGAGGGCGGCTCGTGGTGGCGGTCAAGGGCGCGGGCGAGATCCTGTCCACCATCCAGCAGCAGACCGCGAACTCCACCGTCTGGGAGGCGTTCTCCCCCAATGCCACCAATGTGACCAGCCGCCCATCGGTGTGCCTGGACGCGGCGGGGCGGGTGCAGATCTTCTACCGGGGTTCCGACGGGTCCGTCCGGCGGGTCGGACAGAGCGACGACTACGACACGTTCGGCGCGCCCGTGAGCCTCGGCGCACAGATCGTCTGGCGGCCCACCTGCGCCCTGGCCCAGGACGGCCGGATCAACGTGTTCATCAAGGCCACCGACAACGCCCTGTGGGTCGCCGTGCAGAACACGGAGAACGGCACGGCGTACAGCGGCTTCCAGTCCCTGGGCGGGGTCGTCGGCTCCGCGGGCGTCGGCGTCCCCATCCTCAATGAGGAGAACCTGCTCTACGTGTTCATCCAGGGCAGCGGAACCGCCAGGGACCTCTGGCTTCAGCGCCAGACCTTCGTCTGATCCACCCCTCCCCCCACCACTCCATCGCGCGTCCTCCAGGGCTCCACGGTTTTCGAAACTTTCGCACCCTCTCCAGGGGCTGTCGGAAGTCATCAGAACCCTTAATCTCCGAACAAATTCGATCACTTCGGATCTCGGAGCCCTCTGATGCCCCCGCATGCCACCCGACCCTGGAGAGCGCCGACAGTGCTGCTCGCGCTGCTGGCCGCCCTCGCCCTCGTGGTCCCCCTCACCGCGCACCGTGTGCACGCCGCGGAGCACCACCGGAGCGACGGGAGCGGACGCGCCGTGCGGCAGCCCACCACGGTCTCCCGCTATCTGTTCACCGCCTTCACGAACAGCGGCGAGAGCAATATGTACGTCTACGGGTCCGACGACGCGGAAAACTTCTGGTCGATCCAGGACAAGGCGTACACCCCGCCCTCCGGCCTCGTCCGCGACCCCAGCGTCATCCACCGCGGCGGCCGCTATTACGTCGCGTACACCACCGGATGGACCGGCACCACCTTCGGCCTCGCCGTGAGCGACGACCGTCGCACCTGGACCCATCTCGCCGATGTCGACCACGGCGTGGCCGCCAACAACACCTGGGCACCGGAGTTCTTCACCGACGCGCCCGACGGCAAGGTCCGCGTCGTCGTCTCGCTGTCCACCGGGCCCACCGCCTACCGGCACTTCCAGCCCTACGTCCTCACCGCCCTCGACGACACCCTCACCAAGTGGAGCAAGCCCCAGCCGCTCGAGGGCATCTCGCCGAGCGAGAGCGACTACAACGGCTACATCGACACCTTCGTGGTCCGTAAGGGCGCCACGTACCACGCGTTCACCAAGAACGCCACGGGCGAACTCATCGAGCACGCCGTCGCCGACCGCGTCACCGGCCCGTACCGCTTCACCGGCAAGGGCGACTGGGCGGGATGGGGCGGCCTGCTGGAGGGCCAGACCGTCGTCGGCCTGCCCGGCGGCGGCTATCGCATGTTCATGGACGGCTACACCGTCAAGAAGTACTACTACAGCGACAGCCCCGACCTGGAGCACTGGACGCCCAAACGGGAGCTGCCCGGCCTGTCGGGGGTGGTGCGCCACGGCACCGTCATCCGGGAGACCGCCACCGTGCGGGCGGGCGATGCCAACCCCGCGCTGCCCGGCTACCACGCCGACCCCGATGTGATGTACGCCGAGGGGCGGTACTGGATCTATCTCACCGAGGACGGCCACCCCGGCTGGAGCGGCACCCGCTTCAACGGCTTCTCCTCACCCGACCTCGTCCACTGGACCGACCACGGCCCCGCTCTCGACCTCGCCGATGTCTCCTGGTGCCACGAGAATGCCTGGGCCCCCTCGGTCGTGAGGAAGGGCGACACCTACTGGATGTACTTCAGCGCCTGCCAGTCCATCGGCGTCGCCAAGTCCTCCAACCCCCAGGGGCCGTTCACCGACGCCCTCGGCAAACCGCTGGTCGCCAAGGGGCAGTTCGGTCATCAGTCCATCGACCCGGACGCCTTCATCGACGACGACGGCACCCCCTACCTCTACTTCGGCCAGGGCGCCTTCGAGGCGGCCCGGCTGAACGACGACATGGTCTCCTTCGCGACCCAGCCGGTGAAGATCACCCCGCCCGGCTACAACGAGGCCCCGACCGTCTTCAAGCGCGCGGGCCGCTACTACGCGATGTGGTCGGAGGACGACACCCGCAGCCCTGACTACCGCGTGGCCTACGGAGTCTCCGACTCACCGCTCGGCCCGTTCACCAAGGCGGCGGGCAACCCGGTCCTGGCCAAGGACCCCGGCGATCAGATCCTCGGCACCGGCCACAACTCCGTCATCCAGGTCCCGGGCCGCGACGAGTGGTACATCGTCTACCACCGCTTCGCCCGCCCCGGCGGCGACGGCACCCACCGCGAAGTCGCCATCGACCGGATGCGGTTCGGCCCCGACGGCACCATCCAGAAGATCCGCCCGACGCAGGCCGGCATCGAGCCCGTCCGATAGACGGCATCGAGCCCGTCCCGACGTCAGGCGCGTCATCCGCCAGAGCAGGAGAGAACCGTATGAGCCGCAGCGAAGAGCACCAGCCCAGCCGCAGACGCGTGGTGATGGGCGCCCTCGTCCTGGGGGCGGCCGCCGGAACGCCCGGCATCGCGCGGGCCGCCACCCCCGCCGCGCCGCGGGCGGCCGCCCAGGCCCCCGCGTACGCCAATCCGCTGGTGCGCCGACGCGCCGATCCGCACATCCTCAGGCACACGGATGGCTACTACTACTTCACGGCCACCGTCCCCGAGTACGACCGCATCGTCCTGCGACGCTCCAGGACCATCGGCGGCCTGGCCACCGCCGCCGAGTCGGTGATCTGGAAGAAGCACACCAGCGGAGACATGGGCGCTCACATATGGGCCCCGGAAGTCCGCTTCATCGACGGCAAGTGGTACGTCTACTTCGCCTCTGCGCCCGCCAACGACGTCTGGAAGATCCGGATGTGGGTGCTGGAGAACGCGAGCGCCAACCCCTTCGCCGGGACCTGGACCGAGAAGGGCCGCATCGTCACGCCCCTCGACTCCTTCTCCCTCGACGCCTCCACCTTCACCCATCAGGGCACCCGCTATCTCGTCTGGGCCCAGAGCAACCCGGACGTCGGCAACAACTCGAGCATCTACCTCGCCCGGATGGCCAATCCGTGGACCATCACCGGGCCCCAGGTGGAGATCTCCCGGCCGACGTACGACTGGGAAACCCGTGGCTTCAAGGTCAACGAGGGCCCCTCCGTCCTCCAGCGGAACGGCCGGGTCTTCCTCACCTACTCCGCCAGCGCCACCGACGCCAACTACTGCATGGGGCTGCTGACCGCCTCCGCGGACAGCGACCTGCTCGCCGCGTCGTCCTGGAAGAAGAGCCCGCGGCCGGTCTTCACCAGCAATGACACCACCAAGCAGTACGGGCCCGGCCACAACTCGTTCACCATCGCCGAGGACGGCCGCACCGACCTCCTCGTCTACCACGCCCGTCAGTACAAGGACATCACCGGCGACCCGCTGAACGACCCCAACCGGCACACCCGCGTCCAGGCGCTCGGCTGGAAGGCCGACGGCACCCCGGACTTCGGTGTGCCCGTGGCCGACGCGCCCGCGCGGGACACCACGGCCGCCACCCGCTTCACCATGACGGCGTTCACCAACAGCAGCGAGTCGAACATGTACGTCTACCAGTCGTCCGACGCGACCACGTACACCCTGCTCAAGGGGCCCGCCTACACCCCGCCGTCCGGGCTGATCCGCGACCCCAGCGTCATCAAGCACACCGACGGCTACTACTACATCGTCTACACGACCAACTGGACCGGGAACACCATCGGCTTCGCGCGCAGCCGCGACCGCGTCAACTGGACCTTCGTCCGCAATCACACCCTCCCGGTGGCCGGTCTCGAGCGCACCTGGGCGCCGGAGTTCTTCGTGGACGACGACGGCGGCGTCCACATCGTGGTCTCGCTGGACACCACCTCCACCCCCGACTACATCTTCCGGCCGCATCTGCTCACCGCCACCAACGCCGCGCTGTCCTCCTGGACCACGCCCACACCGCTGAAGGGCCTGGACACCGCCAACTACATCGACACCTTCGTGGTCCGCCACGCCGGGCAGTACCACGCCTTCACCAAGCAGGAGACGACCAAGTACATCGAGCACGCCACGGCGGGCAGCCTCGGCGGGCCGTACACCTTCCGCGGCACCGGCGACTGGGCGGGCTGGGGCAGCTGGCGCGAGGGTCCCGCGCTGGTGCGCCTGGACAACGGCGGCTGGCGGATCTACTTCGACGGCTACACCGAGCAGAAGTACTACTACAGCGACAGCCTCGACGGCTTCCGGACCTGGACCCCGATCCGGGAGCTGCCCGGACTCACCGGATTCGCCCGCCACTTCACCGTCCTGAAGGAGACCGTGTGATGCGCGGACGTCACAGAGCGCGTCTGTGGACCCTCGTCGTGGCCGCCGTCCTCGGGCTGCTCGCCCCGTTGGCGGGAGCCGGCGCGGCACAGGCCGCCCCCGTCACCGTCGTCAACGGCACACAGTTCACCACCCCATCGGGCGAGGTGGTGCACGCCCACGGCGGGGGAGTCATCAGGTCCGGCGGCTACTACTACTGGTTCGGCGAGAACCGCAACGCCGACAACACCTTCCGCTATGTCTCCGCATACCGCTCCACGGACCTGAAGACCTGGGAGTTCCGCCGCCACGTCCTCACCCAGGCCACCGACCCCGAGCTGGCCTCCGCCAACATCGAGCGGCCCAAGGTGCTCTACAACCAGCGGACCGGGCAGTACGTGATGTGGATGCACAAGGAGAACGGCAGCGACTACAGCGAGGCGCGCGCCGCCGTCGCCACCTCCGCCACCATCGACGGCGACTACACCTGGCGGGGCAGCTTCCGCCCGCTGGGCCTGCACATGTCCCGGGACATCACCCTCTTCCAGGACGGCGACGGGGCCGGATACATGGTCTCGGCCGCCCGGGACAACTACGACCTGCACATCTACCGGCTGACCGACGACTACACCGGGGTGGCGAGCCTGGTGGCCAACCCCTGGCCCGGCGGCCACCGCGAGGCACCGGCGCTCTTCAAACGCGGCAACGTGTACTTCATGCTGACCTCCGGCGCCACCGGCTGGAGCCCCAATCAGCAGCAGTACGCCACCGCCACCAGCCTGGCGGGCCCCTGGAGCGCGATGCGCAACGTCGGCGACGCCACCGCCTACGGCTCGCAGACCGCGTACGTCCTGCCGGTGCAGGGCGGCGGCACCACCTCGTACCTCTATCTGGGCGACCGCTGGGGGAACTCCTTCGGCGGCACCGTCAACGACTCGCGCTACGTCTGGCTGCCGCTGGCCTTCCCCACCGCCACCACCCTCGGCATGGACTGGTATCCGCAGCTCACCATCGACACGGCGGCGGGCACGGTGACCGGCTCCGGCGGGCCGTACACCACGCTCATGGCGCGGCACAGCGGCAAGTGCGCCGACATCGTCTCCGGTTCGCAGACCGATGGCGCCGCGGCGGTGCAGTACACCTGCAACGGCGGTGGCAATCAGCTGTTCTGGTCCAAGGACGTGGGCGGTGGCCAGGTCCAGCTGGTCGCCCGGCACAGCTCCCAGTGTCTGACGGTGGCCGGCGGCTCCACCGCCGACGGCGCCGCCGTGGTTCAGTCGGCCTGTGGCACGGGGACGAACCAGCAGTGGCGGGCCACCGACACCGGTGACGGCTACGTCCGGTTCACCGCGCGCTCCAGCGGCAAGTGCCTGGACGTCGCGGACGAGTCCACCGCGGACAAGGCGGCGCTCCTCCAGTGGAGCTGCACCGGCGGCGCCAACCAGCAGTGGCGGCGCGGCTGACGGACATTGTTCGTAATTTCGGACCTCAGTGAGGGAAGTCATGAGCGAACCAGTCGACAGACGGCACTTCATCGCCACCACGGCCTCAGGGGCCGCGGCCGTGGCGCTCACCGCCGCAGCCGGACCCACCGCCGCGGCGGCGGCCCCCGGCACCACCCCGGCCGCGGCCCACCGCAAACCCAAGGCGCTGACCAGTGCCCAGCCCTTTCCGCTCACCGCCGTGACCCTGCTCCCCGGCGCCTTCAAGGACAACCAGTCCCGCAACACCGCCTATCTGCGCTTTGTCGACATCGACCGGCTGCTGCACACCTTCCGCCTCAACGTGGGCCTCCCCAGCAGCGCCCAGCCCTGCGGCGGCTGGGAGAGCCCCAGCACGGAACTGCGCGGCCACAGCACCGGCCACCTCCTGTCCGGGCTGGCCCTCAGCTACGCGGCCACCGGCGACACCGCACTGCTCGACAAGGGCCGCAAGCTGGTCTCGGCGCTCGCCGCCTGCCAGGCCAAGTCCCCGGCCGCGGGCTACGGCCAGGGCTATCTCTCGGCGTTCCCCGAGAGCTTCTTCGACCGGCTGGAGGCCGGTACCGGGGTGTGGGCGCCGTACTACACCATCCACAAGATCATGGCCGGGCTCGTCGACCAGTACCGGCTCGCGGGCAACGCCGAGGCCCTTCAGACCGTCCTGCGCCAGGCCGCCTGGGTCGACACCCGCACCGGCAGGCTCGGTTACGACCAGATGCAGCGGGTGCTCCAGACCGAGTTCGGCGGCATGAACGACGTCCTCGCCGATCTGCACGCCATCACCGGCGACAGCCGCTGGCTGAAGGTGGCCGAGCGCTTCACCCACGCCCGTGTCTTCGACCCGCTGGCCCGCAACGAGGACCAGCTCGCCGGGCTGCACGCCAACACCCAGATCCCCAAGATGGTCGGCGCCATGCGGCTGTGGGAGGAGGGGCTCGACAGCCGCTACCGCACCATCGGCGAGAACTTCTGGAAGATCGTCACCGATCACCACACCTACGTCATCGGCGGCAACAGCAACGGGGAGGCGTTCCACGAGCCCGACGCCATCGCCGCCCAGCTCTCCAACAACGCTTGCGAGAACTGCAACAGCTACAACATGCTCAAGCTCACCCGGCTGATCCACTTCCACGCGCCGGAGCGGGTGGACCTGCTCGACTACTACGAACGCACCCTGCTCAACCAGATGCTGGGCGAGCAGGACCCGGACTCGGCCCACGGCTTCAACATCTACTACACGGGCCTCGCCCCCGGCTCCTTCAAACAGCAGCCGTCCTTCATGGGCACCGACCCCAACCAGTACTCCACCGACTACGACAACTTCTCCTGCGACCACGGCAGCGGCATGGAGACCCAGGCCAAGTTCGCGGACACCATCTACACCCACGCCGACCGCAGCCTGCTGGTGAACCTCTTCATCCCCTCCGAGCTGCGCTGGCAGGACAAGGGCATCACCTGGCGCCAGACCACCGGCTTCCCCGACCAGCAGACCACCACCCTCACCGTCACCTCCGGCGCGGCCTCCCTCGAACTGCGCGTCCGCATCCCCTCCTGGGCGGCCGGGGCCCGCGCCACGCTCAACGGCACCACCCTCGCCGACCGGCCGGCCCCCGGCAGCTGGCTGATCATCGACCGCCAGTGGAAGACCGGCGACCGGGTCGAGGTGACGCTGCCGATGAAGCTGACGTTCGACCCCACCCCCGACGACCCCGACGTCCAGGCGGTGCTCTACGGGCCCGTGGTGCTCGCCGGGGCGTACGGCGGCCGCACCGGGATGACCATGCCGCGCCTGGACACCGGATCCGTGTCCCGGACGGCCACCAGCCCCCTGCGGTTCAGCGCCACGGCCAGTGGGGAGAGCGTGACCCTGCTGCCGGTCGCCCGCGTCCACCACCAGCACTACAACGTGTACTGGCTGACCGGGCAGCCGCCCACCCCGCCGCCCGCCTTCGCCGCCTGGCACCGCCTCGACGAGACCTCCGGCACCACCGCGGCCGACGCCACCGGCCGCGGGAAGACCGCCCGGCTCGTCGGCGGCGCCTCCTGGACGGCGGGCAGAACCGGTGGCGCGGTCGCCCTGAACGGCACGGACGGCCATGTCGTCCTCGCCGACGACCTCCTGGCCGGTGCCCGTGCCTACACCCTGGCCACCTGGGTCCGGCTGGACGGCACCCCCGCCACCTGGACCCGGATCTTCGACATCGGCACCGGTGTCACCGCCAATATGTTCCTCACCCCCGTGGCCGACTCCGGAAGGCTGCGCTTCGCCATCACCGCGGGCGGCGGCGGGGCCGAACAGCGCATCGAGGCCGCCCCGCTGCCCACCGGCCAGTGGGTCCATGTGGCCGTCGCCTACGGCAGCGGCACCGCCGTCCTCTATGTCGGCGGGCGCGAGGTGGGGCGCAACACCGCCATCACCGTCGAGCCGGTCCACTTCGGCAACCACATCCGCGCCGGCTATCTCGGCAAGTCGCAGTACCCGGACCCGTACCTCAAGGCCGCGTTCGACGACGTCCGTGTGTACGGCAGGACACTCAGCGCTAATGAGGTCGCCACTTTGGCCCAAAGCTGACAAGCTCAGGCGGGCGGGCCGTCCCCACGGCCCGTCCGCTCCCAACCGCACCGTACGGACAAGGACGACGCGCATGGTCCACCTCGCCGCCGAGAACCGCTACGACTCCATGCAGTACCAGCGCTGCGGCCGCAGCGGTGTGCTGCTTCCGAAGGTCTCGCTCGGCCTGTGGCACAACTTCGGCGACACCCACCCCCTGGAGACCCAGCGCGCGGTGCTGCGCCGCGCCTTCGACCTCGGTGTCACCCATATCGACCTGGCCAACAACTACGGTCCGCCGCCCGGCAGCGCCGAGAGCAACTTCGGCTCGATCTTCGCCCAGGACTTCCGCCCCTACCGCGATGAGCTCTTCATCGCCAGCAAGGCCGGATACCTCATGTGGCCGGGGCCGTACGGCGAGTGGGGTTCGCGCAAGTACGTCCTCGCCAGCCTCGACCAGTCGCTGTCCCGGATGGGGCTGGACTACGTCGACGTCTTCTACTCCCACCGCTTCGACCCGGACACCCCGCTCGAGGAGACGATGGGCGCCCTCGACAGCGCGGTGCGCCAGGGCAAGGCGCTCTACGCGGGCCTGTCCAACTACCCGCCGGAGGCGATCGCCGAGGCCGCCGCGATCCTGAAGGAGCTGCGCACCCCGTACCTGATCAACCAGCATCCGTACTCGCTCCTCCAGCGCGGGGTCGAGGGCGGGGTGCTCCAGGCGTCCGCCGAGGCGGGCGTCGGGGTCATCGCCTTTTCGCCGCTGGCGCAGGGGCAGCTCACCGACCGCTATCTGCACGGGGTGCCCGCCGACTCGCGCATGGCGCTCGGCCACTTCCTCAAGCGTGAGACGCTCACCGAGGAGCGGCTGGGCCTGCTGCACGCCCTCAACAAGCTCGCGGAGGGGCGCGGCCAGACCCTCGCCCAGCTGGCGCTCGCCTGGGTGCTGCGGGACCCCCGGGTGGTCTCGGTACTGATCGGCGCGAGCAGCGTCGCCCAGCTGGAGCAGAACGTCGCGGTGCTGGACTCGCCCGACTTCAGCGACGCCGAGCTGGCCGAGATCGACCGGCTCTCGGCGGAGGCGGGGATCGAGATCCCCTGACGGGGTTCGCTGACGTCCGCGGGCCGGAGACCGGCCCGGCCCGCGGCCGGATAGCATAAGCGGTCCGCCCGAGATCACTACGGACCGCCGCACGGAGACACAGCCTTGGCCACACAACGGATTCCGGTCATTCTCATCACGGGTTTTCTGGGCTCCGGCAAGACGACGATGCTCAACCATCTGATGCGGGACAGTGCGGACACCCGGATCGGCGTCATCGTCAACGACTTCGGATCGATCAACATCGACGCCCTGGCCGTCGCCGGGCAGGTCGATTCGATGATCCCGATCGAGAACGGCTGTCTGTGCTGTGCGGCGGACGCCTCCGAGATGGACGAGATGCTCGAGCGGCTCACCGATCCCGAGCTGCGCATCGATGTCGTGGTGATCGAGGCCAGCGGCCTCGCCGAGCCGCAGAGCATGATCCGGGCGCTGCTGTCCAGCAGCAATGAACGGATCGTCTACGGCGGCCTGGTGGAGGTCGTGGACGCCGCGGAGTTCCCGGACACCCGCGTCCGCCACCCCGAGCTCGACCGCCATGTCCGCGACGCGGACCTCGTCGTGCTCAACAAGACCGACCGCGTCGCCGAGGACGAGTGCCGGGATCTCCTGGAGACCCTCCAGGAGATCGCCCCCGGCGTGCCGGTCGTGACCGCCGCGCACGGGCGGGTGGACCCCGCTCTCCTCTTCGACCGCCCGCCCCGCGGGACCGCCGAGGAAGACTTCCGGCAGCTCTCGTTCGCCGACGTATGGGCCGACGATACGGGTTGCGCGGACGGGTGCGGGGACGACGGCCACGGCCATGACCACGGCCATCACCTCCACGCCGCCTACGAGAGCGTGGAGTTCTCCGCGGCCGAGCCGCTCCATCCGCGCCGGCTGATGGAGTTCCTCGACAGCCGCCCGGTGGGTCTCTACCGCGCCAAGGGGTTCCTCCACTTCGCGGGCGCGGGCCGGGAGTGGAAGTTCGGGCTGCACGCGGTCGGTTCGTACCTCCGCTTCCAGCTCTCGCCCTGGGAGTGCGATGAGCCCCGCACCACCCAGCTGGTGATGATCGGCACCGGGGTCGACGCCGGCGCCCTCACCAAACGCCTGGCCGAGTGCGTGGCGGCGCCCGAGGAGGAGATCGACGAGACACATATGATGGGCGTGTTCCGCTATGTGAACGAGATGGACTAGGGAAATCGTTGGAAGCTGCCGTGCAACCCTGAGGCGGCGTCACGGGTCCTGCTGGGTGTACATGAGGTAAACGCTCATCAACGAGCAGGAGGAAGTGTGCGCCCCCGTTCCCTCACCACCGTCGTGCGCTGCGCGACGGTGGCCGCACTTGTGACCACCCCCGCCTTACTGGCCGTAACCCCCGCGGGCGCCGCCGAGGCCCGCACCGCCGCGGCCGCCGCCCCGAAGGTCGACTTCAACAAGGACGGACGCGCCGACCTCGCCGTCTCCGCCCCCACCGGCACGGTGGGCGGCAAGGCCAAGGCGGGCTATGTCGCCGTCGTCTACGGCTCCGCCTCCGGCGCGGACACCGCCCACCGCCAGGTCGTCAGCCAGGCGACCGAGGGCGTCCCCGGCGACCCCGCCGCGTCGGCGTACTTCGGGGCCCACACCGTCGCCCGCGACCTGGACGGCGACGGCTACACCGATCTGGTGGTCCAGACCGGCAAGTCCCCGGCCCTCACGGTCCTGTGGGGCTCGTCCAACGGGCTGACCGGCGGCACCCAGCTGCCCGCCGGCAACGGCGACCACTGGGGCGACAGCGTCATCACCGGCGGCGACTTCAACGGTGACGGCCACGCCGACCTGGCCGACGTGGTCACCACCGGCGAGGGCCCGGACGACGAGAAGACCGGAGTGCGCGTCCGCCTCGGCCCGTTCACCCGCGACGGCAAGGACGCGGGCAGCTCCTTCTCCGACACCGGCCGGTTCGACGCGCCGACCAGTCTGACCGCGGGCGACATCACCGGCGACGGGAAGGACGACCTGGTCTCCACCCACGCCTTCGAGGAGATGTCCCAGTCCAGCCTGTTCTTCAAGGGCGACGACAAGGGCCTGTCGCAGAAGGCCGCCGACCTCACCGACGCCGCCTCCGCGACCATCGGCGACGTCGACAAGGACGGCCACGGCGATCTGGTGCTGCGCACCGTTCCCGGTGACGTCATCGAGAACCTGCCGTACGACCACGGCACGCTCAAGGTGCTCTACGGCACCGCGTCGGGGCCGAGCACCACCCGCACCACGACCATCGACCAGAACACCGCGGGCGTCCCCGGCGTCAACGAGGACGGCGACCAGTTCGGCTACGCGCTGAGCTCCGGCGACGTCAACGGCGACGGTTACGCGGACATCGCCGTCGGCATCCCGTACGAGGGCCTGGACTCGGTCAAGGAGGCGGGCAGCGTCGTCCAGCTCTACGGCGGCCGGGGCGGGCTGTCCGGCACCGGCGCCCAGGCGTTCACCCAGGACACCGCCGGTGTCCCCGGTGTCGCGGAGGCGGGCGACCACTTCGCCATGGCGACCGGGCTCGCCGACACCGACGGCGACGGCAAGGACGACCTGGCCGTGGGCGCCCCCGACGAGGACGGCGCTCAGTCCACCAGCGGCGCGGCCTGGGCGCTGCGCGGCCAGGCGGGCGGCCTGACCACGAGCGGTGTCGTCTCCTTCGGGCCGGACTCCCTCGGGGCGCCGGAGGCCGGTGCGGCCCTGGGGCACGGTTTCCAGCGGTAACCGTATCGCCCCGGTGCCGAACTGCTCTTCGAGCGCGAGTAGTTGACGATCCCTCAAGTTTACTGGACGGTAGGTCCATGCCGACTCATGAGACACGAGGGATACGGATCGGCCGCCCCCGACCGGGTCGCACCCGGTTGCTCGGGGTGGCCGTCCTGCTGCTGGCGGCGGCCGCGGCCCCGGGCACTCCGGCGGCCGCGGCCGAGGCGCCCTGGTTCGACGGCCGGGCCGCGGACCAGGTGACCGTGGACGGCACCCGGTTCGCCGACGGCCATGGCCGCGAGGTCGTGCTGCGCGGCTTCAACGTGTCCGGCGAGACCAAACTGGAGGAGAACGGCGGGCTCCCGTTCGCCACCACCGCCGACGCGAGGAAGTCCGCCGCCGCCATGCGCCACCTGACCGGCGCCAACGCGGTGCGGTTCCTGCTCTCCTGGGCCCATGCCGAGCCCGAGCCCGGCCAGGTGGACACCGGCTATCTGGAGCAGGCCACGGCGCAGATGAAGGCGTTCCTCGACGCCGGAATCCGGGTCTTCCCCGACTTCCACCAGGACCTCTACTCCCGCCATCTCTTCGACAAGGACAGCTGGTACAGCGGCGACGGCGCCCCGAAGTGGGTGATCGACGCGGGCGGCTACCCCAAGGAGTCCTGCGGCATCTGCTTCCACTGGGGCCAGAACATCACCCAGAACCAGGCGGTCATGAGCGCCACCCGCGACTTCTGGCGCAACCGCGCCCTGACCACCGGCGCGGGCACCGTCCGCGTCCAGGACGCCTTCCTGGCCACCGCCGAGAAGACCATGACCTACCTCGCCCGGCAGCTCACCGACGACCAGTTCACCCGCGTCGTCGGCTTCGACCCGCTCAACGAGCCGTACGCGGGCGCGTACGACACCGGGCAGAACAGCCGCACCTGGGAGAAGAGCGTGCTGTGGCCCTTCTACGAGAAGTTCCGCGCCCGTATGGACGCCGCGGGCTGGCAGGACAAGCCCGCCTTCGTGGAGCCCAACATGTTCTGGAACTCCAACCTGGACTTCCAGCGCCAGGAGGGCGGACTCCTCGACGCCGGAAAGCCCGGCCCCGACTACGTCTTCAACACCCACTACTACGACCAGAAGGCCATCTCCGGGATCTTCATGCCCGGCAAGGCGGCCGACGGCCAGTACGCGGGCGACTTCGGCGCCCTGCGCGACCGCTCCACCGCACTCGGCCTGCCCGCCGTCATGAGTGAATTCGGCCATCCGCTGGCCGGCTTCGCCTCCGACAAGGCCCCCACCGTCGTCAAGGGCATGTACCAGGCGCTGGACTCCCGCCTCCCCGGCGCCTCCTGGTGGACCCGGCCGGCCGACTCCGGCGCCGTGCTCTCCTCCACCCAGTGGCAGTGGGACCTCTACAACGGCCGCCACCACGAGGCCATGAACGGCAACACCGGGAAGGTCCTCACCGAGGGCGACGCCTGGAACGACGAGGATCACTCGGCCGTACGCCTCGACGACTCCGGCGCCGCCGCCCTGCGCCAGGACGCCCGGCTGCTCGACCGGATCTATCCGCGCGCCGTCGCGGGCCGCACCCTCGCCTTCACCTTCGAGGACCGCTCACGCGACGGCTCCACCACGCTCAGCTGGGACCGCGTCCCCGGCAGCCTGCCGAACGTCGCGAAGGTCACCGGCTCCGGCCGCTACGGCATGCTGGTGTGGCGCTCCGACGGCGCCACCGACGCGCCCACCGAACTCCGGCTGCCCCGCGACTTCGACCCCGCCCGTACCACCGTGGTCTCCGATCTGGGCACCCTCACCGGCCCGCCCGCGTACAGCGCACACGGCCACACCGCCGACCACCCCGTCGCCACCGCGGCGGAGCCCGGCGACGGCGACGGGAGCCGGCTGGTGCTCTCCGCCCCGGCCGACGAGGCCACCGGCACCCTGCACTACGCGCTGATCGCCGACGGCACCGCCGCCCCCTCGGCTGAGCAGCGCGCCGCCGCCCAGCGCGAACTCGCGCGATGGGCGGCGGACGCCGGTTTCTGAGCCCCGCGTGCCACCGTCACCAGCGATGGTGCACCTGGGCCCGGATCCGCCGGTCGTACAGGTCGCCGACGGCCTCCAGCGTGGCGCCCGGCAGCGGGGGCAGCCCCGCCGCGGCCGCGTTCGCCCCAAACCCCCCCGGCGAACCCGCCCCCCGGAGGACCCAAGGCCCGCCCA
>NZ_JBQTCE010000006.1:76811-380407 GCF_052665095.1 Streptomyces sp. NEAU-174 | reverse complement strand
GGGGGCCCCCCCCACTGGTCTCTCTCCCTCCTGCCCCTCCCGGAACAACCCCGCCCCCGGGATGACCGAGGTCACGCCCGGCTGCTGGACGATCCACCGCAGCGCCGTCTGCGCGGGGGTGACTCCCGCCGGGGCCAGCCCGGCGAACTCCACCGCCGCCTCGACGCCCTCCTCGAAGCCCACGCCGGAGAACGTCTCGCCCTGGTCGAACGCCTCGCCGTGCCGGTTGAAGGTGCGGTGGTCGTTCTCGGCGAAGATGGTGTCCTTGGTGTACTTCCCGGACAGCAGACCGGACGCCAGCGGCACCCGCGCGATGATCCCCACACCGGCCTCCCGCGCCGCCGGCACCACCTCCTCCAGCGGCTTGAGCCGGAACGGGTTGAGGATGATCTGCACACTCGCCGTGCCCGGACGCGCGATCGCCGCCAGCGCCTCCGCACAGGTCTCGACGCTCACCCCGTACGCCGCCACCCGCTCCTCGGCCACCAGCGTGTCCAGCGCGTCGAAGACCGCGGCCGAGGAGTGCACCGAGGACGGCGGGCAGTGCAACTGCACCAGATCCAGGGTGTCCACGCCCAGATTGGCCCGCGAACGGTCGGTCCACGCGCGGAAGTTGTCCAGGGTGTAGTTCTCCGCGAGCTGCGGCAGCCGCCGCCCCATCTTGGTGGCCACGAAGATCCCGGCGTCCGGGCGCGACCTCAGGTACCGCCCGATGAGCTGCTCGCTGCGCCCGTCCCCGTACACATCGGCGGTATCGAAGAACGTCACGCCCGCTTCGACGGCCGTGTCCAGCACGGTCAGGGCGTCACTCTCGTCGACCTCGCCCCAGTCCGCGCCCAGCTGCCAGGTGCCCAGGCCCACGACCGAGACCTTACGGCCGAGCCGGCCGAACTCACGCTGCTCCATGCTCCCTCTTCTCCCTCACGGCGACGCGGCTCACCGTACCTCCGTTCACCGGTCGTGCACCGAGCCGTCTTCCGTGGCCGGTCCCTTCGGCCATCACGCTGTACGGGCAGCCCTACCCGCTTCCGGCCGCCGGGATCCGGCGGCGCCAGGTACCGAAGGAGACATCCGCCATGACCACCCTCACCGTCGCCCTGCTCCAACTCGCCCCGCCGGGGCCGGATCTGGACGTGAACCTCGCCCTCGGCGAGGCGGCCTGCCGCCGGGCCGGGGCGCTCGGCGCGGACATCGCGCTCTTCCCCGAGATGTGGAGCAACGGCTACAGCTGCGCCGTCCCCGAAGGCTCCGCCGACGGCGACGTCTACCGCCATCCGTCGCTGTGGGACGGCGCCCGCACCCCGGCCGCGCCGTGGCCAGAGCCGGTCTGGCTCGGCGAGCCCATCACCCGCGACTCGCCCTTCGTCACCCGCTTCCGCGAGCTGGCCGCCGAGCTCGAGATGGCCATCGCGCTCACGTATCTGGAGCGCTGGGACGGACCGCCGCGCAACACCCTCTCCCTCATCGACCGGCACGGCCGCCTGGTGCTGACCTACGCCAAGGTGCACACCTGCGCCTTCGACCTGCCCGAGGCCGGTCTGACCCCGGGGGAGGGGTTCGAGGTGTGCGCTCTGGACACGGCGGTGGGCGAGGTGATGACCGGGGCGATGATCTGTTACGACCGGGAGTTCCCGGAGAGCGCCCGCGCCCTGATGCTCGCGGGGGCGGAGATCGTCCTCACCCCGAACGCCTGCGAGCTGGAGATCAACCGGCTCTCCCAGTTCCGTTCCCGCGCCGTGGAGAACATGACCGGGATGGCCATGGCCAACTACGCCGGTCCCGGCTGGGGCCACTCCGTCGCCCACGACGGCGTCGCGTTCGTGGACGGGCGGTCGCGCGACACCCTGGTGGTCGAGGCGGGCGAGGCCGAGGGGGTCTATCCGGCGGTCTTCGACCTCGACGCGCTGCGCGACAACCGGCGCCGGGAGACCTGGGGAGACGCCTTCCGCCGCCCCGCCGCGTACCGGAGCCTGCTGGACCGGGAGGTGCGCGAGCCGTTCGTCCGGGTCGGGCGCGACGGCGGTCCGGTCCCCGGCCGCGGCCGTCCCCAAGCCGTCCCCAATGGCTGGAAAGGTTTGTCAAGTACCTACAAAAACACGATCTGAACTGCTGCGATTGCTGACGGGGTACCCGGTGAGTAGGGTGTCCCCATGTCAGCTCTCAACGTGGAATTCAGCGATCGGGAACTTGAGGACCTCCGCCAGATCGCCAAGGAGCGCGGTACCACCATGAAGGCCCTCGTCCGTGAGGCGACCGTGGCCGACATCGCGCGTCACCGCGCTCTACAGGAGGGTGCCGAGGTCTTCCGGCGGTTCTTCGCGGACAACGCCGACGCCTTCGCGGACGCGTTCCCCGACGATGAGCACCGCCAGCCCGGGCAGGCCGCCTGACCATGGCCCCGCTGCTGCAAATCGACGTCCCCTGGCTGTTGCAGCGCCATGAGGAGGTCATGCCGGAACAGCCGGCCATCTCGGACTTCTCGGGTCTGGTCGCGGCCGTCGCCCGCCACCGCGTCGACCCGCCGCGCCTGGGGGTCGATCCCGACCCCGCGTGGCGGGCCGCGGCCCTGCTGCACACCGTCGCGCTGCTCAGACCGCTTCCGGCGAGCAACGCTCGGTTCGCCGCCGCGACCGCGGTCGCCTATATGCACGCCTCCGGCGAGGGCATCGACCCGCCGTACGGGGCGCTGATCGACCTGGTCCGCGACATCCTCTCGGGGAAGTCCGATGTCTTCGACGCGGCCAGCCACATCCGCTCCTGGCGGATCTGAGGGGGAAACGGACCGGCGGGGGCTCGGGCGGGGCTCGGGGCGTCAGTCGACGTCACCGCGGGTGGTGCCGACCTTGAGGTCGTCGATGTAGTTGACCACCCGGCTGTTCTCGGCCCCGTACACCCCCCACTTGGGGTCGTTGCTGCTGTCGAAGGTGCGGCAGGCCCACCGGGTGGTGCCATCGCTGAACTTCTGCTGCTGACCGTTGACCCAGAGCTCGACCCAGCCGCCCTTGGTCTCGTCGGACAGATGCAGCCCGATGGTGTAGTGATTCCAGGTGTTCGCCGAGGCCGGGGTCGACCAGATGGTGAAGACCTGGTTGCCGGGCTGCCGTTGGATCATCGTGGTCCGGCCGCCGAGCGTCTTCAGGACCACCGGCCAGTTCTGGATGTGATCCTCGTAGGACTTCCACTGGAAGGTGGCGTTGTTGTCGACCGTGCTGGAGAGCTTGCTCGACCAGCCGAACCAGTAGGTCCCGCCGTTCTGGAAGGCGTATTTCGAGCCGCCCACGGCGATGCCGTGGCTTTCGCAGCGATTGCTGCCGCTCGGCTTGTCGTACTTCCAGATCTTGCCGCGCTGTGCGTCCGAGACGGCGGTGACGCTGCCCGGGGAGTCGCAGTTCAGCAGGCCGTAGATCTTGGTGCCGCCGGAGGCGTCGCCGTCCCAGATGGACGCGGCGTCCGCGGGCCAGGCGAACGCGAGACCCGCGACCGCCACGGCCGCGGGTAAGGCGAACCGGAGCCCGGCGATGCGCTGGGTGGACCGTAAGGAAGCCATGCCACTCCTTGGGAAGGCCCCCGTTCGATGGTGTGTGCACCGTACTGGAACCGCCCCAATTGGTCCATACCTGCCCCGTGCATCGTGCCGGGCCCGTCGCTCGCGTCAGCCCGCCGAGCCGAGCTCCTCGGCCAGCGCCTGCTTCTCCAGCGTCTCGCGCCGCTCCTCGGCCGGGGTGTGTCCGGCCGCCTCCGCCGCCTGGACGCGCTCGGCCTCGGCGAGCAGCGAGTGCCCGGTGGCCAGGACGCCGATGCCCAGCGCGACCGCCGCCGCCCCGATGTAGAAGGGCAGATGCACACCGTTGTGCTCGGCGATCTTGCCCGCGGCGTACGGGGCCAGACCGCCGCCGATGAAGCGGACGAAGCCGTAGGAGGCGGAGGCGACGGGCCGTTCGACGGGGGCGACGGTCATCACCGCCTGGGTGGTGATGGTGTTGTTGATCCCGATGAAGGCGCCGGCCACGATCACCGCCACGATCAGCGTCGCCTTGGAGTCGGTGAAGAGACCGATGACGAGGATGTCGAGGGCGAACAGCGCCAGATTCAGATACAGCGAGCGGGCTATGCCGAGCCGCGCCTGGAGCCAGGGGGCGCCGAAGACCGAGAAGACGGCGACGAGCACACCCCAGCCGGTGAACACATAGCCGAGCTCATGGGTGCCCAGGTCCATCGGGAACGGGGCGTAGCCCAGCACCGTGAAGAAGCCCCAGTTGTAGCAGAGCGCGGTCAGCCCCATGATGAGCAGCCCGCGGTGGCGCAGCGCCTTGATCGGGTCGGCGACCCCGGCCCGGCGGGTCGGGGTCGGGGTGGGCTGGACCAGCACGATGGTCGCGATCAGCGCGATGGCCATCAGGACCGCCACGCCGAAGAACGGCCCGCGCCAGCTGATCGCGCCGAGCTCACCGCCGAGCAGCGGCCCGATCGCGATGCCGATGCCCAGCGCGGTCTCGTAGAGGATGATCGCGCCGGCGAAGCCACCGCTGGCCGAGCCCACGATGACGGCCAGCGAGGTGGCGATGAAGAGGGCGTTGCCCAGCCCCCACCCGGCGCGGAAGCCGACGATCCCGTCGATGCTGCCGGACGCCCCGGCCGCCGCGCTGAAGATCACGATGAGCACCAGACCGGCCACCAGGGTGCG
Source organism: Streptomyces sp. NEAU-174 (assembly GCF_052665095.1). NCBI lineage: Bacteria > Bacillati > Actinomycetota > Actinomycetes > Kitasatosporales > Streptomycetaceae > Streptomyces > Streptomyces sp. NEAU-174. Next base: position 375,723 of record NZ_JBQTCE010000006.1, on the reverse strand, counting down.
CTTGGCGCCGATACGGCTGGAGACGAACCCGGTGACCAGCATGGCGACGGCGGTGACCACCAGATAGCTGGTGAACAGCAGCGACACCTGGCTCGGCGTGGCATGCAGCTTGGCGGAGAGGGAGGGCAGGATCGGATCCACGAGGCCGATGCCCATGAAGGAGATCACACAGGCGAAGGCGACAGCCCAGACGGCCTTCGGCTGCTTGAAGGGGTTGGGGGTGCTGGGGTGAGCGGACACAGTCATGCTCCGTCGTTCAGGGTCCGAGCCGTGACGACATGGCGAGCCGTGGCGCGGCAGGGTGCCGGTTGATCAGGAAGCGGTGTTTCCCGGGGACTTCCGCGCCCGTGCCGCGCTCTCGACCAGCCGCTGGAAGGCGGGGGTGGCGGCGCGGACGGCGGTGGCGAGTGCCTGTTCGTCCTCGGGGGGAAGGGTGGCCAGCAGTTCGGCGAGCCGGTTCGTACGGCCGCGGCGCCGCTCGGCGAGCAGCTCCCGCCCGGCGTCGGTGATCGCCACCAGGACCACCCGGCCGTCGTGCGGATCGTCGACCCGGGTCACCAGGCCCTGCCGCTCCAGCCGCTGGATGAGCTGGGTCATCGAGGGCTGGGTGACGCCTTCGTCGGCGGCCAGGGCCGTGAGGCGGGACGGGCCCTCCCGGCTGAGCCGGCCGAGGGTCGAGGCCGCGGTGAAGCTGATGTCCCGGTTGGTCAGATGGCGCACCGCGAGGAACGCCAGCTGCTCCAGCGCCTCCGCGACCTCCTCACGGGTGGCGGGGGCGTCGGAGTCGGCACCGGACTGCTGTGTGTATTCCACATCTAGTTTTATATCATGCCTCTATATAGGCAGGCTATGCAGATGCTCACAGGCCCCGGCGGGCGCCCGCGGGAATACCGCCTCAGCGGAAGATTCCGGTGTGGCCGAGGGAGTAGCGGCCGGGCTGGGGGTAGACCGCGAGCCCGTGCGGGCCGCCGCCGACCGGGATCCGGGCGCGCAGCCGGCCGGTGGTGGTGTCGATCGCGTAGACCTCGGCGTTGTAGCGGCCCGAGAGCCACAGCACCTTGCCGTCGGTGGACACCCCGCCCATGTCGGGGCTGCCGCCACCGGGGAGCCGCCACCGTCGCACCAGCTTGCCGGTCTTGAAGGACAGCACCGAGATGGTGCCCTCGCCGCGGTTGGAGATGTACATGGAGCGGGAGTCGCGGCTGACGTAGAGGCCGTGTGTGCCCTTTCCGGTGGGCAGCAGCCGGGGTTTGCCGAAGGTGTCGCCGTTGAGCACCCACAGGCCGTTGGCCACCATGTCGGCGATGTACCAGGTCTTGCCGTTGGGCGAGATCTTGACGTCCTGCGGCATCGCCCCGGCGATCGGCAGCCGCTGCTTGGCGATCACCTTCTTCTTCGCCGTGTCCACCTTCAGCAGCTCACCGGAGAACTCGCACGAGACGATGAAGTAGCGCCCGTCCGGTGAGAAGTCCGCGTGGTTGACGCCGTAGCAGTCCACCGGCACCGACTTGACCACCTTCATGGTGTGCGCGTCCCGGAAGACCAGCGCCCGGTCCATGGAGGCCATCACCACGGCGTACTTCCCGTCCGGGGTGAAGTAGAGGTTGTACGGGTCGTGGACGTCCACCGGGCGGCCCACCCGGCCGTTGGCGGGGTTGATGGGGGTGAGGGTGTTCCCCAGGTCGTTGTTGACCCACAGCGTCTTCAGATCCCACGAGGGCACCACGTGCTGCGGCTGGTGGCCCACCTGGATCGTGCGGATGACCTTGAACTTCTTCGGATCGATGACGCTCACCGTGTCCGAGAGGGTGTTGGGCACGTACACCCGCGACGGATAGTCCCGCACCGTCCGGGACAGCTTCCCCGCCCGGTCGGCCGCGTAGAGGTCATGCGGGTCCAGCGGGGGCGGCATCCCCGGCAGCAGCCGGGCCAACTCGGCCTTCCTCGCCGCCTTCCTCTTCGCCGCGGCCGACGCCTGGAGCGCGCTCTGCCGCGCCGACGCCGACGCCGCCCGGTCCGGCCGGTGATCGCTCGAGGAGGCGCAGGCCGGAACCGCCGCCCCGCACAGCAACAGGGCCGCCGCGGCCCGGACCGCGGCACGCCGCCGGTGTGCGCGGGAGGGGGAGCGGGACGAGCCACGGGCCACGGGTTCCTCCAGCGGTGAGGGTGGGCTTCGGCCGTCACCCGCACCGTGGCCGGCCATGGCCTCACCCTGGCACCGCCCCCGCCCACCGGCATCCGCCCGCGGCCAAGCGGGGGAGCGGCGTACCGCCCTCGGGCGAAGCGGCCCGGTCGGCACCGGCGTAGGATCGCGGCCGACGCCCGGGGAGGGCCCCGGGGGCTTCGCGCGGAGGGGGACGGACAGTGCGGTTCGGAGTGCTGGGCACCGGACACTGGGCGGCCGAGACCCACGCGGCGGCGCTCGCCGCACACCCCGTGGCCGAACTGGCCGGGATCTGGGGACGCGATCCGGCGAAGTCGAAGGCGCTGGCGGACCGTTGGGGCACCCGTGCCTACCCGGACGCCGACGCGCTGATCGCCGACGTGGACGCCGTGGCCATCGCCCTCCCGCCGGACATCCAGAGCGGCCTCGCCGAGCGGGCCGCGCTGGCCGGGCGCCATCTGCTGCTGGACAAGCCGCTGGCCTTCAGCACCGAGGAGGCCGACCGGATCGTGCGCGCCGTGGACGAGCGCGGGCTGGCCTCGGTGGTGTTCTTCACCAACCGCTTCGCGGCCCCCGTCGAGACCTTCCTCCGGCAGGCCGCGGCGGACGGCGGCTGGGACGGCGGCCGTGCCACCGCCTTCGCCTCGATCTTCCAGCCCGGCGGCCACTACGGCGACTCCCGCTGGCGGCGGGAGCGCGGCGGGCTGTGGGACGTCGGCCCGCACTCGCTGTCCGTCCTGCTGCCGGTGCTCGGCCCGGTGGCCGAGGTCACCGCCCTCGAGGGGCCGCGCGGCGCGGCGCATGTGCTGCTGCGCCACCACTCCGGCGCCATCGGCACCCTCGCGCTCACCCTGGACGCCCGGCCCGCCGCCCGGGGTTTCTCGTGCGACTTCTACGGCGAGCGGGGGATCGCCGTGGTGCCCGAGGCCGGGACCACCGCGTTGGACGCCTTCGCCACGGCCGTCGACCGGCTGCTGAGCGGTGCCCGCGACGGCGGCGCGGCCGACCCCTGCGACGTACGGTTCGGCCGCGAGGTCGTCGCCGTCCTGGAGGCCGCCGACCGCTCGGGCCGCGAGGGCCGCACCGTTGTGCCGCGCTGAGCGGCCGCCGGGCTCCGCTGACCGGGGGAAGGCTTCCCTCTCCCCGCATATTCCGGCGTTCCCGGGGGAACCGGGGGCCATGACCAAGCTCTGCCTGCCCGATGGCATCCGGGCCTGCCTGTTCGACCTCGACGGCGTGCTGACCCGGACCGCGGTGGTGCACGCGGCGGCGTGGAAACAGATGTTCGACGAATATCTGCGGCGACGCGACGGCCCCTCCTACCGCCCCTTCGACTCCGGCCGTGACTACGACGAGTACGTGGACGGCCGTCCGCGCGCCGACGGGGTGCGCACCTTCCTGGCCTCCCGGGGCATCGAGCTCCCCGACGGCGAGCCGGACGACCCGCCCGACCGGGACACCGTGCACGGCCTGGGCAACCGCAAGAACATCCTCGTCCTGGAGAAGATCCGGAAGGAGGGAGTGGAGGCGTACCCGGGCTCGGTGCGCTTCGTGGAGGCCGTGCGCGCCCAGGGCCTGCGGACCGCGGTCGTCTCCTCCAGCGCCAACTGCCGCGATGTGCTGATCGCCGCCGGTATCGAGCACCTCTTCGAGGTGCGGATCGACGGTGTGGTCGCCGCCGAGCGCAAGCTGCCCGGCAAACCGCACCCCGACACCTTCCTGGAGGCCGGACACGAGCTGGCCGTCGGGCCCGAGGCGGCCGCCGTTTTCGAGGACGCCCTGGCGGGCATGGAGGCCGGGCACTCCGGACACTTCGGCTGTGTCGTCGGCGTGGACCGAGTGGGCCAGGCCGACGCGCTGCGCGCACATGGCGCCGACATCGTGGTCAAGGATCTCGCCGAGCTGCTGGAGGACGACTCGTGATCACCGATTCCTCGTACGCCGTCGACCCCTGGCTGCTGCGGGAGACCGACCTCCGGCTCGATCTGCTGCCCCAGAGCGAATCGGTCTTCGCGCTCTCCAACGGCCATGTGGGCTGGCGCGCCAACCTCGACGAGGGGGAGCCCCACGGCCTCCCCGGCTCCTACCTCAACGGGGTGTACGAACGGCGTCCGCTGCCCTACGCCGAGGCCGGATACGGCTACCCCGAGGCCGGCCAGACCATGATCAACGTCACCAATGGCAAGATCATCCGGCTGCTGGTGGACGACGAGCCCTTCGATCTGCGCTACGGACGGCTGCGCTCCCACGAGCGGGTGCTCGACCTGCGCGGCGGACTGCTCCACCGCACCTGCGAATGGACCTCCCCCTCCGGCATCAGCGTGCGGGTCCGCTCCACCCGGCTGGTCTCGCTCACCCAGCGGGCCATCGCCGCCATCGCCTACGAGGTGGAGGCCGTCGACGCCCAGATCCGCGTCGTCGTCCAGTCCGAGCTGGTCGCCAACGAGCAGCTCCCCGAGCGCGGCGGCGACCCCCGGGTGGCCGAGGCCCTGGAGTCCCCGCTCAAGCCCGAGGAGAACGCCGCCGCCGACAAGCGGCTGCGGCTGATCCACTGCACCGAGGCCAGCTGCCTGCGGGTCGCGGCCGCCGCCGACCACCTGGTCACCGGGCCGCCGCCCACCCGCTACTCCAGCGAGAGCACCGACGACGTCGCCCGGCTGACCGTCACCTCGGTACTGGAGCCGGGCCAGGTGCTGCGGCTGGAGAAGCTGGTGGCCTACGGCTGGTCCGGCGCCCGCTCGCTGCCCGCCGTACGGGACCAGGTCGAGGCCGCGCTGGCCGGGGCCGCCAGCACCGGCTGGCGCGGCCTAGTGGACCAGCAGCGCGCCTGGCTGGAGGACTTCTGGTCCCGCGCCGACGTCGAGGTCGAGGGCGACGCGGAGATCCAGCAGGCGGTGCGCTTCGCCCTCTTCCACGTCCTCCAGGCCGGCGCCCGCGCCGAGGAACGGGCCATCCCCGCCAAGGGCCTCACCGGTTCCGGCTACGACGGCCACTCGTTCTGGGACACCGACACCTTCGTGCTGCCCCTGCTCACCTACACCTTCCCCGAGTCCGTGGCCGAGGCGCTGCGCTGGCGGCAGTCCATCCTGCCCGCCGCCCGCGACCGGGCCCGGCAACTGGGCCACGAGGGCGCCGCCTTCCCCTGGCGCACCATCGACGGCTCCGAATGCTCCGCCTACTGGCCGGCCGGCACCGCGGCCTTCCACGTCAACGCGGACGTGGCGGACGCGGTGGTGCGCTATGTGGCCGCCACCGGCGACGACGAGTTCGAGCGCGAGACCGCCGTGGAGCTGCTGGTGGAGACCGCCCGGCTGTGGCGCTCCCTCGGCCACCACGACCACCACGGCCGCTTCCACATCGACGGGGTGACCGGCCCGGACGAGTACAGCGCCGTCGCGGACGACAACGTGTACACCAACCTCATGGCCCAGTCGAATCTGCGGGCCGCCGCGGACATCGTCGAACGCCACCCGGAGAAGGGCGCCGAACTGGGCGTCGACGACGAGGAGGCCGCCGCCTGGCGGGACGCCGCCGAGTCCATGACCGTCCCGTACAACAAGACCCTGGGCGTCCATGAGCAGTCCGCGGACTTCACCGGCCACCAGGAGTGGGACTTCCAGGGCACCCGCCCCGACCAGTACCCGCTGATGCTCCACTTCCCGTACTTCGACATGTACCGCAAGCAGGTGGTCAAACAGGCCGACCTGGTACTGGCGATGTATCTGCGCGGCGAGTGCTTCACGGAGGAGCAGAAGGCACGCAACTTCGACTACTACGAGCGGCTGACGGTCCGGGACTCCTCGCTTTCCGCGTGTACCCAGGCCGTCATGGCCGCCGAGGTCGGCCATCTGCGGCTCGCCTACGACTACCTGGGCGAGGCGGCCCTGATGGACCTGAAGGACCTGGAGCACAACACCCGTGACGGTCTGCACATCGCCTCGCTCGCCGGCACCTGGATCGCCCTGGTCGCCGGATTCGGCGGGATGCGGCACCTCGACGGCAGGCTGGAGTTCTCACCCAAGCTGCCCGAGAAGCTGGCCCGGCTCGCCTTCACCATGCGGGTGCTGGGCCGGAGGCTGCGCGTGGAGATCACCAATCGCTCTGTCACCTACTCCCTGGCCGAGGGCGCGCCCCTGGAGATCCGGCACTACGGCCGGCCCATCACCGTCTCCGAGAAGACCCCCCAGACCTGCGACATCGACGAGCTGACGGCCCGTCCCGAACCCCGGCAGCCCCCCGGCCGCCGCCCGAACCGCCGCGCCTGAGGCACGGACGCGCCGTTACGTCATGGCACCCCGCACGCCACGCCACGCCACCCACGGCCCAGCCACAGCCCAGCCACGGCTCACCCACAGCGAGGAGCGCCCGATGGACCCCCTGGAGGCCCTGGACCGGATCGCGTTTCTCCTGGAGCGCGCCCAGGCACCGACCTACCGGGTGCGTGCCTTCCGCACGGCCCAGTCGGTGCTCGCCGGCCTGGACCCCCAGGAGGTGGAGCGGCGTGCCGCGAACGGCACCCTCCGCTCGCTCAAGGGGCTCGGCCCCAAGACCTCGCAGGTGGTCCAGGAGGCGCTGAAGGACCGGGTGCCCGGGTATCTGGCGAAGCTGGAGGCCGGGGCCGCCGAGGCCGGGAGCGAGCTGGACGAGGACGCGGCGAAGCTGTGCGCCGCGCTGCGCGGGGACTGCCATATGCACTCGGACTGGTCCGACGGCGGTTCCCCGATCGAGCTGATGGCCCGTACGGCGGCGCGGCTGGGGCACAAGTGGGCGGTGCTGACCGACCATTCCCCGCGGCTGACGGTGGCCCGCGGCCTCTCGGCGGACCGGCTGCGCGCCCAGCTGGACGTGGTGGCGGAGCTGCGCGCGAAGCTCGCCCCGTTCCAGCTGCTCACCGGGATCGAGGTCGACATCCTCCCCGACGGCTCCCTGGACCAGGAGCCGGAGCTGCTGGACCAGTTGGACGTGGTGGTGGCCTCGGTCCACTCCAAGCTGCGGATGGACGCCCGCCCCATGACCCGTCGGATGGTCACCGCCGTCAGCGATCCGCTGGTCGATGTGCTGGGCCACTGCACCGGACGGCTGCTCGGCGGCAAGCGCCCCGAGTCGGCCTTCGACCACGAGGAGGTCTTCGGCGCCTGCGCGGAGGCGGGCACCGCCGTGGAGATCAACTGCCGCCCGGAGCGGCTGGATCCACCGCGCGGACTGCTGCGGGAGGCCGTGCGGGCGGGGACGTTCTTCTCCATCGACACCGACGCCCACGCGCCCGGCCAGCTCGACTGGCAGCGCAATGGATGCCCCCGGGCCGTGGAATGCGGGGTGCCGGCGGAGCGCGTCATCACCACCTGGACGGCCCGGCAGTTGGTGGACTGGACCCGCACGCGCAGGCCCCCGCGCCGTGCGCGGCACGGGAGTTGACAGCGGCCATACACGAAATGGGCGTGGACTTCGCCCATTTGCCGTAAGTCCTTACATCGTCTCCTCCGGGCGGGCGGGCGTAGAGACGTTGCACGCCCCGCGGAGGGCGTGGCGCACGGGGGGCGGCGCGGACCGTGGCCGAGGACGAACACGAGGAGCTCTTCGAGGAGTACGCCGAGGAGCTGCGTGCCGGGCGGCGGGTGCCGGGCGCGGGCGAGTTCTTCGACGACCTCAGCGGGGCACCCGGCCGTTCAGCGCGGAGTGCGGGACGCCGTCGGCTACCTCAGGCGCTGTCCGCGCGGCGACGCGGCCTTCGGCGGCATGACGGCCCTCGCCATCACCCCCCGTGGAAACCACGGCGCAGACTGTCACGTCGATATCCGTCTTCGTCCTCACCCTGACCTGCGGCCTCTACGCCAACAGCCGCGCCCGCCGCGTGCTGGTCACGCTGATGGAGATGCGGGCGGACGCCGAGGCCGTCACGGACGCGGAGTCGGCGGACCGGCTGCTGGCCCTCTCCCAGGGGTGGTCCGGCGGCCACCCCGCCCCCTACGCCCGTGCCGTCGCCGCCGCATGGGTCTTCGCGGTCGGCGTCTGCCTTCCGGCGATCGGCATCTGGACGGGCGTCCTGGACGGGGTGTCCGCGTGACGGGGTGTCCGCGTAACGGGTGTCCGCATGACGGGTGTCCGCATGACGGGTGCCCGTGTGACGGGTGGTCAGTGCGGGTCGTAGCGGACGGTCAGGTGCGGTCGCAGGTCGACAGGCCGGGCCGCCAGCGGCAGGCGATGGCGGCGAACCCGCCGTCCGCCGCGACCGGCACGGACAGGGTCTGCCCGCCGCGCACCACCGTGGGCTTGCGGATCAGGCCGTCCGGTCCGTCCAGGACCAGATCGACCAGCCAGCGGCCCGGCTCCAGCCGCAGCGGCACCTCGGCGGTGTGCGCGGGGCCGGTGAACGTACCGCCGATGAACCACCGCGAGCCGCTGGCTCGGGCGAGCACCGCGCTCTCACCCGGCCGCCCCGCCAGCAGCCGGGTGCGGTCCCAGGTGGCCGGGATCTGCTCCAGGAACCGGCGGGCGAGCGGACGGGCGTCGTAGGACTCCGGGGTGCCCGCCAGGTTCTGGATCCCGGACTCGTAGAGCACCGACAGACCCACCTCGCCCGCGTCCGAGGCCGCGTTGGGGCGCTGGGGCCGGTGGAAGGCCCCGGGGGTGAAGTCCATGGAGCCGATGACATTGCGGGTGTAGGGCAGCGTCGCCAGGTGCTGCGGGGTGTTGGTCCGCTTCTCCTCGCCGTTCACGCCCTCCATCGACATCACCTGCGGCCAGGTGCGCTGAATGCCCTTGGGGATCGTCGAGCCATGGAAGTTGACGAGCAGATGGTGGGCCGCGGTGTCCTTGAGGATCTCGTCGTACCAGCGCAGTGTCTCCTGGGACTCGGAGTCCATGAAGTCGATCTTCACGCCCTTCACCCCCCACCGCTCCAGCGTGGGCAGCCACTGCTCGCGCTCCTCGGCGGTGTCGAGGTCGCGGTGGTGGATCCAGACCTGGATGCCCACCCGCCGCTCGCGGGCGTAGTCCACGAGCCGCGGGATCCAGCTGTTCCGCTGCCAGTCGGGATCGGTGACGTCCCACTGGTCGGGGTCGAAGTACCAGCCCGCGTCCACCACCACATACGGCCATCCGCGCTGGGCCGCGTAGTCCACGTACCCCTGCTGCATCGACAGGCTCTGCCCGGCCGGCTTGCCGCCCGCGAGCCAGGTCCACAGGGCGGGGCCGGGCCGGATCCACGAGGTGTCGGCGACCCGTGACGCCGGTGCCAGATCGTCGGTGAAGGTGGACTGGGTGACGGTGGGCAGGTCGCCCACGATCAGGGCGCGCCAGGGGGTGCTGAGCGGCCCGTCGGACTCGACCCGCTGGTCCCACAGGCCGATGCGGTACGTGGGCGATCCCTGCTGGTGGGTCAGCCGGGCGGCGGAGTAGCGGCCGGTGAGATCCGACTCCGCGATCAGGGCGTAGCCACCGCCCGTCTCGAAGAGCGCCTGCGCCATGTACTCACCGGTGGGCGCGGTCGCCGCGGTGTACTCCTTGAACAGGTTCTCGTTGTCCTTGCGGTAGTCGCCCAGCCACGCGGCCGCGTCCGGGGGCAGGGTGAAGGCCGAGGTCTCGCCGAGGACATCGCCGCTGCCGGAGGGCAGGTCGTAGCGGTAGGCGACCCCGTCGTCCGAGACCCGCACCACGAGGTCCAGCCGGGCGTTCCCGCCGCCCCGGAACCGGAAGCGGGTCTCGGTCATCCGCGCGGTGCGCGAGCGCTGCTTGCCGGCCGTCGACCGGTAGCGCTCCACGACCGCGCGGTCGTGGCGTCCCTCATAGCGCAGCCCGTGCGACAGATCCGCCCGCTCGGTGACGATGCCCACGGGCGAGGGCTCGACCACCGTCCGTCCGCCCCGGGCCACCTGGAGCGTCAGCGCTCCCGAGGCACCGTCGAGCCGCAGCTGGGCTAGGGGACCGGAGTAGGGCGAGGGGCCGCGCACGGTCCAGGCGGAGTCCCTCGCCTGTGCGGGCCCGGTGATGAAGAGTGTCATGGCCAGGACGCCGCAGAGCAGAAATGCCACTGCGGAGCGTCGGTAAGATCTCGGCATCGTTGCCTCCCGAGGCGGATACGTTACCGAGTCATCCGATAACTGGGGAGGGGCTGAGCGGGATTACGCCCCGTCAAGGGTTGCTGGCGCATAAGAGATCGGATCTATGGCTGAGCCGCTTCCGGGGACGACGCCAGGGGTAGAGGCTCGGTTGACGGACCCGCGCAGGGTCCGGACGAGGAGGCGCACACGATGAGCGGCACGGCTCGGCCCGGCGATCCGGACCGGGAGACGGCGGACCCGGCGCCCGCCGAACCCGAGGGCGGGGATCCCGCCTGCTGGCTGGAGATGGTGTGCGCGGACTGCGGCGCGATCCAGGACACCGCCGAGTTCACTCGCTGTGCGCGGTGCGGCGCCCCGAGGGAGTGAGCGGCCGCGGCACGCCGCCTTTGGCGGCGAGACGGCCAACTCCCTTTGACGGCGGACCGGGTACGCTTCGCCGTCGTGTCCTCCACCTCCGCATCCGCCCCGCCGTCCCCCTCGGGGCCGGTCCACATGGTCGTCTGCGGCGATGACGCGCTCGCCCACCGCCTCGCCGCCGAACTCCACGACGTCTACCGGACACGGGTGACCGTGGTCATTCCCGGCGGTGCTCCGCTGGCGGACCCCGCCGGGCAGCGGATGGCGGGATGGCGGTCCGGAGGCCGTACTTCCGCGTTCTTCGGCAGGTTCAGCGCGGCCGTCGGACGGGTCCCGCTGTCCCGGCAGACCGAGGACGACCCCGCCCCGGACGGGGGAGTGCGGGTCATGGAGGCGCCGGCACTGGACGAGGACGTGCTGACCGAGGCGGGCGCGGATCAGGCCACGGCGCTCGCCCTGGTCCATGACGACGACGAGGCCAACATCCACGCCGCGCTGCGGGCCCGCCGCCTCAACCCCCGGCTGCGGCTGGTGATCCGGCTCTACAACCGCAAGCTGGGCCAGCACCTGGAGGAACTCCTCGACGAGGCGGCGCGGGTCGCCGATCCCGGCATGGACCCGGCGGAGCTGGACGCCACCACCACCGTACTGTCGGACGCCGACACCGCGGCCCCCGCACTCGCGGCCACCGCCGTGGCGGGCACCAGCAAAGTGCTCCAGGCCGACGGGCTGCTGCTGCGCGCGGCCGAGCGCACCCCGCCCGGCACGGACGAGGTCGCCCGCCCGGGGCTGTGCACCCTCGCCCTGCTCTCGTCCACCACCAGCGACCCGGGCGGCAGCGAGGGCTCCGACAGCAGCGGGGACGAAGGACCCAGGCTGCTGCCCGGAGACGAGGAGGTCGCTGCCGCCACCGGACGCGACACGGTGGTGCTCGAGGCCGTCTCCGCCATCGGCCCACCGCTGCCGCCACAGCGGCTCGGCAGTCGCAGACTGCCGCTCGCCTCACTCTTCTCCCGCCGGCTGCGCTGGTCCGTCGCCGGAATGGCGATCGCCGTGCTCGTCCTCACGATCACCTCCTGGCGGCTCACCGGAGCCGGGCTGCTCCACGCGGCCTACCTCACGGTGCTGGACGTGCTGGCGATCGACGACCCGGCGCTCGACGAGCCGACCGGACGCAAGGTCCTCCAACTGCTGTCCGGGCTGACCGGACTGCTCCTGCTGCCCGTCCTGGTGGCCGCCGCGCTGGAGGCGCTGGGCACCTTCCGCACCGCGTCCGCGCTGCGCCGCCCTCCGCGCGGCCTGTCCGGCCATGTCGTGCTGCTCGGACTCGGCAAGGTCGGCACCCGGGTCCTGGCCAGGCTCCGGGAGATGGACATCCCCGTGGTGTGCGTGGAAGAGGATCCCGGGGCGCGCGGCATCCCGCTGGCCCGCAGGCTGGGGGTGCCGACGGTCCTCGGCGATGTCACCCAGGAAGGCGTCCTGGAGGCCGCCAAAATCCAGCGGGCCCACGCCCTGCTCGCACTGACCAGCGTCGACACCACCAACCTGGAGGCGACGCTGTACGCCCGCTCGGTCAAGCCCCGGCTGCGGGTGGCTCTGCGGCTGTATGACGACCGCTTCGCCAACGCCGTCTACCGCACGCTGCGTGCGGCCCATCCGCGGGCCCTCACCCGCAGCCGCAGCGTCTCCAGCCTGGCGGCTCCGGCGTTCGCCGGGGCGATGATGGGACGTCAGGTCCTCGGTGCCATACCGGTCGAGCGCAGGGTGCTGCTCTTCGCCGCCCTGCATGTCGCCGGGCATCCGCAACTGGAGGGACGTACCGTCGCCGAGGCGTTCGTACCGGGCGCCTGGCGGGTCATCGCGCTGGACGCGGCCGAGCCCGCGGACCGGCAACGCGACCTCGGGGCGGCGCCCCCTTACGACGGCGCCGTCCAGCAGGCGCCCGCCCTGGTGTGGGACCTGCACCCCGGCTATGCGCTGCGGCCCCAGGACCGCGTGGTGCTGGCGGCCACCCGCCAGGGTCTGGGCGAGATCCTGGCGGGGGCACCGGTCCGCCGGAGCTGACGCCGGACCACCCGTCGCCCCGCCGGGGGCAGGCCGGTGTGGCTCGGCCTGGTCAACGACCCGGACGCGACGGAGGACATCGTGGCGTGGGTCCGGGCGGGTGGCCCCGGGGTGGCACCGCTGCCCGACATCCTCGATCTGTACGCGTTCTCGCCGCGGGGGAGCGCCTCGGCCGAGCCGTCACCGGGTGGTAGCTGAGCACCCGAAGTCCCGTACCACGCAAGGGAGTTGCTCGTACGAGCGGAACTCTGGCGGCCTCGCACCCTGTGGGCTACCGTCGGTAACACGTTGTCGGCCGGTAACACGATTCCGTCGCGGCAACCCCCTCCGTATCTCCCGCACCCTCCGAACCCCCTTCCGGAAGGCAGCTCATGGAGAATTCCACAGAGAATTCCGCGTCGCCCGCCGGGATCGGCGGGATCAGCCGCCGCCGCGCCCTGACGGCGGCGGGTGGTGTGCTCGCCGGCGCCGCGCTCGCCCAGACGGCGGGTCCGGCCTTCGCCGCCTCCGGGGCGTCCTCGGACGCGGACGCCATCGTGGTCGGCCACGGGCTCGCCGGGCTGGTGGCCACGGCGGAGCTGGCGGCCGCGGGGCGCAAGGTGCTCCTCCTCGACCAGGAGCCCGAGAGCAACCTCGGCGGCCAGGCCTTCTGGTCCTTCGGCGGCCTGTTCTTCGTGGACTCCGAGGAGCAGCGGCTGATGGGGATCAAGGATTCCCCCGAGCTGGCCTGGCAGGACTGGCTCGGCACGGCCGGCTTCGACCGTGGTGTCGGCGACCCCGGCGGCCAGGACTACTGGGCCCACAAGTGGGCCGAGGCGTATGTGGACTTCGCCTCCGGGGAGAAGCGGTCCTGGCTGCACGGGCTCGGTGTGCAATGGTTCCCGATCGTCGGCTGGGCCGAACGCGGCGGCGGTCTTGCGGACGGCCACGGCAACTCGGTGCCGCGTTTCCATGTCACCTGGGGCACCGGTCCGGCCGTGGTCGAGCCGTTCGAGAAGAAGGTGCGGGCCGCGGCGAAGGACGGCCGGGTGACCTTCATGTTCCGGCACCGGGTGGACGAGCTGATCGTCACCGGTGGCGCCGTCACCGGGGTGAGCGGCTCGATCCTGGAACCGAGCGACGCCGCCCGCGGCAAGCAGACCTCGCGCACCGTGGTGGGCGACTTCGAGCTCAGCGCCCCGGTGGTGATCGTCACCTCCGGCGGTATCGGCGCCAACCACGACCTCGTACGCCGGAACTGGCCCGACCGGCTCGGCTCACCGCCGAAGTTCATGGTCACCGGCGTCCCCGCGTATGTGGACGGCCGCATGCTGGCGATCACCGAGCAGGCGGGCGGACGGATCGTCAACCCCGACCGGATGTGGCACTACACCGAGGGCCTCAGGAACTACGCCCCGATCTGGCCGGGCCATGGCATCCGCATTCTGCCGGGACCGTCGTCGATGTGGTTCGACGCGAAGGGCAGACGCTTCTCCAGCCCCGACATCCCGGGCTACGACACCCTGCACACCCTCGGATCGATCACCGCCACCGGCTATGACTACTCATGGTTCATCACCACCCAGAAGATCATGGCCAAGGAGTTCGCGCTCTCGGGCTCGGAGCAGAACCCGGACCTGACCAACAAGGACATCCTGCAACTCCTCTCCCGCATCTGGCAGACCCCCGAGCCGATCCAGCGGTTCCGCGACAAGGGCGAGGACTTCGTGGTCGCCACCTCCCTGCCCCAACTGGTCGCGGGCATGAACAAGCTGACCGGCGACAACCTGATCGACCTGGCGGACCTCAAGCGGCAGATCGAGGCCCGCGACCGCGAGATCGAGAATCCGTACACCAAGGACGTCCAGGTCATGGGCATCCGCAACGCGCTCGCCTACCCCGGGGACGCCCTCAGCCGCACCGCCTCCGCGCACCGGATCCTGGACTCGGCAGCCGGACCGCTGATCGCCGTGCGCCTCAACATCCTCACCCGCAAGACCCTCGGCGGCCTCCAGACCGACCTCTCCGGCCGCGTCCTGGACGCCTCCGGCCAGCCGATCAGCGGCCTGTACGCGGCGGGCGAGGTGGCGGGCTTCGGCGGGGGAGGAGTGCACGGCTACCGCTCCCTGGAGGGCACCTTCCTCGGCGGCTGCCTCTTCTCGGGCCGTACGGCGGGCCGCGCGGCGGCGTCCGCGACGGCGACCTGAACCCCGTCGGCGGGAACGGGCCCGTGGGAGACTCGTCCCGCACTCCGTGGCCGACCGGGAACACTCCCGGCCGGCCACGGGGCCGTGACGAGGGAGGACGCGTTGGGCGGGGACGATCCGCACATCCATGTCGAGTCGAAGGTCGTCCGTGGCGTGGCCGCCGTCCGCGAGATGATGGCAGCCACGTTCGGCCTGGTCGGTGATCTGCCGGGCCTCGTCGATACCGGATGCGGGCTGCGGGCCCCGTACGCCATGACCTCGCCGCGCCCGGAGAACGTCACCTGCCTCGCCTGCCGTGAGCATGCGCGCCAGGAGCATCTCCGCTTCGCGGACGAGGTCGAACGTCTGGGCGGCATGGCCGGATCGACCATCAGCACGGCCCAGGCCGAGCTGGCCGCCGACAAGCACCGCGAGCTCGCGGAGAGGTTCTCCGGCCCGCGGCGGGCCGAATGACATCACCGCACGCGGGCGGCCCGCAGCAGCCGGACTCCGCTACGGCGCCGGGTCCGACCGGGCGAGGGGCTGCTCCACCGTTGCGCGCCGCGGCGGCGTCACGCCCTCCCGCCGCTCTCGGCGCCGCCCCGAGACGCCCACCGGGGCGGTGAGGACGGCCAGACAGGCGAGGACGAGTGCGATACCCGCCCCAGCCGACGGCCGGTTCCAGCAGGGAGAGCGTGGTCGCCGTGCTGGCGGGCACATTCGCCAGCCCCCAGCCGAACAGGACGTAGCCCGCGAACATGGGCACCAGCGCCATGTACGCCCCGACGGCCACGTTGGACCCGGAGTCGAGGAGCGGGGCACCGGTGACCAGGAGGACGGGCACCAGGAGCAGCCCGCCCACGCCGAAGACCGCGCCCATCGCCGCGCGTGAGGCGACCCCCTGGGTGATCAGCCGGTGGGCTGCCCAGGAGTAGAGGGCGTAGGTCGTGGCCGCGACGAGGCCCAGCCCCACGCCGAACACCGTGGCGGCCGTGGAGGTACGCTCCGCGCCGCCGGGCGCCCCGGCCGCCTGGCCCGCGCACAGCAGCAGGATGTAGAACGCCAAGGGGTACGCCGCCACCGCGACCGCGCCGAGCAGCACCGTGCCGCGCCGCGCACGCAGCCGCGGGGCCTGACGGACGATGCGGGGAGCGGCGACCAGGGCCTGGAGCAGTCCGCCGAGGCCCATGGCGACGGCGCCGATGGCGAGCGGGCCGACGTCCGGGGCGAAGGTGGCCGCGGTGCCGGTGGTGCCCCACAGTGAGCCTCGTCGGGGCGCTCGGGCAGCAGCTCCTCGAGGTGACCGGAGATCAGCCGCTCGACCTCCTCCTTGTGGCGGCGTACGACGGTCCGTCCCTCGTCCCCGGCGGGCAGCTCGGCGGCCGCGTTGTACATCGCGAGCCACTCCTCGCGGCGGGCGTCGAGATAGGCCCTGACGAGGTCGGCCTTGGAGGAGAAGTTGTTGTACAGGCTCATCTTCGCCACGCCCGCTTCGGCGGTGATCGTGTCGATTCCGGTCGCCGTCACGCCGTCGGCGTAGAAGCGGCACTCCGCGCACGAGCTGAACGGCCCCACCTTCGCCCATGCCATCCTCACCACGAAGGAGCTCCTCACCGCGCTGCGAGGGGAGGGTCCGGGGGCGTAGGCGCCGTATCACGGCATGGAGCCTGAGCCGGAACCGGCAGCCACCGCCGAGGCCGGCGGAGAGTCGGCAGGTGGCGGACCAGGGCGAGGACGGTGAGAAGCGCGACGAGTGCGCACACACCCCACCAACCGGTCCGGCCCCAGGCGCGCACCCCGAGCCAGGAACCCGCGCTGCCGCCCAGATAGGCGCAGGTCATATAGGCGGTGTTGAGCCTGGCGCGGGCCTCCGGGCGCAGGGCGTAGACGCGGGCCTGGTTGGCCACCATGCCGGACTGCATCGCCACGTCCAGCAGCAGCGTGCCGATCGTCAGGGCGGCCAGGCCCGGCGTCCCGCCCAGGGCACCCAGGGCGAGGATCGCGGCCGAGAGGAGCACCCCGAGCAGGCAGACGAGGTTCACCGGATCGGGCCCCCGGCGGTCCACCATGCGCCCGGCGAGCGGGGTGCACAGCATGGTCGCCCCGCCGACCAGGGCGAGCGCGCCGACCGCCTGGGCGCCGAGCCCGTAGGCGGGACCGGTGAGGAGAAGTGCCAGGCAGGTCCAGACGGCCGAGAACCCGGCGAAGACGGTCGCCTGGTACCAGCAGGAGCGGCGCAGCTCCGGCTCGGTGCGCAGCAGGCGCAGCGGTTCGGCCAGGAGCGCGGGGTAGGACTGGCGCGAGGCCGGGGTCGTGGCGGGCACCGCGAACGCCAGGACGGTGGCGAGCAGCAGGGCCAGGACCGCGGCCACGAGATACGGGGCCCGCCAGCCCAGCCACTCGCCGAGGGTGCCGCTGAAGGTGCGGGCCAGCAGCATGCCGCCGGTCGACCCGCTCAGCAGGGTGCCGATCACCGCTCCCCGGCGGTCGGCGGCCACGAGACCGGCCGCCAGCGGGCCGACGATCTGCGCCGCCACGGTGGTCAGGCCGACGAGCGCGCCGGCGGCCACGAGAGGCGGCAGGGCCGGTGCGCAACCCGCGGCGAGCAGCGCCAGGCCGGTGAGGCCGAGCAGGACGACGAGGAACGTACGGTGCGGAATCCGGTCGCCGAGCGGCACCAGCAGGACGATTCCGGCCGTGTAGCCGACCTGGGTGGCGGTCACCACCACGGCGGCCGAGCCGGCGGACACATGCAGCCCGTCGGCCACCAGCGGGCCGATGGCCTGCGGGAAGTAGATGTTCCCCACCGCCACCGCGCAGGTGATGGCGAGGAGCAGGACCATGCGGCGGCTCATCCGGCCGTGGTCCGCACGGACAGGGGATCTCCCACGGAAGGTGTCATGGGCCGAAGTCCATGGCACCGGAGCTCCGCTGCCAATCGATGTAGCGTATGGCTTAATGATCAGCTTTGTGCTCGATGTCGAGGACCTGGCGGACACGCGGTTCGCCGTATCGCCCTTGAACGAGACGGTGTTCAGCCTGCGGGTGCTGCACGATCCGAGCCTGTCCGCCGTGCATCTGCCGTGGCGCAGAGCCGTGCTGGGCGGACTCGGCGCCCTGGACACCGACCTGCTGATGTCCTTGGTGGCGCGGCGGCGTACCCTGCCGGACTTTCTGACTCCACGGCCCGCGACCTTCGCCCCGGCCTTCGAGGACGAACTCGCCGTCGTCCGTCAGACCCCCACCGACCTGGTACGCCGCGATCTGCTGGCCACACATGCGCCGGACCCGCTGCCCCCGGCGCTGCGCGCCGCCGCCACTGCCGACGACGCGTCCGTCGCCGGGCTCCGCGACACCATCTGCGCCCTCCTGCGCCAGTACTGGGAGATCGCCGTCGAGCCGATGTGGCCGCGGATGCGGCTCGTCGTGGAGGCGGACATGACCTACCGCGCGCGCCAACTGGCCGTAGGGGGCGCCCGGTTGCTCTTCGCCGATATGCATCCCCATCTGCGCTGGCACAACGGAGTGCTGCACATCGCCAAGATGATCAGCCGGCACCGCGTCGTGGCATCCGGCCGAGGGCTGCTCCTCCTGCCCTCCGTCTTCGCGCACAAGCCCGCGCCCCCGGTGAGCCCGGAGGAACCTCCGTCGCTGGTCTACCCCAGCCGTGGCGTGGCGACGCTGTGGGCCTCGGAGCCCGCCCATGACGCGTCCGCGCTCGTGTCACTCATCGGCGCGCCCCGGGCGAGGCTCCTCGGCCTCCTCGAGGAACCCCTGCCCACCGTTGAGCTCGCCCGCCGCCTGAGGGTGACTCCGAGCGCCGTGTCCCAGCACCTGCGGGTCCTGTACGCCACCGGTCTGGTCACCCGGGCGCGCAACGGACGGCAGGTGCTGTACCGGCGAAGCACCCTCGGCGACCAACTCACCGCAGCCCCGCGCGGGTGATGGCCTATTCGGATGGGGCCGGACGCACCGGGCACCTCGGCTCGTCGCTCAACTGCGCACGGCTCAGGGGCTGTTCGCGGGCCACGGCGACGGCGCGCTTTCCCGGGACCAGGGTGACGTGCCACATGCGCTGGGCCTCCGGCGCGGGGTCGGCGGCGGTCAGCTCCACCCTCCGCAGCACCTCCCGAATGATCACCTTCATCTCCATCATGGCGAGTTGCGCGCCGACACAGTAGCGTCGGCCGCCGCCGAACGGCAGGAACGACTTCTGTGCCGCCTGGGCGCCCTCGCCGAGGAACCGCTCCGGCCGGAATTCCTCGGGGTCCGGATATGCCTCGCTGTCCTGGTGGATGAGCGAGAACATGGGGATGGCCACCCATCCGGCCGGAATCTCGTATCCGTCCAGCCGCAGCGGCTTGTCCAGCAGCCGCCCCGAGCCGGTGATCACCGGGCGCAGCCGCAGCACCTCCTTGACGACAGCTTCGAGGTAGCTGTCGTCCTCGCCCCGCTCCAACTCCTCCTGGAGCCGCCGCAGTATCTCCGGGGAGCGCATCAGCCGTTCGAAGGCCCAGGAGAGGCCGGTCGCCGTGGTCTCGAGCCCGGCCTCCAGCAGGGTGAGCAGCTCATCGCGGATCTCCTGGTCGCTCATCGAGCGGCCCTGGTCGTCCCGCGCCTTCAGCAGCCGCCCCAGCACATCGGTGGCGCCGTCGTCCTCCTCGTCCCTGCGCCGGGCGATCTCGGCGAAGAGGATCTCGTCCACCGCCGCGCTGGCCTTCATGGTGCGGGTCGTCGGCAGGACCGGTACGCGCATCGCCAGCGGTGACTTCTCCGCCCACGCCCGCAGCCGCGCGGGCATCAGGAACAGCAGCGGGGAGCCACTCGCCTTGGACAGGGTAAGGAGCAACGCCCGCAGCCGGGCCAGCTGCGTGACGTCGCGAATTCCGAAGACCAGCCGCAGGGTGATCTCCAGCGTGATGGCCTGCATATGCTCCTGGAGCGCGAACGGCCTGCCGAGCGGCCATGTCCGGATGTCCTCCGCGGCGATCTCGGCGATGAGGTCCGGATAGCTCGCGATGGACCGGCCGTGCAGGGCCGGGCTGAGCAGCTTGCGGTGCCGCCACCACGGCTCGCCGTCGTTCGTGAACAGCGAATAGTCGCCGAGCCACGGCACGTACCCCGCGCGCAGCGCCCCGGCCCGGTTGCCGTCGCCGTCCGTGCTGTAGATCTGCGCGGCGAGTTCCGCGGTGGACACCACCACCTGGGGCGGGAAGCCGATCAGCTTCATGCGGAACACCGGACCGTAGCGCCGCCGAAGTGACGCGAAGTAGTGGACCGGGTCGCGCATGCGCATGGTCTGTAGAAGGGCGGGCTGCCGGGAGCCGGGAGGAAGGAGGGACATCGGTTTTCTCCAGTTGTCCAGCGTTCACTCAGTTCTCCGGCGTCCACCGGGCAGTGGCCACTAGTGGCCACGGTGCGACCCACCAGGGATTCGCCATCGGCCGGGGAGAACAAAGGGCGTGGGGGGCAGGAAACGGGGCGGGAGCAATGGCAAAGATCCTAGCCTTACCAGCTACTTCTACCTCCGGCGAACGTCGAGCGCCAGGGGTGGCCGGTCGGCAATCGCTAGGGAAAAGCGTAGCAACCAGCCAAAGTGTCAGCGCGTCATAGTGTCAGGACGTCATGAAGTGGCCGTGTAAAAGAGGGGGGATCGCAATCGCCAGACCCGTGGGGTACGGTGAAACTTCCTCGTGATCAAGCGGGGTGTGTTTCGCGATGCGTGCCCGGAGGCCAAGGAAACCGATGCGAGCCATAGTCGACGACAGCCTCCCAGGTGAGGCCGCGAAGCTGGCGGGCGGGAAGGGGAAGAATCTCCATGAGCTCTCCAGGAACGGGCTCGCCGTCCCCCGGTGGGCAGTCGTCGGGCTCGATGTGTTCCAGGAATTCATCGCCGCACTCGACGAGGCGGGACGCATCGAGGATCTGCTCGCCGAGGTCACTCCGGACAATGTGAACCGAATCTCCCGGCAGCTGGCCGAAATCATCGAGTCGGGGGAGTTGAGCGCCGCCGCCGCGGCGGTCGTCGAAGAAGCGTATGCGCATGTGGGGCGCCCCCGGGTCGCGGTGCGCTCTTCCGGTGTCGAGGAGGACGGCGCGGAGCTCTCCTTCGCCGGGCAGTTCGCCACCTTCCTCAATGTGTCCGGGCTCCCCGAAGTGACAGCGCACGTCAAGAAGTGCTGGGCCTCGGCGTTCTCCGAGCGGTCGCTGCACTACCGGCTGCGCCACGGGCTGCCGCTGCGCGACGCGGGCATCGCCGTCGTGGTGCAGGACATGGTGGACGCCGAGCGCAGCGGCGTCATGTTCACCGCCAACCCGGTGACCGGCAACCGGCGGCAGTATGTGATCAGTTCGGTGTACGGACTGGGCGAGGGCCTGGTCTCGGGCGCGGTGGACGCCGACACCGTCGTCCTCGACGGCGCCACGGGCGCGGTGGAGGACACCGTGCTCGGCGACAAGCGGGAGCGCTATCACCTCGATCCGGCGGGTTCCGGATATCTGGTCGCCGAAGTGGATCCGGCCGACCGGGAGAGGCTGTCGCTGGAGCCGAAGGACATGGCGCGGCTGCACGAGGCCGGGGCGCGCATCACGGCGGTCTTCGACACTCCGCAGGACATCGAGTGGGCGCTCGCCGACGACGCCCTGTGGATTTTACAGGCCCGCCCGATCACCGCGCTGCCGGATGCGATCCGGCCAACGGAGGATGAGTTAGGGCCGAGCGAAGGCGAACTCCGGATCTGGGACAACGCCAACATCGTCGAGAGCTTTTCCGGAATCGTTTCACCGCTGACCTACAGCTTCGCGGCCAATGTCTACGGCAGGGTCTACGAATATTACGCCCGAGGTCTCAAGGTCCCGCCCGCCGCACTGCGCGAGATCGAGGAATGGGCTCCGCATATGCTCGGCTATTTCCATGGCCGGGTGTACTACAACCTGCTGCACTGGTACCGGATGGTGCGGATCGCGCCACTGTACAAACTCAACAGGAAAGTGCTGGAGGTCGCGATCGGCGTCGAGGAGCCACTCGACGACGAAATGGCCGAGACCACCTACCCGTACACCTTCTCCTCTTCCTTGCGCGGCCGGCTGTCCCGCGCGCGGACGGTGGCCGCTTTCGTACGCCGCTTCCTCACCATGAACCGCTCTGTCGAACGTTTCATGGCCTACTTCTACAAGGCGTACGAGGAGTTCGACAACGTCGATTACGACGCGATGGAGGGCCAGGACGTCTACCGGAGATTCCGCGCCCTGGAGAAGGACCTGCTGGAGAAGTGGGGTCCGATGCAGACCCTGGACGCGACGATTCTCTGGTCCATCGGCGCACTCGCCCTGCTGAACAGAGGCTGGCTGCCCGACGCCCCCGAGTGGCTCACCTGGAGCGCCGCCAGCCCCGGCTCCCGGGTCGAGTCCATCGAACCCGCCCGTGCGCTCTCGGCCCTCGCCGCCACCGTCCGTGACGACGCCGAACTGAGCCGTCTCATCCAGGAGACCCCGGCCGCGGACACCTATCAGGCGCTGCGCGACGGCGGCCACACCGCGTTCCTCGCCTCGGTGGACGAATACGTCGCCGCGTACGGCTATCGCAGCCTCGACGAACTCAAGCTCGAAGTGCCCGATCTGCGCGAGGACCCGTCCACCCTGTTCGCCATGGTGCGGGCCGCGCTGCCCGAGGTGGACGCCCATTCCGGCGAGAAGGCCGACGCCTATCTGGACGAGCATCTGCGCGGGCCGCGCCGGATGCTCTACAACGTCGTCCGCCGCAAGGCACAGACCTCCCTGTACAACCGGGAGCGGCTGAGATTCTGCCGCACCCGCGCCTTCGGCTCGGCGAAGCGGATGCTGCGCGCCATGGGCCGCGATCTCGCCAGGATGCGGGCGATCGACCACTGGAACGATGTCTTCTTCCTGCGCCTGGAGGAGCTGCGGGGCGCGTACGAGGGCACGACGGCGCACACCGATCTGCGCGGCCTCGTGGAGCTGCGCAAGCGTCAGCGGGCCGAGGACGAGCAGCTGTCCGCGCCGTCCCGGTTCACCACCCGTGGGGCCGCCTACTGGCGGGGCAATCTGGAGCGCGCCGGCTTTGTGAAGGGCGGCGTGGCGCGCACCGGCGTCCGGGAGCTGCGCGGCACCCCGTCCTGCCCCGGTGTGGTGGAGGCCCGCGCCGTCGTCACGGACACCCCGGTGGATGTGGACGGCGGAGTCCTGGTGACCTACCGCACGGATCCGGGCTGGGTCGCCGCGCTGCCGTCCGCCTCGGCGCTCGTCATCGAGCGGGGCAGCCCGCTGACGCATGTGGCGATCGTCGCCCGTGAGCTCGGCATTCCGACCGTCGTCCAGGTCAAGGGCGCGGTCACGGAGATGGAGACCGGTATGCGGCTGAGGGTGGACGGCGGCACGGGGGCGATCACGTTCCTGGACGACGACACCCCGGCCGAATCCGCCACCGGGGCCGGACCGGACAGCGGGGCCGAGGCCGGGAAGGCGAAGGTGGCGAAGAGTGAGTGACGCACTGCTCTCCTGGCTGACGGATCCCCCTCGGACGGCCGGAGACCTCCACGGCCGGGGCATCCACCTCGCCGACGACCGAGGCGGCTGGGAGTTCCACGGCTACCCCGAACTCGCCGCCTCCGCACGGCGGGTGGCCGGATCGCTGGCGGCACAAGGGGTACGCCCCGGCGATCTGGTGTGCGTCCTCCTGCCCACCGGTTTCCCGTGTCTGTCGTCGCTCTTCGGCGTCTGGGCCGCGGGCGCCACGGTGTGCCTCGTCCCCCCGCCCGCGTTCGCCGCCGAGGCCGAGTACGTGGAGCACACGGCCGGGATCCTGCGGCAGACCGAGGCCGCCGCCACCATCACCGCCGAGGGCCTCGCCCCCCTGGCCGCCCGGGTACTGGCCGCCGCGGGCTCCGACCGCGAGCCGTGGATCTGGCGCGATGACGGCGACGAGATCCAGCCCCGTGAACCCGGCGCACTCGCCCTCCTCCAGTTCACCTCGGGCTCCAGCAGCCGGCCCCGCGGAGTCCGGGTCACCTGGGCGAACCTGGAGGCCAACCTCGCGCTGATCCGGAGCGCACTCGGCTGGCGCGCGGGCGACGCCGGGGCCTCCTGGCTGCCGCTCCACCACGACATGGGGCTCATCGGCTGTCTGCTCACCCCCGTGAGCGTGAGGGCCGATCTGTGGCTCATGCGCCCCGAGCAGTTCATCCGCGATCCCGCCCGCTGGCTGCGGTGTTTCGCCGTCGCCGCGCACACCGCCGCCCCGCCCTTCGCGTTCGAGTACGCGGCCCGGCGGCTCGGCGACCGGCTCGCGGACCTGGACCTGTCCGCGTGGCGCAACGCCATCGTCGGCGCCGAACCCATCAACCCCCGCGCGCTGGAGCACTTCGCCAGGCTCGCCGCACCCGCCGGGTTCTCCCCCTCGGTCTACCTTCCGTCGTACGGGCTCGCCGAGGCGACGCTCGCGGTGACCGTCCGTACCTCCGACGCTCCCGCGCCGACCGTGCGCGTGGACACCGGCACGCTGCGCTTCGCGGGCCCTGTCACCATCGAGGAGGAGGGCGAGTTCGCGAGCTCCGCGAAGACGCCCCCGGACGACGGCGAGGACGGCCGGCTGATCGGCTGCGGCGGCCCCGGCGACGGGGTGGGCGCCACGGTGGTCGACGACGAGGGGCGGCCCCTGCCGGACGGCCACCTCGGCGAGATCGAGGTGACGGGCCCCTCGGTGACGAGCGGCTACCACGCCGGGCGCACCGGCTCCACGCGGTTCGTCGACGGCGGCATCAGGACCGGGGACGCCGGATTCTTCCACCGCGGCGAGCTGTTCGTGCTCGGCCGGATGGGCGACAGCCTCAAGGCGCGCGGGCGCAGCGTCTACATGGAGGACCTGGAGGCGAAGGTGGTCTCGGCGACCGGGATCGCCCGCGAGAAGTGCGCGGTCGTCGGCGTCGAGGGCACCGGCGGCACCTCGGTGACGCTGTTCGCGGAGAAGGCCGAGGGCGCGTGGGTGGAGGACGCCACGCTCGTCCTGCGCGCCGCGCTCGGCGACGACGTCGCCATCACCGTCGTCACCGGCCGCAGCGGGCTGATCCGAAAGACCTCCAGCGGCAAGCCGAGACGTCGCCACATGTGGGAAGAGCTGCGAGCGGGCCGCCTCAAGGACGCGCGCGTCCTGGAGACGGCCCATGTCACGACCGGGAGGCCCGTGTGATCCTCAGCGAGGACTATCTTCAGAACCTGCTCGACAAGACCATTCCGCAGATCCACTCCGTCACCGACTGCGCCGTGGTCCTCGAGGGTTCGATCGCCGAGGGCTTCGGCAATTCCTCGTCCGACATCGACTTCCTGCTCATCTCCGACAGCGACGCCGACCTGCCCACCATGCCCTCCCTGCTGTTCCTCGACGGGCGGCGGGTCGAGGTCAGGACCCGCTCCGTGCGGCAGCTCACCGAGCAGTTCTCCGCGGTCACGGCCGACACGCGCGACCACGTGGGCACCGTCCCGGAAGATCTGCTGAACCGCTGTCAGCGCCTGCTGCGCAGCTTCCCGCTGCGCAATCCGGACCTGGTGGCGAAGGTCAAGGGGCTGATGTCCCTCGATGACTTCCAGGACACGATGCGGGAGTGGTGGGCACACCACGCACGCCAGTCGATCCGCTACGCGCTCGCCCTGCGGGAGCTCGGCCAGGAGGAAGAGGCCGCGGCATGGACCGAGGCCGGACTGATCCAGGCGGTGAAGTCCTGGGCGGCGGGGCGGGGAGAGACCTATCTGGAGCCGAAGTGGCTGCCCATGCAGCTGGACCGCATCGGTGACCAGCCGCTGTGCGACCGGTACCGGGCGCTCGCCTCGCTGGAGGCGTCGGGCCTCGGCACCGCCGAGTACATCACCGCGGGCGTCCGGCTCACGGCCGATCTGGGGGTGGCGGGCGCCGAACCCGACCCCGAGCGGATCACCGTGGCCAGGGCCGCCGGGGTGACCACCTGGCAGACCGGCGACCGGGTGCATGTCGTACGCGACAAGCAGGACGTGTTCGTCCTCGGCGACCGCGCGGCACGGGCCTGGCGTTCGGTCGTCTTCGGCCGGCCCCTGGGGAGCGTAGTGGCCGTGGCGGACGCGTCGGGAGCGCCGCAGGCGGGCCCGCAGATCGCCCAGTTCCTCCGGTTCGGCCTGGTGAAGGTGGCGTGGAAGGGCGAAGGACCGATCGTCCCCGCCATGCCACTGGCCGCCCCGTCCGGCCCCGTCACACCGCCACCGAGCATCGCGCGGCCGATCGTCACCGTGGGCGGGGCGGCGGTCGGCGGTGCGGAGGGCATCGATCTCGTGCCCATGCCCGCCCGCCGGTTCAGCGCCGCCGCGATGACCCTGGTGTGGTCCAACGTGCTGGTGGAGAACGCCCGCGAGGACCTCACCGGCGCCCTGGACCGCGAGCAGTGGAGCGTCGCCGAACTCAGCGCCCGGAGGATACTGCGGGCCGCGCTGCGCGGCGTGCTCAGCGCCTACGGAGTCAACCCGCTGCCCCCGGACTCCGAGGTCGTCCGCAGGCTGTCCCTCCTCCCGGCGGGGGCGGACACCGACGAGATCCGGGCCAAGGCCCGGCACCTCGCGACGCTCACCATCGCGTCCACGGCCCAGGGCGGCACGGCGCTCACCGCGCTGGACGACTTCGTCGCCCTGGTCCGGCACACGATCGGCGCGCACAGCTTCCCGTCCTCCTTCGACTCCTCGGACGGATGGCGGCAGACCCTGGAGATCGGCTACGACTGGCTGCGCCTCGGCGCCCACCTCGACGCGGATCTGCCCATCGACGAGGCGAGCGATCTGCTGTCCAGCGGTGGCGCGCAGCCCCATCTCGCCACCACCTGACGCTGAGGGAGGAACGTTGACGTCAAGCACCGGCACACCAGCGCTGAACGAGGACGAGACGCGGAGCAAGGTGTACGCGATCGTCGGCGCGATGGCGCCCGCGGGGGACGCCACCCTGACCGACGACACCGAGCTCTTCGCGGATCTGGCCTATGACTCGCTCCGGCTCATCGAACTGACGCTGGCGCTGGAGGAGGGCTTCGGGCTGGGGGAGCTCGCTCAGGAACGGACCGCCACGGTCACCACACTCGGCGACATCGTCCGCCTGGTGACGGAGGTACGGCGAGAGACCGAGGCACGGCGGGCGGAGGCGGGCCGATGACGGAACACTTGAGGATTCTGGTGACCGGCGCGGCCGGGCTGGTCGGCGCGGAGGTCACCGCCCGGCTGGTGGCGGCCGGGCACCAGGTCACCGCCCTGGTCCACAACCAGCCGGCGGTCATACGCAACGACGGCACCCCGCTGGAGCCGGACGCTGTCACCCGCCTGCCGGGCGATGTGACCAGGCCACGGCTCGGCCTGCCCGAGGCCGCGTACCAGGCGCTGGTCGCGGACGGCCTCGACCGGATCGTGCACTGCGCCGCGATCACCGACTTCGGCCTCCCCGACGAGGTCTACCAGGCGGTCAACGTCGACGGCACCGCCCACGTCCTGGAGCTGGCCCGCGCCGGCGGGGTGCCGCTCGTGCACGTGGGCACCGCCTATGTGTGCGGTGAGCGCGACGGGCTGATCCGCGAGACGGAGCTGGACGAGGGCCAGCGCCTCGCCAACGCCTACGAGGAGAGCAAGTTCCGGGCCGAGACCCTGGTGCACAAGGCCCAGGCCGACGGGGTGCGGGCCGCGATCGTCCGCCCCAGCATCGTCGTCGGCGACGAGCGCACCGGCGTGGTGCGCGACTACAAGAACATCTACGTCGTGCTCAAGCTGGCCACCGAGGGCAAGGTCCGCTCCATCCCCGGCCAGTACGAGGCGCGCCTCGACCTGGTGCCCGTGGACTATGTGGCGGACATCATCACCGAGGTCACCCACCGTTTCGAGGAGGCGGCGGGCCGGGCCTTCCACGCGGTGGGCGCACCGCTGACGCTGCGGGACTTCTCCGATGTGATGGCCGAGTACCCACCGTTCCACGTGCCCCGGTTCGTCCCACCGACCAGCTTCGACGCCCAGCGGCTGCCCCGCCGGGAGCGGGCGTACTACGAGCGTGTCATGACGCTCTACGAGAGCTACTTCCGGCGCCGGACGCGCTTCGACGACTCCCATACGGCGGACCTGGCCACCCGCAGGCCACCGGCGGACGGACAGGACTTCCTGCGCGCGCTGATCGACCACTGCCTGGAGACGGGCTACCTGGGCGCACCCCCGGCCGACGCCACCGAGGTGCTCGCCCGGCTGAACATGACGGGCGATGGGAGCGGAGCCGGCCGATGACCGACGACACCACGGACGGCCGGCCCTTCGGCGACGACATATCCCCGGCCCTCAGCCGCGATCCGCGCAAGCGCGTCCTCTTCGGCTCGGACACCTACTTCCTGGAGAGCGTCGAACAGCTCGCCACCCTCACCGCCGACGTCGACGGCTTCCTCCACCGGCACGCCGCGCTGCTGCTCAAGCCCGACGCCGTGGTCAGCAGGCAGTTGCCGACGGCCGTCGACTGGCTGGCCCGGGAGGGCTTCCGGATCGTGGCCGCGGAACGCACCCGGCTCACCCCCAACACCGTGCGGTCGCTGTGGTACTTCCAGTGGAACCTGGCCACGCCGGAGCGCCGTCGTCTCGCCGATCTGTTCACCGACACCTGCGATTCGGTGGTGCTCGTGGTGCGCCGGGACGCCGAGGGGGCAGGGGCTCCGCCGAGCGCGCCCGCGTCGGTCGTCCTGACCGAGCGGAAGGGCCCCACCGACCCGCGGGCCCGGGTCCCCGGCCAGCTCCGCTACGCGACCGGCCGCTACAGCTATCTCCTGAACCTCGTCCACACCCCCGACGAACCCGCCGACGTGGCGCGGGAGTTGGGCATCTACTTCGGCGCGGCGCTGCGCCGGCGGGTCTACGCCTCCGCGCTGGCGGGCGAGGACCAGTCGGCCCGAGCGCGTGAGCTCGGCGAGCGGTTGCACACCGAGGTGCCCGAGCGGGATCTCTCCTTCGAACCGGCCGCGGACCGGCTCAAGCGGGCCGTGGCGGAGGCGGAGGAATCCCTGGCCCCCGGCGCCGTCCGGGACGAGCTGCGCGCCGCCCGGCTCGCGGCCCGGAACCAGGAGGGCCACCGGCGGCTGATCGAGGCCGTCTGGCGGGCCGGGCTGCCGCTCGACGCCTGGGACACGGTGATCGTCGGCTCCCATGTCCTGCCCATGAAGCGCAAGGGGCTGGCGCCCGTGCTCGGTGGAGTCAGCGTGTCCGACTGGCAGCACCACCTGGCGCGGTCGGCGGTTCGGTAACACGGAGGGGGAAGCATGGACACGGTGGAATTCAGCCAGACGGTGCCGCGTGAGCTCGTCCATCGGCTGAGCCTGGCCGAGGTGTTCCTGACCGGTGTGCTCGCCCGGGACGAGGACACCCTCGACATCGGGGTGCAGATACCCCGCTCACACGCCTTCTACCGGGACACGGCGGGCTGCCGCCACGTCTACGACCCGATGGTCCTGGTGGAGGCCGTCCGGCAGTCGCTCCTCATGCTGGGCCACGATCTGTTCGAGAACCCGTTCGGCACCAAGTTCATCCTGCGGGACATCGCCCTGCGCGACGCGGACATCACCGCGCTCGCGGTGGGCGACGCACCCACCGAGGTGGTGCTGCGCTGCCGGATCGTGCGCCGCTTCCGTGGCCGCGAGGGGCTGAAGGGGGCGCGGCTGTCCTACACCGCGCTGATCGGTGAGCGCGTGGTGGCGACGCTGGAGGGCTCCATGTCCTGGCTGACGCCCGCCCAGTGGCAGGCGACGCGCGAGGAGGTGCGTGCCACGCTGGGGCTGCCCGGCCAGGCCACGTTCACGGCCTGTGAGCCGGGGGAGCGGATCGGGGAGGCCCTGGTCGACCGCAGGGACGCGGCGAACGTGGTCATCTCCCCGCTTGAGCTCCAACTCGCGCCCGATGGCGCTGAGATGGGGACCGCGCGGCTGCTCGTGGACACCAGCCACCCCGTGCTGTTCGACCACCCTCTGGACCATGTCCCCGGCATGCTGACCCTCGAGGCGTTCCGGCAGCTGAGCCTCGCCACCGCCGTGGAGACCGGGGCGCTGCCGTCCGCGTCGGCCGTCCTCACCGGGCTGAAGGCGCGCTTCACCGGCTTCGGCGAACTGGATCTGCCGATCACCTGCGAGAGCGTCCGGGTGGACGGCGACCGGACGAGCGCCGTTCTGCGCTGCGTCATGAAACAGGCCGGACACACCATCGCCGACGGCGAGCTGCGCCTCACCCCGGCACCCACGGAAGCGCGGCCGATATGACCGCCGCCCCCGGCACGCTCGGCCGTCCCAGGTCCGGGAGACGGTGGCGGCGTTGAGCGATGTCCTGACCGCCTCCCGCGTGCCGGCCCGGCTGGGCCGTTTCGTGCTGCGGATGTTCCGCCCGCAGATCTACGTCACCTACGGCGTGCTGTGGACCCTGACCCTGGAAGGCTCGGCCGAGGCGCTCTCCGGGCCCTCCTCGCACTGGACCCCCTCCGGGGCGACCGTGGTGCGCGCGGTGAGCGTGGTGCTGGCCCTGCTGTTCGCCCGCATGGTCGATGAGCAGAAGGACCTGGAGTACGACCGCCGGCACAACCCGGACCGGCCGCTGGTGACCGGCGCCATCACGGCGGCGGAGCTGCGCGGCGCCATGGCGCTGATCACGGTGGTCGTCGTCGTGCTCAACGCACTCGTCTCGGCCCTCTCCGTGCTGCTGATCCTGCTCGCCCTCGGCTACACGCTGTTCCTGGTCGCGCTGGAGCGCTGGTCGCCGCGGCTCGGCGAGGCCCTCATCGCCAACCTCCTCGTCAGCTACCCGGTGCAGCTGCTGCTCTCCGGCTACCTCTATGTCTCGCTGCTGACCGGCGACGCGATCGACGGTGACGGTCGGGCCGTCCCGCTGATGGCCATGTTCGCCTGCGCCTTCCTCCAGTTCGAGTTCGCGCGGAAGACCGAGTGGCGGCGGGACCCGGAGGCACGGCTGTACTCGGAGGTGCTCGGCCCGCGCGGCAGCGCCGCCGTGTGCCTCGCGCTCGCCGTGGGCGCGGTGGCACTGGGGCTGCTGCTGTTCGGGACGCGGGGCCTGCTGCCGGCGCTGAGCATCGTCTTCCCCGCGCTCGGCGCCTGGCGCTTCCTCGTGCGCAGAAAACCATCCGGGCTGATGCTCCCGGCGATGGGCTTCGTGCTCTTCTTCAACCTGCTGTGTTTCTACGGCTCCACAGCGATCGCGATCGGACGGTGAGAGAGGTGCGGCCGGTGATCATCGACAAGGTGCGGATCTTCGACGGGACGGCGGTGCTGGGCCCCGGGGCGGTGGAGTTCGCCGACGGGGTCATCACACGCGTCCTGACCGAGCCCATCGCGGCACCGGGGGCATCGGCGTCGGCCGATGTGATCGACGGAACGGGCCTGACGCTGCTGCCGGGTCTGATCGACGCGCATACGCATGTGTTCGGCGCCGAGAGCAATCTCGAACTGGCGCTGGCCTTCGGTGTGACGACCGAGCTGGACATGTTCATGGGCCCGCCGGAGCTCACCCAGGCCCTGTGCACGGCGGCGGGCGAGCGTGCCGACCTCGCCGATATGCGCAGCTCGGGGCTGGTGGCAAGCGCACCCGGAGGGCACCCCGGCCATGCCATGCCGCTGCTGCCTACGGTGGCCGGGCCCGATGAGGCCGACGCCTTCGTGGCCGCGCGACAGGCGGAGGGCGCGCACTTCATCAAGATCATCGTGGACGATGGCGCGAACCACGGGATGTCGCTGCCCGCCCTGGACCGGGCGACCGTGACGGCGCTCGCCGAAGCCGCGCGCCGCCGTGGCCTGCTCACCGTGGCTCATGTGTCCGCCGGGTGGTCCGCGCGACTCGCCCTGGACAGCGGTGTGGACATGCTGACGCACCTTCCGCTGGAAGCCGCTCTGGACGACGCGTTCGTCAGCCGGACCGCGGACGAGAATCGGGTCGCCATCCCCACCCTGGCCATGCTGGAGGCGTCCGCCCCGGAGACCTCCTCCCGGCCCCGTACCGGACGGTCGCTGTCGGCCGATCCGCGCATCGTCGGCTACCTCCCGGATCACGCCCGTACCGCGATCGCGGAAGGCCGCGAGGGCCTCTGCGTGGAGAAGGATTCCGCCGAACACCACTTCACCCACGCCCTGGCGAGCGTGGCCCGGCTGCACCGGGCAGGGGTGCCCGTGCTGGCGGGGACCGACACCAACTACCGGCCGGACCGCGCCTGCCCGGTCGTCCACGGCGCCAGTCTCCACACCGAGCTGGCCCTCCTCGTGGAGGCCGGACTGACTCCGGCGGAGGCGCTCAGGGCGGCGACCTCGGCACCCGCCGCGCACTTCGGCCTCTCCGACCGCGGGGTGATCGCGCCGGGTCGGCGCGCGGACCTCGTCCTCGTCGAGGGCGACCCCACCAAGGACATCACCCGCACCCGGTCGATCGAGGCGATCTGGCGCGGCGGCGTCCGCTTCGACCGCGAGGCGTACCGCGGGCGCACCGCCACATGAGCGGGGCGCGACACGCGCGTGAGCGCGTTCTCCCCGGAACGACACGCTCATGAACGGGAGAGACGACATGAGACACCACCACATGAAGCGGAGGACCACGTGACCGACGGACACGAGCGCCTGGCGGGAGTCAGCAGCACCGCGCTGTTCGTGGGCATCACCCGCGCGGACGAGAGCCGGCGCCCGGACCGGCTGTTCGAGGACACCCTGGCCACGCGTTTCGTCGACGCCGCGGGCCCCGAGCAGCGGGCGGTCTGGACCGAGGGGCAGGGAAGTCTGTTCACCGAGGCACTGGGCGACTACTTCGCCCTGCGCACCCGGTACTTCGACGACTACTTCATGCAGGCGTGCGCGGCGGGCTGCCGCCAGGCGGTCCTGCTCGCGGCGGGCCTGGACACCCGTGCCTTCCGTCTGCACTGGCCGGACGGGACACGCCTCTTCGAACTGGACCGGCCCGATGTGCTCGACTTCAAGGAACACGTCCTCCAGGGCGAGAAGCCGCGCTGTGAGCGCGAGGTGATCGCGGCCGACCTGCGCGAGGACTGGCCCGCGCTGCTGGCGAAGCAGGGCTTCCGCGAGGACGTGCCGACGGCCTGGCTGGTCGAGGGGATACTCGTCTACCTGCCCGAGCGCGACGCGGACCATCTGCTCGACCGGATCACCGCGCTGTCCGCGCCGGGCAGCCATCTCGGGGTGGAGCATGTCACCCGGGAGATGGTGAACACCGACCAGGCCCAGGAGGCGGCCTCCGCCTCACCGGAGGGCATCATGGGCATGCTGTCCTCCCTGTGGAAGAACGAGATGACGCAGCCTCCCGCCACCTGGCTCGCGGGCCACGGCTGGAGCGCCGCCGAAGAAGCCCTCACCGACCTGGCGGAGCGCCACGCCCGGCCCGTCCCCCCGGCGTTCGACCCGGCCCTCCCCGGCACGGGCCGCGTCCGGCTGCTGACGGCCGACCGCTGAGCGACCGCCACCCTAGGCGCTCTCCTTGACTTCAACTTGGGTTGAACTTCTACGGTCGATCCCATCGTCAATCGAGTTCACACAATGACGGAGGGACCGGCCGTGGAGTACTCCCACAGCGACGCCGAACTGATCAAGCAGCCCATCGGATACTGGAGTTGGGCGGCGTACAAGGCCGTGGTCAGCCGCATCCAGGCCGCTCTCGCCGGGATCGGCGTCACCCAGCCACAGTGGTGGGTCATCGCGCAGGTCGCACGCGCCGAAACCGTCAAGACCCGCGGTGAGGTGTCCGGCCTCCTCCGCAACTATCTCGACGCCGGTCCGGAGGTCATGGAGGCGGAGATCGACCGGGCCATCGCCCTGGGCTGGATCACCGAGGACGCCGAGGGGCGCCTGCGCATCACGGAGGAGGGCCGGGCCCTGTACGACAAGGCCGCGGCCCTCCAGGACGAGCTGTGGGCGGAGCGGCACGCGGGCATCTCCGACGAGGAGTACCTGACGACCATGAAGGTGTTGCAGCGCTTCATCCACAACACGGGTGGGCACGCCTGGCACCACTGAGCGCTCCGCGGGAAGTGCCGCGAAATGCCGTCGTGCGTCCGCGGCCGCATCGTGGCTGGTCGCCCACGCGGCGGAGCCGCATATCGACACAGCCGCGGCGGAGCCGCACATCGACACAGCCCCGCGCCCCTTCGCGTCCGCGTGGTCGTGGCGGCCTGGTGGCGATCAGTATGTGGTGGTGAGGATGTGCAGGACCTGCGTCTCATCGGGCGACAGCGGATTGTTCTTCGTCACCGCGTCCGCCACCGCCCCGGCGGCGATGGAGGGCAGCATGGCGCGGTCGGCGCCGAGCGTCCTCAGGGGGCGCTTCACCTCGACGGCGCCCGCGATCTCGCGCACCCCGTCGATGGCCGCCCGCGCCCAGTCGCCGTCGGCGGGCGGGGCGAGGCGCATGGCCCGCGCCACCTGTTCATAGGCGCCCTGTGCGGCGGGAGCGTTGAACTCCATCACCTCCTCGAGGACGGCGGCGAGGGCGACGCCGTGTGGCGTGCCGGTGTGCGCGGTCAGCGCATGGCCGATGCCGTGGACGAGCCCGAGCCCGGAGAGGGTGAGTGCCTGGCCCGCGAGATGGGCTCCCAGCATCAGTTCGGCGCGGGCGTCGAGGTCCGAGCCGTTCCGGTACGCGGCGGGCAGGGCGCGGCTGACCATGGCCACGGCCTGTGTGGCATAGGCGGTGGAGACCGGATTCGCGCCACGCGAGGCGAGCGACTCGATGCCGTGCACGAGGGCGTCGATACCGGTGGCGGCGGTGGCGGGCGCGGGCAGGCCCAGGGTGAGCTCCGGGTCGAGCAGCGCGACGCGCGGCTTCACCGACGGGTGGCCGATGTACACCTTGCGGCAGGCCGCGGTGGACTCGATGACCCCGAAGCCGTTGGTCTCGGCCCCGGTGCCGGAGGTGGTGGGGATCGCGACGAGCGGTAGCCCGTCGTCCGCCTCCCAGAGGTCGTCGGCGTCGGCGGCCACGGCGTTCGGGTTGCCGACCAGCAGGGCGATGCCCTTCGCCGCGTCGAGTACCGAGCCACCGCCGAGGGCGACGACGGCGGCGGTGCCGAACGTACGGGCCCGTGCGGCACCCGCGTCGACGTTGGCGGTGGACGGGTTGGGCGCCACTTCGTCGTAGACGGCGTACTCCAGCCCGGCGGCTTCGAGGGCCTTGAGGACCGGCTCGAGGACGCCCGCGGCGCGCAGGCCGCGGTCGGTGACGACGAAGGCGCGATCGTGGCCGGTCGCCGCGATCAGGGCGGGGAGCCGGCCGATGCGGCCGGGGCCGAACTCGATGCGGCAGGTGGGGTCGATGCTCAGCGGTGTGGGTCCGCCGGGCTCGGAAGAGGTCATGGGCGCGGCTCCTGACGTCGTGGGGCGGGGTGGCGTTCGCTCGTCGTCAGACCGCGACGGTCGCGTCCACCGGCGCGGTGGCCTGGAGGGCCAGCCGGAACTCCTGTCCGGCGAGGGCCTCGTAGAGGCGGACGGGGCTCATCTCGCCCGCGAGATCGCCGTGCTCGGTCCTGGAGCGGCGGAAGATCTGCTCGACCACCGCCGACAGTTCGGTGGGCACGCCCAGGTCGCGGCCGAGGTCGATGGCGAGGCCGAGGTCCTTGCAGGCGAGGACCATGGCGAAGGAGTCGTCGTAGTCGCCGTCGGTGAGGATGCGGATGAAGTCGTGCTCCAGGAAGTAGGACGCGGCGGAGCTCTTGAGCAGGGAATCACGCAGCAGACCGAGGTCGACGCCCGCCTTGGCGCCCATCGCGAACACCTCCGAGGTGGCCACGAGCTTGCTGAACCACAACAGGTTGAGCAGCAGCTTGACCGTGTAACCGGCGCCGAGCGGGCCGACGTGCAGGATGCGCCGCGGGTCGCCCATCGCCTCCAGCGCGGGCAGCGCGGCCCGGAAGTCGTCCTCGGCACCGCCGACGAAGATTTGCAGGGTGCCGGAGTCGGCGCCGTGCGACATCCCGCAGACGGGTGCGTCGAGCCGGCGCACCTTCCGGGCGTCCAGCACCTCGGCGGCGATCCGCTCGGCGACCGCCGGGGTCGAGGTCGACATGTCGATCCACAGGGCCCCCGGCGCCAGGGCCGCGGCGCCGCCGCCCCGCAGCAGGACGTCCTCGACGACACGCGGCGTCGGCAGGCTGGTGATCAGGAGTTCCACGCCGTCCGCGCACGCGGCGGGCGTGTCGGCCCATCCGGCGCCGAGCGCGAGATGCTCCGCGGCGGACTCGGGACGGATGTCGTGCACGGTGACCTGGTGACCCGCCTGGATCAGATGGCGGGCCATGTGGCGGCCCATGTTGCCCAGGCCGATGAAACCGATCCTCATCGTTGTCCTCGCTGTGGTGAGAAGAGAAAGTAAGGGGAGACGGGCGTGGTGGAGGTGACCCTGAACAGGGCCCGGTTCAGGCCAGGTTGACCCAGGTGGTCTTCAGCGCGGTGTACGCGTCCCAAGCGTGCAGGGACTTGTCACGGCCCGCGCCGGTGGCCTTGAAGCCGCCGAACGGGGTGATGACATCGCTGGCGTCGAAGGTGTTGATCCAGACCGTCCCGGCCCGCAGCCGCTTGGCGGCGCGGTGGGCGACGGCCACGTCACGGGTCCAGACGGAGGCGACGAGCCCGTAGTCGCTCTCGTTGGCCAGCCGGATCCCCTCGTCGGCGTCGCCGTCGTAGGACACGATGGCCAGGACCGGGCCGAAGATCTCCCGCTGGGCGAGGGCGGAAGTGTTCGCCACCCCGTCCAGGACGGTCGGTTCGACAAAGCTGCCGCCCGACTCGGTGAGGGTGCGCCCACCGCCGAACACCACGGTCGCCCCGTCCGCCACGCCACGCTCGATATGGCCGAGGACCGAGGCCAGCTGGTTCTCGTCGACCAGGGGACCCATGACGGTGGCCGGGTCGAGCGGGTCGCCCATCCGGAAGGTGTCCTCGGTGATCCGGCGCACGGCGTCCAGGAGCCGGTCCTTGACGGAGGCGTGGACCACCACGCGGGAACCGGCGTTGCAGGTCTGCCCGGCGTTGTAGAAGATACCCCATGCCACGGCCGACGCGGCGGCCTCGATATCGGCGTCCGCCAGCACGAGCTGGGGCGACTTGCCACCCGCCTCGACGGCCACCTGCTTGCCGTTGGACTCGCCGGCGTACACCTGGAAGAGCCGGGCCACCTCCACCGAGCCGGTGAAGGCGATCTTGTCGACCTCGGGGTGGCGGCCCAGCGCCTGTCCGGCGACCTCGCCACGTCCGGGGACGACGTTGAACACCCCGTCCGGCAGCCCCGCCTCGGTGGCGAGGGCGGCCAGCCGCAGGGCGGCCAGGGAGGTCTGCTCGGCGGGCTTGAGCACGACGCTGTTGCCGGTGGCCAGGGCCGGGCCCAGCTTCCAACTGGCGATGAGCAGCGCGTAGTTCCACGGGATGACCGCGCCGACGACGCCCAGGGGCTCCCGGGTGATCAGGGCGATCGCGTCCCCCGGGGTCGGCGCCACCTCGTCGTAGGTCTTGTCGATGGCCTCGGCGTACCAGGCGATGGTCTCGGCGGCCTTGTCCACGTCGATCCGCACGGACTCGGTGATGGGCTTGCCCATCTCCAGGGTGTCGAGGAGGGCCAGCTCCGCGGCGTGTCCCCGGATCAGGTCGGCCCAGCGCAGCAGGACGCGCTTGCGCTCCTTGGGCGGGAGGTCACGCCAGCGTCCGTCCTCGAAGGCGGCGCGCGCGGCGCGTACGGCACGGTCCACGTCCTCGGCACCGGCCGCCTGCACCTTGGCGAGCACCGCGCCGTCGCGCGGCGAGTGGCTGGTGAAGGTGTCGCCGGAGAGCACGTCGGTGAAGTGGCCGTCGATGAACGGCCTTGTCTCGAAGGTCAGTTGGTCGGCCGCGGCCAGCCACTGGCCGTGGTTGCGGGAGAGCAGGGCGTCGATGCCGTGCGTCATGTGATCCTCCACCGGTCGATCGCGTCTTCGTCCAGCTCGATGCCGAGGCCCGGCCGCGCGGGCACCTCGAGGTCGCCGTCGCCGCCCACCCGCACCGGGTCGGCGAGCATGAAGTCCCGGCGCTCGGGGGTCCACCCGGGCGGGTCGTAGGGGAACTCGAAGTACGGGCCGCCGCCGACTCCCGCCGCCACATGCAGATTGGCGAGCACACCGATGCCGTTGGTCCAGCTGTGCGGGGTGAAGTGGCGGTGCTTGAGCTGTGCCAGTTCCGCCAGGGTGCGGGCGCGGTGCATGCCGATCGCGAGCACCACGTCCATCTGGTAGATGTCGAGGGCGTCCTCTTCGAGGTAGCGCAGCAGCTCGGTGGGGGAGTGGTGCATCTCGCCCGCGGCGATCCGCACCCCGGGGTTCTCGGCCCGCAGGCGCTTGAAGCCCGCCACGTCGCAGTAGGGCAGCGGCTCCTCGACCCAGAACACATCGAGTTCGGCCAGCCGGGCGATGGTCTTGCGGGTGCGGGCGAGGTCGGTGGCGCCCGCGGTGTCGCCCGCCATGCGCCACGACTGGTTCAGATCCACCATGATCTCGAAGTCCGCGCCCAGCTCCTCGCGCACCGCGCGGACCGCGGCGATCCCCTCGTCCACCCGGCTGCGGTCGATGCGGATCTTCATCGCGCGGAAGCCCACCTCGCGGACCTTCAGCGCGGTGGCCACGCGCTCCTCGGGCGATTTGAGCTCACCGCAGGAGGCGTAGGCGGGCAGCTTCTTGGCCGCGTTGCCGAACAGCTCCGCCACCGGGCGGCCGTGGACCTTGCCGATGATGTCCCACAGCGCCGCCTCCAGCGGCCAGTAGTGGGCGCCGTGGAAGTTCGCGGTCTCGATGGCCTTGACATGCCGGGTGATGTCGAGCGGGTCCTCGCCGACGAACAGGTGCTTGTAGGTGTCGAAGCCGTCCATGAGGTCACCGGAGCCGATGCCGGTGATCCCCTCGTCGGTGTGGACGCGGACGATGGTGGCGTCGAAGTGGCGCCTCGGCTCGGGGTCCCAGGCGGCCCGGAACGGCGGGTCCAGCTCCAGCCGAAGCCGGTCCAGGGTGATGTCCGTGATCTTCATCGGGCGAGCGCCTCGGGGGTGGGGGCGTAGAACGGGTTGGCCGGGCCTTCCTCAGCGGTGGCGAGCACATCGGCCACGGTCGGGGTGGCGTTCACCGCGGCCCGCACCGCGCCGTACGCGGCGGAGCGCTGGTTGCGGAAGGACACATCCAGGTCGTCGACCGCCGGGTTCACCCAGATCGCGGCGATGATCAGCAGGTCGTCGGCCTCCTCGGCGGGCAGCAGACCGTCCCGGACCGCGTCCGTGACACCCTGCGCCAGACCGGCCTGGGCGGAGCCCCATGTGGCGCGCTGGTGCAGCTCACCGTCGGCGGCGGCCTTCGTCACGAACAGCGTCAGCGGCTTCACCGGGACGGAGGGCCGCACGATCGTCAGGAACGGGACGTGTCCGGCGCTGGGCGTGGCCAGCGCCGTGGCCCAGGCCGTCTCGACGGGTCCGCCCTTGCGTCCGATCACGACGTTCGTGTGCGCGGCGTTGGCACCCTCCCCGACGAAGGACTCGCCGATCAGGGCGGTCGGGGCAAAAGGCGATGGCATGGGATCTCCTGGATCTCCGGGAGCGGGGAATCGGCGGACCGCCGGGATGAACCTCGCATTCACCGCAGTTCATCCGGTCCGATGCGGCGAATCTAGAACCGCCGCCACCCCCTCGCAAGGCACCGGCTCGAATCGAAATGCCGGTTGCTCTCCCGACAACCCGGCGGCTGACCTGGGGGTTCCCAGATGCGCGCCCTTAGGATGGCGCGCGTGACCAACCTCCCCCCTCGCGGCACCGACGGCCCCGAGGACCCGGCCGATCCGCACGGCGCGGGCCCCCGGCCCGACTCCTCCGGCCCCGGAGACACCACCGCCCCGCGCGGCCACGGGCTGCGCCGTGACATCGACCTGCTGGAGGCGCTCGCCTCCGACGAGGCCCAGAACGCCGGCGGACTCGGCGTGGTGCGCCTGGCGCAGTTGGTGGGCCGGGAGAAGACCCAGGTCTCGCGGGCCCTCAAGGCCCTGGCCGCGGCGGGGATCGTGGAGCGGGACCCCGACACCCTGGAGTACCGGCTGGGCTGGCGGCTCTTCTCGCTGGTCGCGCGGACCTCGCAGAACCGGCTGGTGCGCATGGCCGAGCCGGTGATGCACGCGCTGTCGGCGGACGTGGAGGAGACCAGCCATCTGTGTGTCCTGAGCGACCGCGAGGTGCTCACCCTGCTCTCGGTCTCCGGACACTCCTTCCGCGTCCACGGCTGGGAGGGGCGCGGAGTGCCCGCGTGGCAGACCTCGGCCGGGCGTGTGCTGCTGGCCGATGCCACACCCGATGAGCTGTACGTCCGCTTCGGCATCACCTCCACGCCGCCGATTCCCGAGCTGTGGGCGTTGATCCAGCAGGCGTCGCGCCAGGGGTACGCGAGGGTCAGCGAGGAGTTCGAGGCCGGTCTGGTCGGGGTCTCGGCGCCCGTGCGCGACTTCCGGGGACGGGTCGTGGCGGCGATCAACATCTCGGCGCCCAAGTCCCGGCTCGGCGACCGCCTGGACCAGGCGGGCCGCACCACCGCCAAGGCGGCGGCACGCGTCTCCGCCCTGCTGGGCTGGGAGCCGCGGCACACCCCGTTCCCCCGGGCACGGCTCACCTGAGGACGTCCCAGCCGGGTGGCCGCCCCGCCCGTCCCCTCCCCTTCGTGTGCGGTGAGTTGCCCTGACAGCAACCACCATTGCGATCCGAGAAGCGGCCTTGTCGGCCGTATGACGCGCTCGTAAATTCACCGCGAACCGGACCAGCCCTCGTTCGGAACGGAGAAAAGAGCAGCTCATGAACCTCCCCGGCATAGAAACCCTCGTCAAGGCGCCGTTCGCCGAAGGCGATGTGTTCATCGCCGGCCGCTGGTGCGCGGCCGAGGACGGACGGACGTTTCCCGTGCATGACCCGGCCACCGCGGAGCCGATCCGCGAGGTGTCCGCGGCGGGCCCGGGCGACGCCGTGGCGGCGGTCGACGCGGCCCAGGAGGCCGCCGCCGGATGGCGGGCGACGCCACCGCGCCGTCGCTCGGAGGTGCTGCACACCGCCTTCGCCCTGATGCGCGAACACACCGACACCCTCGCCCGCCTGATCGTCCTGGAAAACGGCAAGGCGTACCGGGACGCGGTGGCCGAGGTCGGTTACGCGGCGGAGTTCTTCCGCTGGTTCGCCGAGGAGGCGGTGCGGATCGGCTCCTCGTTCGGCGACGCACCCGGTGGCGGCTTCCGGCACGTCGTACGCAGGCACCCGGTGGGCGTCACCGCCTTCGTCACCCCCTGGAACTTCCCGGCCGCGATGGCCACCCGGAAGATCGCCCCGGCGCTCGCCGCCGGCTGCCCTGTACTCCTCAAACCGGCCCCCGACACCCCGCTCACCGCCCTCGCGATCGCCGCCCTGCTGAGCGAGGCGGGCCTGCCCGACGGGCTGCTGAACGTGCTGCCCACCGACCGCGCGCCCGAGGTGGTCTCGGTCTGGCTGCGCGACGAGCGGGTCCGCAAGTTCTCCTTCACCGGCTCCACCGCCACCGGCCGGAAACTCCTGGAGCAGGCGGCGGCGAACGTCGTCAACGTGACCATGGAACTGGGCGGCAACGCCCCCTTCATCGTCTGCGAGGACGCCGACGTCGACGCCGCGGTGCGCGGTGCGATGGACGCCAAGATGCGGGGCGGTGGCGAGGTCTGCATCGCCGCCAACCGGTTCTACGTCCACCAGTCCGTGGCCGCCGAGTTCACCGAGAAGTTCGCGGCGGCCATGACCGCGGTACGCGCCGGAGCGGGTCTGGAGGAGGGCGTCACCCTCGGCCCCATGATCAACCGGACCGCCGTGGAGTCCATCCGGTCCCTGGTCGACGACGCGGTCGGGCGTGGCGCGAAGGTCGCCGCGCGGGGCCGCGTGCCCGAGGGCCCCGGCTGCTACCATCCGGCGACCGTCCTGGTGGACGTCCCCGAGGACGCCCGGATCATGAACGAGGAGGTCTTCGGGCCGGTCGCGCCCCTCGCCACCTTCACCGACGAGGACGAGCTGGTGGCCCGCGCCAACGCGACGGTGCACGGTCTCGCCTCGTACATCTACTCGCGCGACGTGGCCCGGGCCCTGCGCATCTCCGAACGTCTGGAGAGTGGCATGGTCGGCCTCAACCGTGGCCTGCTCTCCGACCCGGCGGCGCCCTTCGGCGGCGTCAAGCAGTCGGGTCTGGGCCGGGAGGGCGGCCGCGAGGGCATCGAGGCGTTCCTGGAGACGCAGTACATCGCCCTCGACTGGCCGACCGGCTGACTTCCCCTTCCCCTCCCCGCCACCGCTTCCCCCTTCCCCGTCCCCAGTAAGGACCCGCGCATGGCAACGACGCCTGTGACCGAGCACAACGAGCCCAGCACACCGCCGGGCGCACCCGCCACCGAACGCGAACGGAAGCGGCTGCACACCAAGCTGAAGCTGGCCACCCAGATCGGTCAGGGGATCGACGGCTACATCATCGGCGGCATCGGCCTGGCGATGGGGGCGATCACCGACGACCTCCATCTGACCTCCGTGGAACAGGGGCTGGTCGGTGCCGCACCGCTGATCGGCATCTTCGTCGGAGGACCGCTCTTCGGCCGGCTGGCCGACCGGTTCGGACGCCGGCCGGTGTTCCTCATCGACATGCTGATCTTCCTGGTCGGCTCGGTGCTCCAGTTCTTCGTCGCGGACGGCACACAGCTCTTCCTCATCCGGCTGGTGATGGGGGTGGCGATCGGCGGCGAGTACGCGATCGGCGCGCCGCTGCTGTCGGAGTACGCGGGCCGGCGTGGCCGCGGACGGCTGCTGGCGAGCCTGGAGATCAGCTGGTACCTGGGGTACGCGCTGGCCACGGTCGTGGGGGCGCTGTTCACCTCCGTCGACGGCGGCTGGCGCTGGTCCCTGGCGAGCAGTGCGGTGATCGCGCTGGTGTGTGTGGCCCTGCGCGGTGGCATCCCCGAGTCCGCGCGCTGGCTGCTGAGCCAGGGGCGCCGGGACGAGGCGGAGGCGCTGATCGAGAAGTACGGCATCGAGGTGGATGTCGCCGCGGAACTCGACGAGCGCGACGAAGTGCGGCGGGACGGGTTCCGCGCGCTCTTCAGCCGGCAGCACATCCGCTCCACGGTGTTCGCCAGCGTCTTCTGGGCCGCCCTCGTGCTGCCGTACTTCGCCATCGGCACCTTCT
Source organism: Streptomyces sp. NEAU-174 (assembly GCF_052665095.1). Taxonomy (NCBI): domain Bacteria; kingdom Bacillati; phylum Actinomycetota; class Actinomycetes; order Kitasatosporales; family Streptomycetaceae; genus Streptomyces; species Streptomyces sp. NEAU-174. The sequence goes on along the minus strand of NZ_JBQTCE010000006.1, from coordinate 332,664 downwards.
GGACGGATGTCTTCGAGGCTCTGCACATGGGGGACAACGCGGTGGCGGCGCTGCTCGTCTACTCCTTCACCGCCGTGGCCGGTGTCACCGCGGGATGCCTGGTCGTGGAGCGGATCGGCCGCCGCAGGCTGCTGATCCCGCCGTTCTGGATCACGGCCGGGTGCCTGGCCCTGGTGGCGGTGTGGCCGTCCTCCACGCCCGTCATCGTCACCGGCTTCCTGTTCTTCATCTTCCTCAACGCCGCCTCCTCCGCGCTGACCGCGGTCTATCCGCTGGAGGTGTTCCCCACATCCCTGCGCACCACGGGTGTCGGCTTCGCCACGGCCATGAGCCGGGTGGGTGCCGCGATCGGTACGTTCCTGCTGCCCATGGGGCTCGACCACTTCGGGGCGGAGTTCGTGCTCCTGGTCGGCGCCGGAGTGCTGGTGGTCGGCGCCGTCGTGTCACAGTTCCTGGCACCGGAGACCACCGACCTGGACCTGGCCCGCGCGGCGCGCACGGCCCGCGAAGGGGCGTAGCGGCATATGCCGGCCCGCCCGGTGTGCGGATCGCGCACACCGGGCGGGCAGATATATGCAAGGTTTGTCGCTCGGAACGGATTCTTCCGCGCTGATTCGTGCCACACTGAACGTAGGCCCTCGCCGTTCCCCCGTCGGTGAGGGCCGTTTCCTTTGGGCCCCCGCGGGCCCCCCATGGACCGAATACCCGGCGCAGCGACGCCGAGGAGCCGAACCCGGCCTGCCGCGCCACCTCCTCACCCGCAGGCAGGCGGTGGCCAGTTGTGACGCCAGTTCCCAGTGCAGGAACCATTACGACGGCTTGTTCTCCTCCACCCAGCGGAAGAAGGCGATCTGCCGGGACATGAGGGTGATCAGCTCATACGCGGTGTGCGAGGCGGCCACCGAGGTGATCTCGGCGTGGTCGTACGCCGGGGCGACCTCGACCAGGTCGGCGGAGACCAGATAGCAATCGGCGAGCCCGCGCACGATCTCCAGCAGCTCCCGCGACGTGAGGCCGCCCGCCTCGGGGGTGCCGGTGCCCGGGGCGTGTGCGGGATCCAGGACGTCGATGTCCACGGAGATGTACAGCGGCCGATTGCCGATGCGCTCCTTGAGCTGCTGCACCACCTCGTCCACCCCACGTCGCATCACATCGGCCGCGGTGACGATCCCGAAGCCCAGCTTGGTGTCCTCGTCGAGGTCTTCCTTGCTGTACAGCGAGCCGCGGGTGCCGACGTGGGAGAGCGCTGAGGTGTCGAGGAGGCCCTCCTCGACCGCGCGGCGGAACGGGGTCCCATGGGTGTACTGGGCGCCGAAGTGGGAGTCCCAGGTGTCCAGGTGTGCGTCGAAGTGCAGCAGTGCCACCGGGCCGTGGCGGCGGGCCACCGAGCGCAGGAGTGGGAGCGCGATGGTGTGGTCGCCGCCCAGGGTCATCAACTGCGCGCCCGTGGACAGCAGAGCGTCCGCGCCCGCCTCGATGTTCTCGACGGCCTCGTCGATGTTGTGCGGATTGGCGGTGATGTCACCGGCGTCGGCGACCTGGGCGTAGTGAAACGGGTACACGTCCATGGCCGGGTTGTAGGGGCGCAGCTGGCGCGACGCCTCCCGGACGGCGTTCGCCCCGAAGCGGGCCCCGGGCCGGTAGGAGACACCGGCGTCGAACGGCACCCCGACCACGGCGATGTCCGCGGTGTCGACCTGGTCCAGGCGGGGGACGCGGCCGAACGTGGCTGGGCCCGTGAAGTGCAAGGTGGCGTCGGTCTCCTGGGGCGGGACGGGCCTGCTGGCGTCGGGAGGGTTCGCGGTCATGGTCGGTGCCGGATCCTTCATCTGTGTGGGGGGAGTACAGCTGCGTGGGGGAGTGCGTCTGTGGGGGAGTTGAGCTGTGGGCGAGTGCCGGCCCGTGGGAGGCCGTGGTGCGTGGACGATCAGCGAGGTTCCGTGCCCATGACACGTGGCGCATACGCCAGGAGCCAGCCAGGCGGTCGGGGTTTCTCGGATCCGAGAAACCCGTTCCGTGAACGCCTTGGTCAGTGGGCCTTCATCGTTCCGCCATATGGCGAAGACGTCTGCGACGGCCGCTCACTGCGCGCCGTCCGTTCCGTGGGCGTGGGGCGCGTGGGGTGCGTGGGATGCATGAGTTGCGTGGGGCGCGTGGCCCGCCACCGCCGCCGTGAGCCGTGCCGCGCCCTGTTGCAGGATGTCCCGCACATGATCCACTTCATGACGGTGGTAGTGGCGCCGCCATGTGCTGCTGACGGCCGCTATCGGCCGCTCGTTGTGGTCGAACGCCGGCACCCCTATCGACCGGAGCCCCTCGGAGACCAGCTCGACCTCCTCCGACCAGCCGCGCTCACGGTCCCGCGCCAGCAGGCTCCGCAGCTCCGCCAGCGACCGGGGCCCTCTGCCGGTGCGGGTGACGAGATCTCCCGGCCGTGGGAAGACCGCCCGGAGGTGCGCCTCGCCGGAGTGAGCCAGGATCGCACGGCCGTTGGCCGTCAGATGGGCCGGCAGCCGGACACCGACGTCGGTGACGGGCGTGGCATCGGTGTACCCGGGATGGCCCCTCGGTGGCCGCTCCTTGAGGAGGTAGACCGTCTCGGCGCCGTAGAGGATGCCCAGGTGCACCGGCTGGCCGAGCCGGTTCGACAGGTTGCGCAGAATGGGGCGGGCGAGTCGCTTCAGGGGCTCGTGCCGCGAGTAGGCGGAGCCGATTTCGAAGGACGCCACGCCCAGACCGTATGCCTGCTCCTCCGGGACATAGGTGACAAACCCGCGGTCAACCAGGACCGCGAGGATGTGGTAGAGCGAAGACCGGGGCATCCCCAGGTCTCTGGCCAGCGCCGATGCCCGAACCGGCCCCGAGCGGCCGGCGAGGTGCAGCAGGACATCCAGCGCCCGCCCCACGGCCGGCGAGGCACTTGATGCCGTCCGGCGTTCACTCACGTCTCACATCCTTGTGGTCCCCCGCCGCCACAGGCGGCCGCCCTTCCGCGTGGCACGACGCAGCCGGCCGGGCAACTGCTGGCCCGTGCACGTACCTTGGTCGTGTCCGATCGTAGAACCGGGCAACGAAGCCCTCCCACCCGGCCTCCGGGGAGTGCTCATGCCGGGCGATCCGCCGTCAGCTGGACCGGCCGGACCAGGCCGAGGGTGAAGTCGAACCGGTCGTGTCCGGTGCCGGAGGTCAGCTCAGCGGCATGGCGCCGGGTCTGCGGAAACGTGTCGGCCGGCAGTGCGGTGAATCGCTGGATCAGCTCCTCGCGGCCAAGGACCCATTCCTGGTCCGGGTGTCCGCGCCGCTGCTGGACCAGCGACTGCTCCAGGGTGTAGGCGCTGACGTAGAGGGACAGGGCATCGAGCGCCCAGGCGGCGTTCCGCGGCTCGATTCCGCCGGCGAGCAGGATCGCCAGAAGCCCTTCCTTGAGTACACGTCGAGGATCTGCTCGCGCCACTCGGCCGGGTCCGGTTCGGGCAGCACGACCTCGGAGCAGAGCCGGCCGATGAGCAGATCGTCGATGTCCTCCTTGCTGACGATGTGCGCGTACAGCGACGACGGCCCGGTGCCGAGCACCGCGGCGACTCGACGGATGGTCAGCGCGTCATAGCCCTCGGCGGCCACGACTTGCAGGGCGGCGTCGGTGATCCGGTCGACCGTGATGGGCTGTGTGATGCGAGTTTCCGTGGTCGGGGCCGGTCTGGGGGGTCTGTGCCTGGCGCAGGGGCTGCGTGGTGCCGGGATCGCGGCCGACGTGTACGAGCGGGACCCGGCGATCACCGCGCGGTTCCAGGGCTATCGGCTCGTGCTGAGCCCGATGGGGTTCGAGGCGCTGCGCGGCTGTCTGCCGCCGCGCTGGCACCCGCTGCTTGACGCGATCGTCGGTGACGCCCATGCCGGGCAGCTGATCCTGGACCCGCGGCTGAACCGGATCGGCGAGCTCGGCCCCGGCAGGACCGGGATCGTGATCGACCGGCATGTGCTGCGGCACCTGCTGCTGACCGGACTCACCGTGCGCACCGGGGCCGCGCTGACTGACTACGACGTGCTGGACGACGGCAAGGTCGAAGCCCGGTTCGCGCACGGCGCCCCGGCCACCGCCGACCTGCTCGTCGGGGCGGACGGGGCCGGCTCCGCCGTCCGCGCGGTGCTCTCGCCGCGGACCACCGCGACCGACACCGGCGCCCGGTTCGTCATCGGCCGTACGCCGCTGACCGAGCGCTTCGCCACCCTGGAGCCGGCCTTCGGCTCGAAGATCGCCGGGGACGGGGTGAGCCTGATGCTCGGAGCGATGCGTTTCCGTACCCCGCCGAAGCGGGCGGCCGAGGAACTGGCGCCCGAGGTGACCCTCCCCGATATCCGCGACTACGTGCGCTGGGCCATGCTTCTGCCACCGAACGGCTCGCTCGGCGCCCCGACCGCGCAGGAGGCCGCGCTGTCCAGGATGGAGGGCTGGCATCCGGACCTGCGGGCGCTCATCGAGCAGGCCGACCCGGACAACAGCACCCTGCTGTCCATCCGGGTGGTCGAGCCCCGCGAGCGCTGGGCGCCCGGTCCGGTCACGCTGCTCGGAGACGCCATCCACGCCACCTCCCCGACCGGCGGCAACGGCGCGAACACCGCCCTGCACGACGCCGACCTGCTGCGCCGCTGCCTGATCGAGGCCGTCGAGCGCCGCCAAGACCTCCTCGGCGCGGTCGGCGACTACGAGCGGCAGATGTTCGAGTACGGGGGCGAGGCCGTGCGCCACAGCCTCGCCGCGCTACCCGCCTTCGTCCCGCATATGGATCTTCACCGTCAGGAATGAGGATCCGGCGTCCGGGTCGGGCTCCGCCTCGACCGAGCCACTGATCGGCGCGGTGCTGCCCGCGCTCGGCGAGACCATGTGTCTGTCCGGCGTCTGGCAGGGTCTGCTCGGTGCGTCCGCCCTGATCGGCCTGTTCTTCGGCAGCATCCTGCTGGGGCGGGTGGCGGATGTGATCGGACGCCAGGAGCTCTACCTCTACAACTTCGTGCTCATCGCGGTCGCCTCCGCCGCCCGGTTGTGTCCTGCTGGACTCGCTCACCGTGCTGTGGACCGTCGGCTACGTGCTGGCCAACATCCTGGGCACGTACATCCCGATCAACGGCACCACCGCGTACTGGCTGCTGGCCGGCGGAGCGGCCCCGGGCCGCCCCGAGGACGCGTAAGTGTCCATCACGTGAGCTATCGCATTGGCTGGTTCTTGACGCATTTACCGGTCAATGCGAGGCTGTTGGGACGCTTTGCGCAAAAGATCATATCTCTACCAGAACGGACGGGGGCGTTCCGTTGGTGGCACGTTCGCAAGAAGTCGTCGATGACGCGATCGACCTTTTGGATAATCGCCGATTATTCTTTTCCGGGCCGGACCGCACGCTCCTCGGAATTGAACCCATCGCACACCATCTGGTCGATTCCGGGGAAGACATAGCCCAAGCGCTGGCGGCCGGTGGGGGAATCGGCTTCGTGGCCTTTCCGTTTCAGCGCCAGGAGCCCATCCGGCTCGCGGTTCCGGCCCGGACACTGAGCCTGGAGGAGACGCCCGACCACCGTCGCCTCCTCGCCTCGGTGCCGGTCCCTTCAGCCAAGAGCGGTGAACCCGGCGCGTTCGCGCTGCGGCCCAGCGAACCGCCGGAGCAGTGGTGCGGCAGCGTCGCCGACGCGGCGCGTGCCGTGCGCCGCGGAGAGCTGCGCAAGGCGGTGCTCGCCCGGCGCATCCAGATGGAGTGCGATACGGACATCCAGCCGTCCGTGGTGCTGCGGCGGCTGGCCCACACCTTCCCCTCCGCCTATCTGTTCTCCGCCTTCGGCCTGGTGGGAGCCAGTCCGGAGCTGCTGCTCGCCAAGCGCGGGCGGATGGTGGAGTCGCGTGCCCTGGCCGGCACCATCCGCCGTGGCGGCGACGCCGAGTCCGACCGCCGGCTCGCGTCCTGGCTCCAGGAGTCCGGTAAGAACCAGGAGGAGCACCGGGTCCTGCGCGAGGCGGTGCTGGACGCCCTGGCGCCCAGCACCACATGGATCAAGGCCAACGAGCGGCCCGAGACGCTGAAACTGGCGAACGTGCAGCATCTGATGACCCGGGTCCGGGCCGAGCTCAAAGCCGACCACCCGCCATTTCTCCGACTGGCGGCCATGCTTCATCCGACGCCCGCCGTGTGCGGATGGCCCCGCGACAAGGCGTACGAAGTGATCGAACGTCTGGAGGGCTGGGACAGAGGGCTTTACGGAGGGGCGCTGGGCTGGGTGGACGCGGAGGGGAACGGCTGTCTCTGCGTGACCATTCGGTGCGCCGAGATACATGGCAAAAACGCCACCGTGTATGTCGGGAACGGCATTGTCGCCGATTCCGATCCGAAAGAGGAACTGGCCGAGACCCGCGCGAAGCTGGGCGCCATTCTGCCCGCGCTCATTGCGCCCTGAACAGGCGAGGGATCATCAATGGCAAGCGCACATCACATTCCCGCGAGCAGTGTGGACGCGCCGGGCGTTCCCTTCCCCTCGGACCGGCGCACCCCGCTGACCTGGTCGACCGCGGCCATCGTCGGCGGCCAGGCGTCCACCGTGCTGAGGTGGCACTCCACGGCACCCCTCTCCCCGGGCCGGCTCCGCCTGTTCGTCGCCTGCGACGTGCGGGACGTCCGTCGCGTCGAGGCCGTCTCGGCGGGCACCGGCCGGCCGCTCGGCTCGTTCGACATCCGGTACGCCGACTGCCACCAGCCCTACGATCTGCCACTGGACACCGAGGCCGTACGGGCCGTGCTGGACGAGGGCGTACGGCTCACCCTCACCCCCGAACCGGCCACCGAGCCACTGTGGATCTTCTCCGGCCCGGAGGCCCCCGTCGAGCGGCGGCCCGCGCTGCTGCTGGCGGACGAGGACCCACCGGCTCCGGCCGCCGCACTCCACCGCCACCTCACCAGCCCGGCCAGTGTGCAACCGTTCGGGTGGATGGAGGGATGTGTGCTGGACGCGCTGTACGACCTGCACACCACCTTCCCCGGCGACACCCGCGCCGAGACGGCGCTGCGCGACCACCTCGCCGTCTATGTCCACGGCACCCGGCTGCGCTACGAGGATCCGCGCGGCCGCCCCGCGAACGACCGGGTGTACGGGATCGAGGCCACGCTCCCCTTCGCGGTGATCGCGAAGCGGGATCCGCAGCATCCCACGCTCCGGCTGGCCGTCGAGTCCTGGAATGCCCGGACCGATCCCCATGGATGCGTCAAGGACGCACCGACCACCGCCGAGGGGTGCTACACGGTCGGCTACCCCATGGCCGTCCTCGCGAAGGCCACCGGGGACACCCGGCTGCGCGAGGCGGCCATCCGTCAGCTTCGCGTACGGCGCAGGCGGCTGACATGGGACGACGACCTCTACCTCAGGCTGCTGCCGGACGGCAGCCGCGTCTACCGCAACTGGGCTCGGGCGTACGCCTGGTATCTGCTCGGCCTGGTGCGCACCCTGACCGAGCTCGGCGACCGGCCGGACACCGAGGACCTGTGGGACGAGGCCGCGAGGGCCGCCCGGCTCGCGGTGTCCCGGCGCAACGCGGCCGGTATCTGGGACTGCTATCTGGCGGAGCCCGCCACCGGGGCGGAGACCTGCGGATCCGCCGGTATCGCCGCGGCCCTGGCGCTGGGCGTGGAGCGCGGCCGCTTCGCCGCCGATCGCGAGGGCGTGGTGGCGCAGGAGGCATGGGAGGTGTTGTGCGACCGGCTGACACCGGACGGCTGGCTCGACGGCTCCTCCCCGTCGAACAAGGGCGGGGAGGAGTTGCAGCGCAGCGGCTACCGCATGCTCTCCGGCGTCGGCTCAGGACTGCTGGGCCAGCTCGGCGCGGCGCTGACCCGGCTCGGCGCGGTGAAGGATTGGACACGCTGATGGCGGGCCGTGAATCCATGGACCGATACGCAGCCGACACCGAGAGCGGCGCTCAGGCGGCCCCGGACATCGAGGGCGGCGCTCAGGCGGCCTTCGCCGCCACCCTCGTCGACGAGTGGGTCCGCGCGGGGCTCAGCGACGCCGTCATCGCGCCCGGCTCCCGCTCCACCCCGCTCGCGCTCGCCCTCGCCGAGGACGGCCGGACGCGGTTGCACATACGCCTCGACGAGCGCGCGGCGGGCTTCCTCGCCCTGGGGCTGAGCCGTGCCACCGGGCGCGCCACCGTCGTGGTCACCACCAGCGGTACGGCGTCGGCCGAGCTCCATCCGGCGGTCGCCGAGGCCGATCTGGCGGGGGTGCCGATGGTGGTGTGCACCGCCGACCGTCCACCGGAGTTACAGGGAGTGGGCGCCCCGCAGACCATGGTCCAGACGGGCCTGTACGGATCGGCGGTGCGTTGGGCCGCGGCCGTGGCGGTTCCCGAGCGGAGCCAGGACGGAATGTGGCGCTCCCTCGCCGCGCGCGCCGTGGCGGAGGCCGAGGCCGGACCCTCGGGCCCGGGCCCCGTCCACCTCAACCTGGCCTTTCGCGACCCCTTGGTGGCACGGCCCGGCCCGCTGCCTCCCGGCCGGGCGGACGGGCGGCCCTGGCACCACGTCGGCCGCCGGGTCCCGACCGCCACCCCGGCGGACGTGGCCGACGTCGCGGGCGGGCACGAGCGGGGTGTCCTGCTCGTGGGCGCGGGTGCGGGCGATCCGGTCGCCGTGCACGCGGCCGCCGCGGCACTGGGCTGGCCGGTGCTGGCCGATCCGCGCTCCGGCGCCCGCACACCGGGCCCCGGCACCGTGGCGGCGGCCGACGCCATCCTGCGGAGCCCGCACGCCCGGGACCGGCTGCGCCCCGAGGTGGTCGTGCATCTCGGGGAGCGCTGGGCCTCCCGGGCGGTGGCCGACTGGCTGCGGCAACCCGGCATCCGGCATGTGCTCGTCGATCCCGACTGGCGGTGGCGCGACCCGGACCGGCTGGCCGCCACCGTGCTGCGCACCGATCCCACGGCCCTGTGCCGCGCCGTGGCCGAGTCGGCGCCGGAACCCCCGGCACAGCCGGAGTGGCGCACCGCGTGGGCCTCGGCCGAAGCCACCGCGCAGGCGGCCGTGGCCGATGCCTTGGACGGCCGGGCCGGCCTCACCGAACCGCGAGTGGCTCGTACGCTCTTCGACGCCCTGCCCACCGAGGCGACCCTGGTGGTCGGGTCCTCGATGCCCGTACGGGACCTCGAGTGGTTCGCCGCGCCCCGCCACCGTCCCCCCGCCGTGCTGGCCAACCGCGGTGTCAACGGGATCGACGGCACGATCGCCACCGCGCTCGGCGTGGCCGCGGCCCGGCGTCCGGTGGCCGTACTCCTGGGCGATCTGACCTTCCTCCATGACGCGGGCGCGCTGCTGGGCGCCGCCGAGGCGCCGGATATGAGCTGCACACTGGTCGTGGTCGACAACCACGGGGGCGGGATCTTCTCGTTCCTGCCACAGGCGTCACACCTTCCGGAGGACACCTTCGAGCTGCTCTTCGGCACCCCGCAGGCCGCCGATGTGTGCGCGGTGGCCGCCGCGTATGGAGTCGGTGTCGTCCGCCCCTCTGATGAGGGGGAGTTGCGGTCCGCGCTGAAGGAAAAGGTGGGCTCGCCGGGCGTGTCGATGATCCATCTGCGCACCGACCGCACGGCCAATGTCGCGGTGCACGACCGGACCCACCGGACCGTGGCCCGCGCCCTCGAAGAGCTGTGGATACCCCGGTGATCGGCGTCGAGCGGGACCGCGCCACCGGAGTGGCACAGCTGCGCATCGAGCGCCCCCGGGTGCGCAACGCGCTGACCACCGAGGCGGCCGCGCGGTTGCTTCAGGCCGTGGAAGGCGCGCTGGTCGATGACGCCGTACGGGTGCTCGTCCTCAGCGGCAGCGGACCGGACTTCTGTGTCGGGGGCGACCGCGACGAGGAGTTGGGCGACGAGGGCCGCGCGGACCGGTTGCGGGTCTTCGCGCGGTTGCAGCGGACGGTGGCAGCGGCGCCCAAGGCGACCGTGGCCGCGATCGAGGGGCGCTGTGTCGCCGCCGGTGCGGAGCTGGCCGCCGCCTGCGACATCCGGGTGGGCGCCGAGGACTCGGCGTACCGCTTCCCGGGCGCCCGCCTGGGGGTCCCCATCGGGGCGGCGAAACTCATCGGGCTGGTCGGCCTGGGCGCCGCCAAGGATCTGCTCCTGACCGCCCGCTGGGTGACGGCACACGAGGCCTACCGGCTGGGGCTGTTGCAGCGGCTCGTACCACCGGGCCGGGCGGGTGCGGAGGCCACCGCGTGTGCCGCCGAGATCTCCGCCAACGACCCGAGCACGACGGCGCTGCTCAAAAGCCGGCTCCAGCGCTTCTCCGGGGTGCTGGCGCGGATCGACGCCGAGCTGCGGGCCGCGGAGTCCCTCCCCGGCCCCGAGCCGGAAACGCTACGGGGAACGCAGCGGGAAACGGGGCGAGGAGCATGAGGCTGACCGGCATAGCCGAGGTCACGGCCCTGGTCACCGGCGCGGCAGGAGCCATCGGCGCCGCCACCGCACATCAACTGGCCGCCGAGGGAGCGGTCGTGGCCGTGGCGGACATCGACGAGGACGGGGCACACACCGTGGCCCGGCGACTGGGCGCCATGGCACACCCCGTACGCCTCGACGTCACCGACTCCGGCGAGGTGGAACGGGCCGTCCAGGACGTGGAGGATCGGCTCGGCCCGATCGGCATCCTGGTCAACGCCGCCGGAGTGCTCGGCCGTACCGCCCCGCTGACCGAGCAGGAGGACGCCGAGTGGGAGCGGGTGTTCGGCGTCAACGTCCGGGGGACCTTCAACTGCGTCCGTGCGGTGGGTCGGCGGATGGCGCGGCGCGGACGCGGCTGCGTCATCACCGTGGCGTCTAACAGCGCCGGAATCGTCAAGTACGACCAGGGGCTGTACGGGGCCTCGAAGGCGGCCGCCCAGTACCTCACCAACTGCGCCGGACTGGAACTCGCCGGGCACGGCGTGCGATCCGTCGTCGTGGCGCCGGGGACCACCGAATCCCCGATGTCCCGCGCCAACGCGCATCTGCCCGGCCGCAGACAGGCGCTGCTGCACGGAGACCCCGAACGCCATCGGGTGGGCATCCCCCGCGGCACGCTGGCCCAGCCCGAGGACATCGCCTCCGTCATCGGCTTCCTGGTGTCCGATCAGGCGGCCCATATGACGATCACCACCGTGACGGTGGACGGCGGCTCCACCCTCAGGCCCTAGACACCATCACGTCATCTCTCGACGACGCCATCTCCCGACGAGGGGAAGGGGACCTCCGTGCCGCGCATCGACCGGCTCGACCTCTCCGTGGTGGAGCTGCGGCTCACCCACGGCTTCACCGCCAGCACCCACAGCGCCAAGACCCTGCTGCATGTGGTCGTCCGCGCCACCACCGCCGACGGCCTCACGGGGTGGGGCGAGGCACCGGTGCCGGTGGACCCGTACTACCTGGGCGAGACGACCGACACGGTGTGGTCCGTGACCCGCGACTTCCTCGCCCCGGCGGTGGTGGGCCGCCCCTGGGACACCATCGAGGAGTTCACGGCCCTCTACGGCCGGGTCAAGGCCAACAACTTCGCCCGGTGCGGCCTGGAGATGGCCGCGTGGAATCTGCTGGCCGCCACCACCGGCCGACCGCTGGCCACGCTGCTCGGTGGCGCGGCGCGCACCCATGTCCCCTCCGGCGTGAGCGTGGGGATGGACAGTGACCACGACCGGCTGTGCGACACCATCGCGGGGTACGTCGGGCAGGGCTACCAAAGGGTGAAGGTCAAGATCGGCCCGGGCGCCGATGTGAACGTGCTGGAGGCGATCCGGAACCGGTTCCCTGAGCTGCCGCTGATGGCCGACGCCAACTGCGCCTACACCCTCGAGGACCTTCCGCGGCTGCGTGATCTGGACGCGTTCGGCCTGATGATGATCGAACAGCCGCTGGCCTGGGACGATCTGTTGGACCACGCCACGCTCCAGAAGGAGCTGGCCACACCGCTCTGCCTCGACGAGAGTCTCACCTCGGCCGGACGGGCGCGGGAGGCGCTGGCGCTGGGCAGCTGCCGCGTGGTCAACATCAAGCCCGCTCGCCTGGGCGGCCTCCTGGAGGCCGTCCGGGTGCATGACGCCTGCGTCGCGGCCGGGGTGCCCGTGTGGTGCGGTGGCATGCACGACTTCGGCATCAGCAGAGCCGCCAATGTGACGCTGTCGGCGCTGCCCGGTTTCACCCTGCCCGGCGACAACTCCGGCTCCGACAAGTACTTCGGCGAGGACATCGTCACACCGGAGACGCGGGCGGTGGACGGCCTGATCGAGGTACCGGCCGCAGCCGTGCCGTACGAGGTGAAGGAGGATTTCCTCAAGGCGCACACCCGGCGCCACGTCCAGGTGACGGCCTGAGGACGGGGGAGCGGGCCGTACATGATGCCCGGGCCGCACGTCCGTACATGATGCCCGGGCCGTACGCCCACGACCTCACTACGCCGTGAACAGACGGCGCACGGCCGGCCGATCCGGCTTTCCCACCCCGCGCAGCGGCAGGGCCTCGACGACCCGGATGTCCTTGGGCGCGGCGGCGCGCCCGAGCCGCTCCCGGACCGCGCCCTTCAGCGCGCCCTCGGCCGTTGTCCCCCACGCCCCCGGTTCGCGCGGAGTGACGACGGCCACGACGATCTGCCCCCACTCCGGGTCGTCCACCCCCACCACACACGCGTCCCCGACACCGGGTTGTTCCCGCAGGACCTGCTCCACCACGGACGGGGACACCTTCACCCCGCCGGTGACGATCACGTCATCCGCCCGGCCGAGAACCTGAAGACGGCCGTCCTCCCGCCAGTGCCCGAGGTCGTCCGTGCGGAACCAGCCGTCGTCGAAGGAACGGGCCGTCAGCTCCGGCCGGTTGAGGTAGCCGGAGGCCAGGGTCGGTCCGCCGAGGGCTATCGGACCACCCGCGCCGGGCCCGGGCGTCCCTTCCGGTGGCGGACCGATCCGCACCCGTACCCCCTCCAGCGGCACCCCGTCGTACACGCAGCCACCGGCGGTCTCGGTCATGCCGTACGTGGTCACCACCCTCACACCCGCCTCGCGCGCCCGCGTCAGCAACGGCTCCGGTGTGCCCGCGCCGCCCAGCAGTACGGCGTCGAACTCCCGTAACGCCGCCAGGCCGGGCCCACCCGTGTCCAGCAGCCGCCGGATCTGCGTGGGCACCAGCGCGGTGTAGCGGCAACCCGCGGCGCGGAACCGCTCGGGCCGGAAGCCCTCCCGCAGATCGTGGACCACCGCCTCCGCCCCGGCCAGCAGCGAGCGGACCAGGACCTGCACGCCCGCCACATGGTGTGCGGGCAGCGCCAGCAGCCAGCGTCCGGGGCCCCCGAGCCTGGTGTGCGTGGCCTCCGCCGACGCGCGCAGTGCCCGGGCGGAGAGCAGCACCCCCTTGGGCTCGCTGGTGGACCCCGAGGTGCCGACCACCACCGCCGTCCCGGACGGTACGGGCCCACGGGTGTCGAGCCCAGGCGAGCCCGCAGCCGCCGCCACGGGCAGCACGGTTTCCCCGTGGTCTTCGATCGCGACGGCCAGCGCACGCGACAGCGCACCGACCGTGTCCACCGAACCGTCGCACGGCAGGATCAGCATCGCGGTGGCCCCTCCGCGAAAAGGACGTCCATCATCACGCGAGCGGTCGCCCGCGCACCGCGAGACCGCTCACCCCTCCGGCCACGCTACGACCCGGCGGCGGGGCGTGCCGACGCCGGGGAAACGTCCTGTCAGGAAGCTGCCACGGCATCCTTTCCGCCGCCCCGCGGCAGGATCAACGATCCGGTTCCGTGTCGTCTTCCGCTTCGAGTTGTTCATCCGGGACGGTGTGCACGGCGGCTTCCTCGGCGCCGGCAGCGCCGGCGTCGATGCCTTCGTCCCTGGCGATGACTTCCTTGGTGGTGTCGGTGTGCGCGCCCTCGTCGGGGGCGACGAGCCGTCCCGTGCGCTCCGTTCCCGCTTCGGGGTCGATCGGTTCGCCCTCGCCGTCCTGCACATCTCCCACCTCGTCGCCCGCTGGGGCTTCGACGTCGGGGCTCTCCTCGGCCAGCCGCTCGTCGAGCGTCTCGCGCTCGCGCTGTTCGGCCGCCGTCGTGCCGTGTTTGGTGACACCCAGTGGCTTTTCCGGCGGCGAGTAGCCCTCGTCGAGCATCTCGTCGTAGTCGCGCTCGTCCAGGGAGTCCTGGGCGTCCAGGGGGGCCGCGTCCTCCTGCTCCTCGTTGGTGCCGGTCGGCTGATAGACGTCGTCTGCCCTGTCGTCGCTCATCATCGCTGCCTCCCTCGCATGGTGCCTTGTTCGGCCATCGACCGGCCCGGGCCTCCGGCGCGAACTCATGTGGTCGGGTTTCCTCTCTCGCCTTTTCCTCACACCGTCGGCGGTTCTGCCTGGTCGGCGAGTTGTTCCGCCCGTGCTGCCGCGTCGGTGGCCCGCCGCCTCGCCTCACGGACCGCCCGGTCCGCCTTCCGCGTCCGCGTGCGGGCCTCCCGGACGGCCTCATCGGCCTCCCGCTGCTCGCCCTCGGCCTCCTTCAGCTGCTTTCTCAGGTCCGTCAGACGCTGCTGCGCCTGGTGTTTTCGCTGGTCAGCACGGTCTTGCTCATCCTCGGCCGCGCTGAGCTCCGCCTCGTCGGCGCGCAGTCGGCGCTCTGCGTCCTCGGCCTCCTGATGTGCACGGGCCTGCCGCTCCCGCTGCTCGCGGCGCTTCTCCTGTTGTGCGCGGCGCCACTCTTGCTCCTGTTGTGCGCGGCGCCGTTCTTGCTCCTGCTGTTCGCGGCGTTGCTCTTGCTCCTGCTGTTCACGGCGTCGCTCCTGCTCCTGTCGTTCGCGGCGCCGCGAACGAGCGGCGTCCAGATCGGCCACCCGGCCGCCGGAGGCCCGCTTGCCCCGGCCCGTGGCGGGTGGCGCGGACCGGGCGGCGTCGGCTAGGAGCGCGAATCCGGTCGGTGCCGCGAGCGGCTTGGCCAGCCGCCCCCGTACCCACTCCTGACCCGCGTCCGGGTCGGCCAGCACGGCGCGCAGCGTCTCCTCCACCTCGCGCTGGGCGCCCTCGCCGATCGGTTGCCCGGCCTGGGCGGTCAGCTCCCTCGCCTGGCGGGCGAGCGCCGCGATGACCTGGCGCTGCTGTGTGGACAGCTTCCGCAGTTGCCCGCCGTCCAGGTCCTGGTGTGCTTGCCGCAGTGCCTCTCCGAGCCGAAGGACCTGCTCGGCTTCGTCCGGCCGCCGCCGCACCAGCAGGTTGCTGGCCCACGCCGCCTTGGTGGGGCGGCGCAAGCGGCGGATCCGCTCGGCGAGCTTCCGGTCGCCCGCGGTGCGGGCGTCCTTGGCGCGCTCGTCCCGGGCGGCGGTGAAGTCCGCGGGTGGCAGGGCGTACAGCTCATCGGCGACGGCGTCCAGGTCCACCAGCTCTCCTGCCCGGCGTGGATCAACCTCCTGGGATTATTTTGTCACCTTTTGGCCGGGCGGGCCGCCGCGTGGCCCTGCCCGGTGTCACAGCCATGTCGTCGCCGGCCAGATGGTCACGGCCGCGGCGAGAAAGAGCGTGATGTTGAGCGCCACCTGGCGGTCTCCACGGCGCAGGTGAACCCTGGTGGCGCCGATCTGTAGGATCACGAACCCGATGGCCGCGGCCAGGGCCAGCCAGGGCGCGATGCCGGTCAGCGGGGGAAGGATCAGCCCGATCGCGCCGAGCACTTCGATCACCCCGATGGCCCTGACGGCCGCCATCGGCATGGTGTCCACCCAGGCCATCATCGGCCGGAGCTCGTCACGGCTCCGGATCACCTTCACCCCGCCCCCGTAGAGGTAGAAGAGGGCCAGCAGGCCGGCGACGATCCAGTACGCCACCTTCACGATTCCCGTCCCGCCTTCCGGGCGACGCCGGTGGTCGGCTCGGTCGCGTAGCGGCTCTTCACCCGGACACTGGTTTTCGGTTCTTCAGTCACACCGCGATTCCACCGCCGGGGCGCCACGACCGTCCAAGACTCCTTCCGCGGTCTCGATACCGGATGGGTATCGTTGCACCATGGAGCTACGCACCCTGCGCTATTTCGTGGCAGTCGCCGAGGAACTCCACTTCGGCCGGGCCGCCGTCCGGCTGCACATGAGCCAGCCGCCGCTGAGCCGGGCGATCAAGCAGCTGGAGACCGGGCTGGGCGCCACGCTGTTCCACCGGTCGTCCGCCGGTGTCACGCTCACTCCGGTGGGTGCCGTGCTGCTCGACGAGGCGCGCGCCCTGCTCGACCACGCCGACCGGGTACGTGTGCGCGTGGCCACGGCGGCCGGTACCGCGAGCCTCACCGTGGGCATCCTGGGGGACAGCGCCGACCCGGACGCCACCCGGCTGGCGGGCGCCTACCACCGGCGCCACCCGGGCGTCGAGGTGCACATCCGCGAGACCGACCTGACCGATCCCACCTGCGGGCTGCACGCAGGGCTGGTGGACATCGCCCTGACCCGCGGGCCGTTCGACGAAACCGGCCTGACCGTGCACGAGCTGCGCGCCGACCCGGTGGGCGCGCTGCTGCGCGCCGACGATCCGCTGGCCCGCCGCGACAGCCTGAAACTGGCCGACCTGGCGGACCGCCGCTGGTTCCTGTTCCCGGAGGGCACCGACCCCCTCTGGCAGTCGTACTGGAACGGCGGGGAGCCTCGCCAGGGCCCGGTGGTGCGCGGCGTCCAGGAATGCCGCCAAGCCGTGCTGTGGAACGGCACGGTCGGCATGACGCTCGTGGACCACGAGCCGCCGGAGGGGCTCGCCGTGGTGCCGCTGATCGACATGGCGCCGAGCCGCGTGGTGGTGGCGTGGAACGAGGGCGACACGAATCCCCTGGTCCGCTCGTTCGTCGAAATCGCCACCGCCGCCTATCGCGGCAGTGGCGGCGCTACGTCTCGTCCTGCCCCTCCCTGACCAGGTGTACGGCCGTGCTGGCCCAGTCACCGGACGGGAGGTCCAGGCGGAATCCGTACTCCGCCAGCACGGTGGCGTGGTGCGCCTCGCCGGTGCGGGTGTCGCGGTAGCGGGCGCCGGGGGTGAGCCCGCGCAGCCGTACCGGCAGCCTGGGGACTCCGTGGCGCGGGCCGCGCTGCCAGGCCAGCACCAGAGTCTCGCTGCCGTCCTCGGCGGCGTACTGCACCACGGTCGGCAGCTCGCCGTGCGGGCCGGACAGCCGGTACAGGACGCCGTGCTGGACGAGGTGGCGCACCCGTTTGTACTCGGCCACCAGGTCGGCGCCCCCGGCGAGTTCCTCCTCGGACCAGCGGGCGAGATCCCCGCCGATGCCCAGCAGCCCGCACATCGCCACATGGAAGCGGAACCTCAACGGCACGGTGCGGGTGGTGAGTTGATTAGGCACATCGGTCACCCACGCGGACATCGTGCGCGGCGGGAGGAGCTGACCGAAGCCGTGCTGAATGACCAGCCGGTCGACGGCGTCGGTGTTGTCCGACACCCACGCCTGGTCCGTACGGGTGAGGATGCCCAGATCCACGCGTCCGCCACCGCCACTGCACGCCTCGATGCGCAGCCCGGGGTGGTCGGCCCGCAGCCGGTCGAGGACGTCGTAGAGATTGGCCACATAGCGCGTCCACAGCCGGTCGTGGCCGTCCGGAGTGCCGGGCCACCCGGCCTCGCTGAAGGCGCGGTTCATGTCCCACTTGAGGAAGTCGATGCCATGGTCCGCGACCAGCCGGGTCAGCCAGCCGTAGGCCCAGTCGGCCACGTCGTCGCGGGCGAAGTTCAGGACGAGTTGGTTGCGCAGCTCGCTGCGGGCCCGGCCGGGGGTGTGCAGGACCCAGTCCGGGTGCTCGCGGTAGAGGTCGCTGTCGGGGTTGACCATCTCCGGCTCCACCCAGATGCCGAAGCGCATGCCCAGCCGGTGCACCGTGTCGGCCAGCGGGCCGAGGCCGTGTGGGAAGCGCTCCCGGGCCGGGGTCCAGTCGCCCAGCCCCGCGTGATCGCCGCGCCGGGCCCCGAACCAGCCGTCGTCGACCACGTACAGCTCCACGCCCAGGGCGGCGGCCCGCTCGGCCAGCGCCTTCTGGTTCGCCTCGTCCACATCGAACCCGGTGGCCTCCCAGGAGTTGTAGAGCACGGGCGCCACCTCACGGCCGTGCGGCAGGACGTGGCGCAGTGTGTACGCGTGCCAGGCCCGGCTCGCCGCGCCGAACCCGCCGTCGGTGAACAGCCCGGCGAACACCGGGGTGGCGAATTCCTCGCCCGGCACCAGCGGCACGCATATGCCCTCGTGGCCGACGCCACCGGTGAAACCGGCGCGTCCGTCCGGGGTGCGCTGTGCGGTGATGCGCCAACTCCCGCTCCAGGCAAGGGCGGCGCCGAACACCCGGCCGTGCTCCTCGCCCGCGTCGCCCTCGTCCACCATCACCCAAGGACTCGCGTGATGGCTGGTGATGCCACGCCGGCTGGTCAGCACGGTCTCCCCGTGCGGCAGGCGCTCGCGGCGCAGCTGACTCTCCGCGGACCACTGCCCGGTGACATGGCTGAGCCGGTAGTCGGCCAGTGGTGGCAGGGACCAGGCCGCCGAGTCGGCGCGCAACAGGCTGACCCGCTGCTCACCCTCGTTGCGCAGCACCGTCCAGCGCTCGATGACATCCGTGTCGTCCCGCACCCGGTAGTGGAGCGCGACATGCAGCGGATAGTGGCGGTCGCGGAATTCCAGCCGGAGTTCGCCGACGCCGTCGGAGGGTGTGATGACGCGGTGCCCGGTCGGCTGCCACTCGAAGCCGCGCGAGCCGTCCGCGTACCGGATCTGGAGGGAGGGCGCGCCATAGCGCGTGCCGCCGTCGACCGGCAGCTCCTCGCCCACCGCGGGCCGTCCCTCGAAGCTGCTCGCCGCCTCCCCGGCGGGCACGACCAGCTGCTCGGCCTCCCGCGGCGTCAGCCGCGGCCCCCAGGCGAGATGGCAGGGCGCGCCCGTCTCGTCGATGTGCAGGGCGTACGAGGTGCGGGGCGTGGTCAGCAGCCAGACCCCGGTGTCCGGGGCACGGGAGATCGTCGGCATCGGGCCTCACGTTCGTGGGACGGCGGGGGAGCGGCGGGTGTCGCGTACGGATGCGGGGCGCTCGGCGCGTGCGAGAAGAGGGCCGCCCGCTAAGCCAACGAGACCTTCGATCACATGTCAACACCCCCGCACGAGTCGGGCTTTGGAAGCGGGATCAGGGCTCACAGGCAATCCTCAGGAGATTCTTGCTTCTTTCATTGACAGCGGAAAATAAGGGGCCTAGGTTCCCGGCCATGTCCTCGCCCTCCGCTGTCGAGTCGTTCCCGGCGCACACGTCGGCCGCCTCGCAGATCTTCACCACGGTCCTGTCGCAGGGCCCGCTCACCCGCCTGGAAGTGGCGCGGCGGGCGGGGCTGTCGGCGGCGGCCGTCACCAAGGCGGTCCGTCCCCTGATCGAGGCCGGCTACCTGGTGGAGGACGTGGACGAGGACGCGCGCCCGGCACTCGGGCGGCCCGCGAACCTGGTCCGGGTGGATGGTGGCCGCGCGCTGTTCATCGGGGTCAAGGTCACCGGGGACACGATCATCGGCGTGCTCACCGACCTGTGCTGCCGGATCCTCGTCGCCCGGCACATCCCCCTCCCCGCCCGTGACCCCAAGGCGGTGCTGGGGACGGCCGCGGAACTCGTCCGGGAGCTGCTCATCGAGGCGGACGGCCTCGGTGTGCGCGTCGCGGGCCTGGGCATGGCCGTCTCCGGCGATGTGGACCGCGCCGAGGGCGTGGTGCGCTACTCGCCCTTCCTGGAGTGGCGCGATGTGCCGCTCGCCGAACTCGCCGCCATGACCACGGGCCTTCCGGTGACCGTCGACAACGACGTGCGCGCGCTGACCGTGGCCGAGCAGTGGTTCGGAGCGGGCGTGGGGCTGTCCGGCTTCGCCGTCGTGACGGTCGGCGCGGGCATCGGCTGCGGTCTCGTGGTCCACGGCAGGGTGGTGGCCGGGGCCCATGGTGTGGCCGGCGAGATCGGACACATCACCGTCGACCCGGCGGGCCCTCGCTGCCACTGCGGCAACCGTGGCTGTGTGGAGGCCATCGCGAGCGACGACGCCATCGTCCGCCAGGTCCGCGCGGCCACGGGGGTCCAGGTGGCCGACGCGGTCGAGGCCGCCGGACTGGCCCACGACGGGGTCGCCGGCGCACGGGAGATCTACGCACGGGCAGGCGACGCCATCGGCCGAGGCATCGCCACCGTGGCCAATCTGCTCGGCCCCGAACGGGTGATCATCTCCGGCGAGGGCCTGGCCGCCTACGACCTGTTCGCCGACCACATCCGTGACGCCTTCGCCACGGCGGCCTTCGGCTCCGCGGCGCGGTGCGACGTACAGACCCGGCCGCTGCCCTTCGACGAGTGGGCCCGTGGAGCCGCGGCCACCGCCATCCAGTCCTTCATCCGATCAGACGCGAACTAGCGCGGGCCGCCATTCCCCTGTCGGTTGAGACAAGGGCAACCTGCGCCGCCGTACCCCGAACCCCGCCGCATCCCGCCGCCACCCCGTTCCCCGAACCACACCCCAGGAGGTAGACCCATGCGGTCACCCTCGTACCCCGTCATGCCCGTACGCGGTCTGAGATCCCTTATCGTCCTGGCCCTCGCCGCGGGCCTCGCCACGGCCGCCCCGGCCGCGCAGGCACGGCCCGACGACGGCGACGCCACCACGGCCACCCCGGCATCCCCGGCCACCATCGCCGCCAAGCCCTATATGGGCTGGTCGAGTTGGAGCATGCAGTCGTCGAAGTACCCGGGCCTCAATCCGAACGGCGACTACAGCTACCTCACCGAGGCGAACGTCCTCAAACAGACCGACGCCCTCGCCACCAAGCTCAAGAAGTACGGCTACGAGTACATCAACATCGACGCCGGCTGGTGGCGGAACTACGCGTGGACACCGGAGTTCGACGAGTACGGCCGCCAGAAGGCCGACCCCGTGCGCTTCCCGAGCGGTATGAAGTCGGTCGCCGACCACATCCACTCCAAGGGCCTCAAGGCCGGTATCTATCTGCCCGTCGGCCTGGAGAAGGAGGCGTACGGCGGGGGCAAGGTGCCGATCTGGAACGCCGAGGGCTGCACCACCGCCGACATCGTCTACGACGACCTGCGCACCACCAACGGCTGGGACAGCGCGTACAAGATCGACTTCTCCGATCCCTGCGCGCAGAAGTACATCGACTCCCAGGCGCGGATGTTCGCCGACTGGGGTTATGACTTCCTCAAACTCGACGGTGTGGGCCCCGGCTCCTTCAAGAGCGGCGACAACTACAACAACGTCGCCGATGTGGCCGCCTGGCAGAAGGCGATCTCCGCCACCGGCCGCCCGATCCACCTGGAGCTGTCCTGGTCGCTGGATATCGGGCACGCCGACGACTGGAAGAAGCACTCCAACGGCTGGCGCGTCGACACCGACGTCGAATGCTACTGCAACACGCTCGTCAGCTGGGAGAACTCCGTCGACGACCGCTGGGACGACACACCGGCCTGGACCCGGCACGCCGGCCCCGGCGGCTGGAACGACCTCGACTCCCTCGATGTGGGCAACGGCGAGATGGACGGCCTGACCAAGGCCGAGCGGCAGAGCTACGCCACGTTGTGGGCGATCGCCAAGTCGCCGCTCTACACCGGTGACGATGTGACCAAGCTGGACTCCTACGGGCTGTCGCTGCTGACCAACCGCGAGGTCATCGCCGTCAACCAGGGCGACGCACCGCCCGCGCGGCCGGTCACACCGTCCGACCCCCAGCAGGTGTGGGCATCGAAGAACCAGGACGGCACCTACACGGTCGCCCTGTTCAACCTGGCCGACCGGCCGGCCTCGGTGACCGCCGACTGGTCGACGCTCGGCTTCACCGGCAAGGCCGCGGTGCGGGATCTGTGGAACCACGAGAACCTCGGCACGCACAGGAACGGGATCACCCAGGCCCTGCCCGCCCACGGCTCCCGCCTCTTCCAGGTCACCCCGCGCGGCGACGCGCTCACCTGGACCGGTATCGAGGCCGAGTCCTCCGCGAACACCCTCGGCGGCAATGCCTCGGTGGCCGACTGCGCGGCCTGCTCCGACGGCCACAAGGTCGGCAACCTCTACACCGGGGGAAAGCTGACCATCAACAACGTCGTCGTGGACAAGGCCGGCACCTACCAGATCAAGGTGGCCTACGTCAGCGGTGACGCCCGTTCCGCCGATGTCTCGGCCAACGGTGGCGGCGCCACCCGCCACACGTTCCCCTCGACAGGCGACTGGTCCACCGTCAATAGTGTCCACGTTCCGGTGACGCTCAAGGCCGGCTCCAACACCATCACGTTCGACAGCGGTTCCGGCTACGCACCGGACATCGACCGGATCGACGTACCGAAGTCCTCCTGAACACCAAGGGGCCCGGCCCCTCGGCCGGGCCCCTTGCCGATCTGCCGATCTCAGACGCCTGGAGCCGCCATGAACCCCCGCCCGACCGACACCGGCAGAGACACCGACGGAGACGCCAACGGAGAACTCAGCAGAGACTCCGGCACAGACCCCAGCAGACGCACCGCGCTGTCCCTCGCGGCGACGGCCGGACTCACCCTGGCCCTCGGCGCCCTGCCCGCCTTCACCGCCTCCGCCGCGCCCCGGCGCCCGGCCGACACCCCGCCGCTCACCGGCACCTCATATGACGAGCTGTGGTGGCGGGCCCCCGGCGACGAGGGCTCGCTGATCGAGCAGGGCCTGCCGGTCGGCAACGGCCGCCTCGGCGCCCTCGCGAGCAACGACCCCGGCCGCGAGCTGCTGCTGATCACCGACGCCACGATGTGGACCGGCGGCCTCAATGACACCCTCGACGCCGACGGCCAATTCCCCTACGGGCGCGGTGACTTCGGCTCCTTCACCCTGCTGGCCCGGCTCACCGTGGACATCCCCGGCCACGACCTCTCCGGCGTCAACGACTACCGGCGCGCCCTCGACCTCGCGCAGGGCCTGGTCACCAGCTCCTACGTCCACTCCGGCGTCACCTACCGGCGCCAGATCTTCGCCAGCCACCCCGACGACGCGATCGTCCTGCACTTCACCCAGAGCGGCGGCGGCCGCTACACCGGCAGCGTCACCCTGGAGGGCACCCACGGCGAGAAGCCCGTGAGCGCCGAGTCGTTCGGCGCGTCCTTCCCCAACGGTCTGCGCTACGGCGCGGCGGTCACGGCCTACGGCAGCGGCGGCCGGGTGCGTGTCGACGGCACCCGCGTCGACTTCTCCGGCTGCAAGGACCTCACGGTGGTGGTCAGCGGCGGCACCAACTACGCGCCCGACGCCGACCGCGGCTACCGCGACCCCACCCTCAACCCCGAGCAGCTGGCCCGTACGAAGGTGCGCGCCGCCGCCCGGCACTCGGCGGACACCCTGCGGCGCACCCATATCGCCGACTACCGGCGCCTGTACGAGCGGTTCACCCTCTCGCTCGGCACTTCCACGGACGCCCAGCGCTCCCTGGACACCTGGAAGCGCCTCACCGCACGCGCCCGGGACGGTGTGCCCGACCCCGAACTCGAGGCGGCCTACCTCCAGTTCAGCCGCTATCTGATGATCTCCGGCTCGCGCGACAGCCTTCCGCTGAACCTCCAGGGCCTGTGGCTGGACGGCAACGACCCGGACTGGATGGGCGACTACCACACCGACATCAACATCCAGATGAACTACTGGATGGCCGACCGCGCGGGGCTGTCCTCGTGCTTCGACGCCTTCGCCGACTACTGCCTCGCCCAGCTCCCGTCCTGGGCCAAACTCACCCACGACCTCTTCAACGACCCGCGCAACCGCTACCGCAACTCCACGGAGAAGGTCGCCGGCTGGACCGTGGCCTTCTCCACCAACATCCACGGCGGAAGCGGCTGGTGGTGGCATCCCGCGAGCAACGCCTGGCTGAGCAACAGCCTGTACGAGCACTACGAGTACACCCAGTCGCGGGCGTACCTGGCGAAGATCTACCCGCTGCTCAAGGGCGCCTGTGAGTTCTGGGAGGCGCGGCTGCTCACCACCACCCTCCCCGGCACCTCCAGGGAGGTGCTGATCGACGACAAGGACTGGTCGCCCGAACACGGCCCACAGGACGCCAGGGGCATCACCTACGCCCAGGAGCTGGTGTGGGCGCTGTTCGGCAACTTCGCCGCCGCGGCCGCCGAGCTGAAGAAGGACACCGCCTACGCGGACACGATCGCCTCGCTGCGGAAGAAGCTGTACCTGCCGGAGGTGAGCCCGAAGACCGGCTGGCTCCAGGAGTGGATGTCCCCCGACAACCTCGGGGAGACCACCCACCGCCATCTGTCCCCGCTGATCGGCCTGTTCCCCGGCGACCGCATCCGCCCCGACGGCTCCACCCCCCAGGAGATCGTGGACGGGGCCACCGCCCTGCTCACCGCGCGCGGCATGAACAGCTTCGGCTGGGCCAACGCCTGGCGGGCCGCGTGCTGGGCGCGGCTGAAGGACGCCGACACGGCGTACCAGCTCGTGGCCAACAACCTCCGCCCCTCCACCGACGGCAGCAACGGCACCGCGTTCAACCTCTTCGACATCTACGAGGTGGAGAAGGGGCGTGGCATCTTCCAGATCGACGCCAACTTCGGCACCCCGGCCGCGATGAGCGAGATGCTGCTGTACTCCCGCCCCGGCCATCTGGAACTGCTCCCCGCCCTGCCCGATGCCTGGGCCGCGTCCGGCTCGG
The DNA here is from genome assembly GCF_052665095.1 of Streptomyces sp. NEAU-174. Taxonomy (NCBI): domain Bacteria; kingdom Bacillati; phylum Actinomycetota; class Actinomycetes; order Kitasatosporales; family Streptomycetaceae; genus Streptomyces; species Streptomyces sp. NEAU-174. The sequence goes on along the minus strand of NZ_JBQTCE010000006.1, from coordinate 307,959 downwards.
TCACGGGGCTGGCCGCGCGCGGCGGCTTCGTCGTCGATCTGCGCTGGGAGCGGGGGATACCGACGTCGGTGACGATCCGCAGCGTCGGTGGTCGCACCACGTCGGTGGCCCATGGCTCCACCTCCCGCACGGTCCGCCTGGAGCCCGGCGGGTCGGTCACGCTTAAGGGGTTCGCCCGATGACGGCTCGCCGTGCCGCCATCGGTGGCCTGGGTGTCGTACTGCTCGCCGCCGCCGCGCTGCACGCCACACCCGCCGCGGCGGCGGGCGGTCGACACGACGTCGTCACCTGGGCGGCGAGCGCGGATCGCATGGGAGACGGGGCACCCGACCGCGGCTATCGGATGGTCGTGCACACCAGCGTCGGCGGAAGCGATCCGCGCATCCGCCTCTCCAACGCCTTCGGTGACCGGCCGCTGACCCTCGACAGCGTGTACGTCGGCGTCCAGAAGTCGGGCGCCGAGCTGAAGCGGGGCAGCAACCGGCCCTTGACCTTCGGCGGCGCGCACACCGTCACCGTCCCGGCGGGCGAGGTGGTGCTCAGCGACGCCCTGCCCGGCGGTCTGCCCGCCGCCACCAACCTGGTCGTCAGCCTCCACACCCCCGACGCGGCCGGTCCGGCGACGGGCCACGGGATGGCGATGCAGACGTCGTACACGACCCAGGGCGACCACACGAGGGAGGAGAGCGCCGCCCACTGGACGGACACCACCGGCTCCTGGTTCTACCTCGACGCCGTCACCGTCCGGACGTCCGCCGTGACCGGTGCCGTGGCCGCGCTCGGCGACTCCATCACCGACGGCTGGCAGTCCACCACCGACCTCAACCGCCGCTGGCCCGACTACCTCGCGCGCCGGTTGCGCCAGGCTGCCACCGACGTCAAGGGAGTGGCGAACGAGGGGATCTCCGGCAACAAGGTCCTCGCCGACGGCGCCGGACAGAGCGCCCTGAACCGGCTCGACCGCGATGTCCTGTCCCTCCCGGGCGTGCGGACCGTGTTCCTCTTCGAGGGGGTCAACGACATCAAGGCGCATACCGGTGTCACCGCCGCGGACATGATCGCCGGGTACCGCCGGATCATCGAGCGGGCGCACGCGGCCGGGATGTGCGTGGTCGGCGCCACCGTGGGGCCGTTCAAGGGCTGGAGCGAATGGGACGCGGCCGCCGAGGGGGTGCGCCAGGAGGTCAACGCCTTCGTCCGCAGCAGCGGCGAGTTCGACGCGGTGACCGACTTCGACCGCGCCCTGCGCAGCCCCTATGACCCCGAGCGCATCCTGCCGTTCTTCGACAACGGTGACCATCTGCACCCCAACGACAAGGGCATGCAGGCGCTGGCCGACGCCATCGACCTCACGGCACTCGACTGCGCCGGCGGCCCCTGAGACCCGTTCGACCCGCCGGGCCCGGTGTGCCGGGCCCGGCGGGTCGTCACCACCAGCAGCCGCCTTGGCCACCCTGTCTCACTGCTCGCCCGGGCGGCGGGCCGGAGGCGGCGGGGGCAGGACCGCGCCCGAGGTGAAGCGGCCGGGCCGGAAGTCCTTCAGCAGGGGGGATTCGTGGCCGTGGAGCTCGTCCGCGACCAGGCGGCCGAGCAGTGGGGCCAGGGTGATGCCGCTGTGAGTCGCCACCACATAGAACGGCACGTCGGCGGCGGGGAAGCCCGCCACTGTGAAGCCGTCGCCCGGCATGGCGCGCTGACCGACCCGGACCTTCTCCACGACGGTGCCCTCGGCGCCGTTCAGCACCTCGGGCAGACGGGCCAGCATCGCGGAGGCGATCTCGCCGTCGGGCGGGTACGGCTTGCCGGGGTCCGCCGTCGCGTCCAGGTCCAGGGCCTGGAGCAGCAGCCGACCGCCGCCGTCCGGGCGTACGTTGAGCCGCGGGCCGGTCAGCACGCGGGACAGCCGCGCGGCCACCGGCGCGGTGGTGGCGAGGAAGCCGACCGTGGCCGAGCCCGCGAGATCCGGGTCCGCCATGGGGACGTGCGCACCGGCCAGCGCGGCCACTTCCTGCGTCCACCGGCCCGCGCAGCTCACCACCGTGTCCGCCGGGTGGCGGCCGCCGTCGGCGCACATCACGGTGGCTCCGGCCGGGCCGTGTTCGATCGCGGTCACCCTGGCGCCGCCGACCACCGTCACGCCACGGTCCCTGGCCGCGCCCAGCAGCCGGGACAGCAGCGGCACGGGCAGGGTGTACGCCTCCTCGGGGAAGAAGGCGAACACGGCGTGCGACGGTGCCGCCGCGAGGTCCGGCTCCAGCTCCCGGGCCTGTTCCGCGGTGATCCACTCGGCCGGGTAGTCCCTGGCCCTCAGCCGCGCCACCCGCCCGGCCAGCACCTCCTTGTGCCGGTCCGTCACCGCCCACTCCAGGTTTCCGGCGGGGAAGAACCACGGCGCGCCGTCCCCGGCCAACTCGTAGTGTGCGCGGACACCGGCGTGGTTGAGCGCGAAGTACGGCTCCGGCTCCTTGTTCGCGCTGTTGATCCAGGCGAACGAGTTCGCCGTGGTGCCCGCCCCGGGGTGATCGGCCTCCAGCACGGTGACCCGGGCGCCACGCGCGGCCAGCTCCGCCGCCACCGCCGCGCCCACCACTCCGGCTCCGATGACCACAACTCGCACGGGAATCCTCCTTGGCACGAAGGTCAGCTCTCGGGGTCGGCCCCGAACAGATGCGCGACGCCGACGACGCGCTCGATGATGACGACGGCCACCGCGGCGAAGAGCACCATCACGGTGCCGACGGCGGTCACGGTCGGGTCGTAGTTGTACTGGAGGTAGTTGAAGATCCGCACCGGCAGGGTCTGCATGTCCGTGGTCACCACGAACAGCGCGATCGTCAGGTCGTCGAAGGACGTGATCAGGGCGAAGAACGCCCCCGCGATCAGCGGCCCGCGCACGGCGGGCAGCGTCACATGCCAGAACACCTGCGGCGCCTTCGCGCCCAGCCCGGCGGCGGCCAGCTCCGCCGACCGGTCGAGCCCGGCGAGCCCGGCCAGCACCAGGCGCACGGTGTACGGGACGGTCAGCACCAGATGCGCCAGCAGCAGCGTGAGCGGGCTGGACGCCATGCCGAGCTGGGCGTACCACTGGAGCAGCCCGATGCCGAGCACGATCGTCGGCACGGCGAACGCACTCGAGAACAGCCTGTCCAGCACCGACTTCCCCGGGAACGGATAGCGGTGGATGGCCAGCCCGGCGGCGAGCCCGAGCGCCGTGGACACCACGGCCGCTCCCGCCGCCACGCCGATGCTGAGCAGGAACGAGTCCAGGAACTCGGGGCGGTTCAGCAGCTCCGCGTACCAGTGCAGGGTCAGCCCCTTGGGCGGGAAGGTCACATAGCTGGTCGTGGTGAGCGAGGAGGCGATGGTCACCAGCACGGGCGCCAGCAGGAACAGGCCGACGAGCGCGGCGAACACGGCGCCGAGTAGACGCCTCGCGCGCCCGCCCGCGCCCGTGGCGATCGGCTTGCCCGCGGCCTTGCTCGTCGCCGTCGCCGTCGCCGTTTCGGTTTCCGCTGCCGTGGTCACGCGAACACCTCCTTGCCGCCACGCCCGCGCAGCAGCCGGGCGTACACGGCCGTCAGAATCGTCGTCACCACGATCAGGACGAAGCCGATGGCCGCCGCGTACGGCCAGTTCAGGTTGGACGTCGCCTCGGTGTAGACGAAGTACGGCATCAGCTTCACCGTGGGCCCGCCCAGAATCGCCGGGGTGACGAAGCTGGAGACGGTCAGGCTGAACACGATCAGCGAACCGGCGAGCATCCCCGGCAGGGACAGTGGCACGGTGATCCGCCAGAAGCACGTCCAGCCGCTCGCCCCCAGCCCCTTGGCCGCGGGTGTGAGGGCCGGGTCGATCCGGTCCAGGCTGCCCATCAGCGGAAGCACCATGTAGGCGAGCATCACATGCACCATGCCGATCACGACCGCGGTGTCGTTGTACAGCATCTTCGGCGCGTCCAGGCCCAGGGCGTGGAACCCGTCCGCGATCGGCCCCTTGGGCCCGAGCAGCACCAGCCATCCGTACGCCCTGGTCACCATGGAGATGAGCAGCGGCGACAGCAGCACGAGGGAGAGGTAGTTGCGTGCCCTGGGGGAGCGGCCGCGCAGATAGACGGCGAACGGGTAGCCCACCACGAGGCAGCCGAGGGTGGTCAGCGCGCCGATCCACAAGGTGTGCCACAGCACATTCCGGTAGAAGGAGTCCCCGAGGAACCGCGTGTAGTTGTGCAGGGTGGGATCGCCCGCCTGGGTGCGGAAGCTGTTGTACACCAGCATGAACAGCGGTGCGATGAAGAGCAGGGCGAGCACCGCGATGGCGGGGGAGGCCAGCAGCAGACCGGTGCGCCACGGGCCGCGCTTCTCGACCGGCCGGGAAGCCCCTGGCGTCGGCGCGGAGCCGTCGGGCGTCAGGGCCGGGCCGTCAGCGACGCGTGCTGTGGCTGCCATGCGCAGATCACCTCCTCGCCCAGGCCGGGCACCTCGGAACCGAACGGCAGCGTGGCCTCGACGCGTCCCGCGGCCGTGGCCACGGCGCAGCGGACACGGGTGCCGAGGAAACGGGTGGCCTCGACGGTGCCGGGAAGCCCCGGCTCCGCCGCCGTACGGGTGGACGTGCTCGCCGAGCGGCCCTTCTCGGACACGCCTTCGGACACGCCTTCGGACACGCCTTCGGGTACGGCCAGCACCCGTACGGCCTCCGGCCGCACATAGAGCCGTACCGCCTCGCCGTCACCCGGCGCGGTGCCCACCGGTGTCGCCGTGACGAGGTGGGTGTCAGCGATCCGGCAGCGATGCCCATCGGCGGCCGCCCCCGCCGCGATCCCGTCGAGCACATTGACCTCGCCGACGAACTGCGCCACGAAGTCCGTGGCCGGACGCAGATACACGGTCTCGGGGACGTCCAGCTGATGGATCGCCCCCTCGGCCATCACCGCGATCCGGTCCGACACCGCGAGCGCCTCGTCCTGATCGTGGGTGACCAGGATCGTGGTGGTGCCCACCCGCCGCTGGAGGGCGGCGACCTCCTCGCGCAGACGCACCCTGAGCTGGGCGTCGAGGTTGGAGAACGGCTCGTCGAGCAGCAGCAGATCGGGCTCCACGATCAGCGCCCTGGCCAGGGCCGTGCGCTGGCGCTGCCCGCCGGAGAGCTGGCGCGGATAGCGCTCGCCCATGCCGTCGAGCCCCACCAGCTCCAGGGCCTCGGCCGTCCTGCGCCGGCGCCGGGCCGCGCCGACCTTGCGCATCCGCAGGCCGAACGCGATGTTCTCCGCCACCGTCATATGGGGGAAGAGGGCGTAGGACTGGAACACCATGCCCATGGCCCGCCGGTTCGCCGGGAGCCGGGTGATGTCGCGGCCGTCCACCTCCACCACGCCGGAGTCGGGCAGCAGATGGCCCGCCACCATGTTCAGCGTGGTGCTCTTGCCGCATCCCGACGGACCGAGCAGGGTGAGGAACTCCCCGGGCTCCATCGTCAGGTCGATGCCACGGACGACCTCCTTGCCGCCGAGGGCCTTGCGGATCCCCTTGAGGACCAGTCGCCCGCGGGTGCTTCCGGCCCGGGTGGCGGTGTCCGCCCCGGTCGGCGCGCTCTCCTTGCCCACGGTGTCCGTCCCCGCGGTCACTTGCTCTCCACCTGCTTGTTCCACTGGTCGGTCCAGGCGGAGCGGTTCTTGTTGATGGTCTTCCAGTCGAGCTTCAGCAGGGAGTCCACCTTGTCGGTGCTGACCACCTTGTTCTTCAGGGCGGGGTCCTCCTTGACGCCCTGGATCACCGAGCCGTCGTAGGTCGCCTTGGCGAGCGCCCGTTGGACGGACGGCTCCAGCAGACGCGCCACGAACTTCTGGGCCAGCTCCCCATGCGGTGCCTTCTTGACCACGTTCGCCGTGGTCACCAGGCCGATCGCACCGTCCTTGGGATAGACGAACTCGATCGGGAAGTCCTTCTCCGCCAGCGTCGAGGTCCGAGACACCCCCCACACCGAGGCGGCGGCCTGGCCCTGGAGGAAGTAGTTGGACACATCGGCGGTGGTGTCGAACGTCGCCGCGTTCTTGGCGATCTTCTTCACCGCCGTGAGACCGGGGTCGACGTTCTTCTCCGAGCCGCCGTTCGCCTTGGCCGCGCCGACCAGCAGCCCCACCCCATAGGTGTTGACGATCGAGGGCAGGACCACCTTGTCCCTCAGCTTGGGGTTGGCCAGATCCTCCCAGGTGGTGGGCTTGGGGATGCCATGATCCGCGAACCACTCGGGGTTGTAGGCGATGCCCGTGGCCGTCAGCCCGAATCCCACCCCCGAGTCGTGCTCCATCCGGGCGATCTTCACCACGTCGTCCACCGGCACCACCTTGGTGTCGATCGACGCGAGCAGCCCGGCCTCCAGCGCCTGCGCCTGCGGGCCGTCGTCCACCAGCGCCACGTCGATCTGCGGATTGGCGCGCTGTGCCTTGAGCTTGGCGACGGTGTCGGTGGAGGAGCCGGGGATGTAGGTGACCTTGCAGCCGCAGCTCTTCTCGAACGCGGGCAGGACCGAGTCGCGGAACGCGGTCTCGAACGAGCCGCCGTAGCCGGCCACCACCAGGGCGCCTCCCTTGCCGCCACCGGCGGAGGGGCTGGGAGCGCCGCAGCCGGTGACGGCGACGGTGAGGGTGAGGGCACTGGTCACGGCACACAGGGTGGGCAGGGCTGATCGAGGGGATGGCATGGCTACCTCCTGCGATGAGGGTCAGCGGCCTTGGAGGGACGTCTCCACGTAGAAGCGGGATGTGTCGGTCGGCAGGATCATCTCGAGGTGTTCGACCACCTCGTCGTTCTCCGCCCAGGTAGTGCGCAGCCAGCGGAAGACCGCGGTACCCGGCTTCAGGCCGAAGAGCTCGGCGTGCTCCTCGTCCAGGGCGTACGGCTCCACGTAGAGCCGTGAGCGCTGTAGTGGCACGCCACGGTCGCGGAGATACATATGGCTCGTGATGGTGACCAGATCCTGGTCGAGCAGGTCGGGGGCGAATCGGAAGGGCAGCACGGCGAGCTCCGTGCCGGTCACGCGGCTGCCGTCGGGGCTGAGCTTGTGGCGATCGAGCTGGACGACGGCGTCGTTGTCGTCCAGGCCGGGCAGCCGCAGGGCAGCGGCGCCCGCGGGCAGGACCTTGGCGCCGATCACCCGGTGGTCGCCGTGGGCCTCGGGCCCGCTGGTCAGCACGCCCGCGGCGCGGAGCAGATTCTCCTCATCGGTGGTCTGTGCGACGAACGTGCCGTGCCTGCGGTACCGGACGACCAGCCCAGCGTCCGCGAGCTCGCGCAGCGCGCGCTGCACGGTGATGCGCGAGACACCGAACTGTTCTCCGAGCTCGGCCTCGGTGGGCACCCGGGTCCCGGGCTGCCACCGGCCGTCCCGGATGTTGCCCTCCAGCTCCCGGCGGATCTGCTCGTACAGCGGGAGGTCACGTTCGGCCATGCGAAGAGAGTGATCCCACCCAATTGATATGTCAATACGTTGGATGGATATGACCTACGGCCGCGGTCCCCTGTCGCCTGTGGCTCGGCGCGTGGGCTGCCGCCTTCGGCAGGGGAGCGCCCCGGAGCACGCCGTCCGGGTCGACGGCTTCCTTGATCGCGAGCAGCCGGGTGGTGTGGCCGCCGTACACGTGGGGGATCTGGCCGGCGGCCCCGGGCCCCAGCAGGTTCGCGTCACAGGCGGAGAATGCCGTCCGCGGCGAGTGACGCGTGATACGCGAATTCCCAGAAGTCCATATGTCCGATGGCCAGGTTCACATGCATCAGATTGACTTCCGGGGGCAACAGACGGAATTCGCGGGAGAGTTCTATGTCTCCGTCCTCCAGCTCCTGGCTTTTGGTCGACACCGCGAGCAGGGGGTGCTCACCGGTCATGGTGGCGGTATCGGCCAAGAACACGACTTCGAGCCCTGATTCGGCGACGGCGGCGGAGAGCACGTCATCCGGACTCGCCCCGGCGAACGCACGGTTGTCGACCAGATAGGTGTGCACCTCGAACCCGTTCTGATCGGGTTGATTGAGCAGGTCGACGACGGTCCGCCATGCTTCGTCGTCCGAATGGTCCGTGCGCACCACAAGGGCTTCGGATTCGAAATCGTGATGCGTGAAATCGATGGCCGGGAGCATGGAGGGATTGTGCATGGGAAATCCTCTAGTTGGACTTGAGGTCTTTGTCCGGTGAGCGGTTGACGACGAGGACGTTGAGTGTTCCGAAGTACCGGGGATAGGCGTCGGAGACGCGTTCTCCGCCGATAGGAACGTAAAAGATGTCTTTGTGGGTTTCTTGTGAGAGGACTGCCGGGCCTAGACGGTGTCCTCGGAATCGGCCTTCGGGGCGGGCTCGTGCGCGGTGACCGTGGGGCGTGGCTCACCGGAGTCCACGATGCGCCGCACCAGCCGCTGCCTCAGCTCCTCCAGGACGTGTCCATAGGCCGGGTCGGCCACGAGATTCATCAACTCGTCGGGGTCGGAGCGCAGGTCATAGAGGTAGGCGTCCTGGTACCGCTCGGCGCGCGGGTCGTTCCAGGCGTCGGCGTCCGGCGCGGTCGCGGCGTACTTCCAACGGTCCGTCCGCAGCCCTCGCCCGACCTCCGATTCGCTGATCTGGAAGAGCACTTCTCGTGGCCACTCGGCGTCCTCACCGGCTCCGCCATGCCCACCGGCCCCGCCGGGGACCAGCGGCAGCAGGGAGCGTCCCTGCATCTCCTTCGGCACGGGTACGCCGGCCGCCCGCAACAGCGTCGGCGGCAGGTCGACATGGCTGACCAGCTCCGGCAGCCGCACACCGCCCCGCAGCCCCGGCCCGCGCAGGACGGTGGGCACGCGGAGGGAGGCGTCGTGCACACTGCGCTTGTACTCGTCGTTGCGGGTCTTGAAGTGGCAGCCGTGGTCGGAGGTGAAGAGGATGACGGTCTCGTCCAGCTCCCCACGCCGCTCCAGCGCTGAGACCACGCGCCCGAGCACCTCGTCCAGGCGGCGCACCATTCCGTAGTAACCGGGCAGATGCTCCGCCCAGTTGCCGCCACCGAGGGCGGCGAGGTCGGATGGCACCCAGGGAGTGGCGTAGCGGTCGCTGTAGCCCGTCGGGGCGGGGTAGTCGTCGCGGGAGTTCTGGTGGTGGGGCTCCAGGAAGGACAGGAAGAGGAAGAACGGCCGGTCTTCGTCCCGGCCGCGGTCCCGGTCGCGGTCGCGGTCGATGAAGTCGATCGCGGCGGTGCCGAGCGCGTCGGCCCGGTAGCCCTCGAACCGGTGCGGTGCGCCGTCGCCGTCGTACAGCGTGGTCTCGTAGGCGTCCGAGGTGAATTCCAGCAGGTTGGCGGCGAGCCAGTGGTCGTATCCGGCCCGGTCCTCCTCCGGCACCGGACCGGAGGTGTGGTCGCCCGCGAGATGCCACTTGCCGATGTAGCCGGTGGCGTAGCCCGCGTCCCGGAAGGAGCGGGCCAGGGACGGGGTGTCCCGGGGGAGGGAGAGACCGTTGCGGAACACGCCGGTGGTGGTCGGGTACTGCCCGGTCTGGAGGCTGGCGCGGGACGGCGCGCACACGGGCTGGCAGGTGAAGGAGCGGTCCACGCTCACGCCCTCCGCGGCGAGGCGGTCGAGGACCGGGGTGAGCCCGAGGGGGTTCCCGTGCAGCCCGGTGGTGTCCCAGCGCTGTTGATCGGTGAAGAAGACGAGGACGTTCGGACGCCGCGTGGACGTGGCGGGGCCGGAGGGGGAAGCGCTGGGGGTCATGGGTGCGTGGCCCTCCTTGTATCGTTTTTATCAAAGCATTTTATTTAAGGCGTGCGCTAGACTTCCAGGCCGTTCGCGCCGAGGTCAAGATCCCGTGCTCGTCAAGATCCTCAGCGCGCGGCAGGAGAGGAGCGTCGCAGCAGATGCCGGGGGATATCGCCACATCCGCCCTGGCCCGGAGGGTCAACGCCGCCCGCATCCTGGCGAAGCTGCGGGAACGCCCCCCGGAGCGGGCGGAGATGTCCTCCGGAGACCTGGTGGACGCCACCGGCATGTCGCGGCCCACCGTGCACGCCGCCGCGCACCACCTCGTCGAGCTCGGCTGGGTCCGGGAGACCAGCGACCGTGTCGACGGGCGGCTCTCCGGACGCGGCCGGCCGTCGCGGGTCTTCTCCTTCGTGGCCAACGCCGGCCATGTCCTGGGCATCGACATCGGCGCGCACAGCGTCCGCGTCGCCGTGGCCGATCTGCGTGGCGTCTTCGTCGCCGAGGCGCGGATCGCCTTCGGCGACCCCTCGGTCGGCCCGGAGCAGCGCATCACGCAGGTGCGGAAGCTCGCCGTCGAGGTGGTGCGGACGGCCGGGCTGCGCGATGAGCAGGTGCTGGCGGTCTGCGTCGGCACCAGCGGTCCCGTCGACGCCGACGGTGTCGTACAGCAGCGCACCGGCATCCCGGGGTTCCTCGGGGTCGATCTGCGCGCCGCGCTGGCCCGGGACTTCTCCGCGCAGGTGTGCGTGGAGAACGACTGCAACCTGGCCCTCATCGGCGAGCGCTGGCGGGGCCGCGCGGGCGCCTCCCAGGACATCGTCTGTCTACTGGCGGGGGAGCGGCTGGGGGTGGGCATGTGCACCGGCGGCACCCTCGTACGCGGCCAGGCCAACAGCGCCCGGGACCTCGGTTTCCTGTCCCTGATGGGCGACTACTCCCGCGACGACGGCATCGCGAGGAGGGTCCGCCGGCAAGGGGCGTCGCTGCTCGCCGAGCTCGCGGCCCGTGACACACCACCGCTCCCCGGCGCGCCGGGCGCCGAGCTCCACGCGCTGACCGACGGGGACCCGCGCCGGGTGAGCGCGAGCGATGTCTTCGAGGCCGTCCGCCGGGGCGACGTCGGCGCCGCCGGGGCCCTGGAGGAGGGGCTGGAGACGGCCGCCCGCGCGATCGCCACGCTGACCATGCTGCTCGCCCCCGAACTGGTGGTGATCAGCGGCGCCGTGGCGGCGGCGGAGGACGTTCTGCTGCCGCCGCTGCGTCGGCGGCTGACCGAGCTCGTCCCGCGCGTGCCCCGTGTCGAAGCCTCGCCCCTGCGCGAGCAGGCCGTGGTCACCGGTGCCGTACGCCTCGCCCTCGACACGGCCGAGACGGACTTCCTCGACCCGCTCGCCCCCGCTCCCACGGCCTGACTCCCTCCGGCCTGACCCCACCTCGTTCCCGCGCGCCCTGACCCTTGACCTCCCGGAGGTTTCGGCTGCAAGGTCAGCCCAGCGCAGTTAAATAAACTAGTCTGATTTAAATGAGCGACCCGGTAGGAGTCAGCGTGACCGGACAACGTGGTCAGCCAGCACGCCGCACGGTCCTCGCCGCGGGACTCTCACTCGGGGCGGGCCTGTTGAACACCGCCTGCCGCAGCGCCGTCGCGGAACAGCAAGGATCCGGGGGCGGGCCACGGCACGGCGGCACCCTGCACATGGTCCAGGGCACGGACATCCTGCCCGCGTTCCTGCTGTCACAGATCAACCCCAACTTCTCGGTGAGCCGCACCGTTTTCAACACGCTGACCGAACTGGACCACAGGACTCTGCGGCCCAGGCCGTCGCTCGCGAGGAGCTGGCGGGTGTCGGACGGCGGACGGACCTATGTCTTCCAGCTGCGCGACGATGTGACGTTCCATTCGGGCCGTCCCTTCGGTCCCGAGGATGTCGTCTTCGTCCTGGACCACCTGACCAAGGACACCACCAGCACCCAGGTCAAGGCCGTGGCCCAGCAGGTCACTTCGGCCGAGCGGACCGGCGCCCACGAGGTCACGGTGGGCTTCGGCAAGGCCGTCAGCAATGTGTGGGACATGTTCGAGATGATGGTCCTGATCGACCGGGAGTCGGTGGCCGACCTCGCCTCGGGACGGAAGATCATCGGCACCGGGCCGTTCTCCGTCGAGTCCTACAAGCCGGGCTCGTCCATCTCGCTGAAGCGCAACCGCCACTACTGGAAGCCCGGCCGCCCCTACCTCGACGGCATCGAGATCGCGATCGCCGCCCAGTCGTCGTCCGCCGTGGCCTCCCTGCGCTCCGGGCAGACACATCTGGCCCTCGACCTGTCGCCGCTCGACGCCGCCGGTATCCGCGACCGGCCCGGGTTCCGCCTCGTGCAGTCCGACGCCCACGACCTCACCTATTACATCGGGGCCAATGTGCAGGTCCCCCCGCTGGACAAGGTCGAGGTACGGCAGGCGGTGGCCTGGGCGATCGACCGGGAACGGGTCCTCGCCCAGGCGCTGGGCGGGATCGGCCGCCCGAGCAGCCTGCCGTGGTCACCCGGAACGGCCGCCTGGGACCCCGAACGGGCGGCGGCCTACACACGGGACCCGGACAAGGCGAAGCGTCTGCTGCGACAGGCCGGCGCGGCCGACGCCAAGGTTGACCTGTACTACAGCAACACACTGGCGACGAACGCCGCGATCGCCCAGATCGTGCAGGCGAACCTCGAGGACGTCGGCCTCACGTGCCGACTCCAGCCCAAGCAGGACGCCGAGTACCAGAAGATGTTCGTCAGCGGGAAGATCCCCGGCCTGTTCGTCAACGGCCATGGCTTCGGTCAGCTGACTCCGTCGACGCTCGTCAAGGGCGCTTGGCCGTTCAACGCCCAGCAGAACGCGTCCAACTTCCGCGATCCCGAGTACAGCCGGCTGGCCGATGAGATCTGGACCGGCAAGGGCGACACCCTGACCACGGCCTACCGGGACCTCAACCAGCTCTTCCTCGAGCAGCAGTTCGTCATCGACCTGATCAACAGCACCCATACGTATGCCATTCAGGCGTCGCTCAAAGGTCTGGCCTGGACCATGTACGACGGCATCGACCTCGACCATGCCTATCTGGCATGAGGAGGACCTCATGCTCCGCTACGCGCTCCGGCGTGTCCCCTCCGCCCTCGCGGTGCTCGCCATCGCCTCGGTCGTGGTCTTCAGTGTGCTGCACCTGGCACCCGGTGACCCCGCCGTGCTCGCCGCGGGCCCGGACGCCTCCGCCAAGACCGTGTCCGCCGTCCGGCACCAGCTGGGGCTGGACGCCTCGTTGCCCCACCAGTACCTGACCTGGCTCGGCGGGGTGCTGACGGGCGACCTCGGCGACTCCTACGTACGTGGCGTGCCGGTCGCCACCCTGATCGGCAACGGCCTCGGCAACACCCTCGAACTCACCCTTGGCGCCATCGTCCTGGCGGTCCTGCTCGGTGGCCTGGCCGGGCTCGTCCTCGGCGTGGCCAAGGGCCGCCTCGTCCGCGGCGCGACCGCCGCGGCCACCGCGCTGGCCTTCGCGATACCGCCGTACGTCAGCGGAGTGCTCCTGGTGATGGTGTTCGCCATCACCCACCGGATCCTTCCCGCGGGCGGCCATGTCTCCGTGCTCGCGGACCCGGAGATCGGGGTGCAGTACCTGATCATGCCGGCCCTCGCCCTGGCCCTCCCCGCCGCCGCCGTACTCGCCCGCTTCCTGTCGACGTCGATCCGGCGGGTCTTCGACGAGGACTACATCCGCATCGGCACCGCGAAGGGGCTGCGGCGGCGACGGATCGTGCTGTGCCACGCGCTTCCCAACGCCCTGCCACCGGTGCTGACCGTCCTCGGCATCCAGATCGGCCAGATGCTCGGCGGGGCGATCGTGGTGGAGGCCATCTTCGCCTGGCCGGGGGTGGGCCAGCTCATCATCGACTCCCTCAAGAGCAGCGACTACTTCGTCGTTCAGAATCTGCTGCTCATCACGGTCACGGTGTTCGTCGTCCTGCAAACCGTGACCGATCTGCTGCACGCGGCCGTCGACCCCCGACTCAGGATGGAGTGAGCATGACCACCACCACCGCCGCCACCGAGACACCGCCGACGGCCACCACCGGCGCCGTCGTCCGTGGCGGAGGCTGGTCGCGGCTGCTGCGCCGGCCGGTGCTGAGCCTGGGCCTCGGGCTCGTCGTGGTGCTCGTCCTGGCCGGTGTGCTGGCCCCGCTGCTGGCACCCGCCGCGCCGACACAGCAAGGACCGCTCGCCCTCGCCCACCCGTCGGCCGCGCATCCGCTCGGCACCGACGAGTACGGCCGCGACCTGTTCTCCCGGGTGCTGTACGGGCTGCGCCAGGACGTGTTCGCCACCGTCGTCGCCGTCCCGATCGGTGCCCTCGCCGGGATCCTCATCGGCCTCGCGAGCGGACTGGCCCGGTGGCTCGACACCGCCATCCAGAGGCTGTTCGATGTGATGCTGTCGTTCACCGCGCTCATCGCGGGCGTCACCGTCGCCATGATCATCGGCTCCGGGGGCACCGCGGTCATGGTGACCATCGCACTGGTCAATGTGCCGCTGTTCGGCCGGCTCATCCGGTCGTCGGTCGTCGGCGAAAGCCAGCGCGACTATGTCGTCGCGGCCACGGCCATCGGCTCGGGCCGGGTGCGGATACTGGTGCGCCACATCCTGCCCAACGGCCTGGATCCGCTGATCGTCCAGTTCGCCCTGTCCATGTCGACCGCCGTCTTCATCGAGGGCGGCATGAGCTACGTCGGCCTCGGCATCCGGCCACCTGCCCCCTCCCTGGGGTCGCTGCTCCAGGGAAGCATGAACTTCCTCGCGCAGAACCCCTGGTACGCGATCGGCCCGATGGCCGCCGTCACCCTGCTGGTGCTGGGATTCCAGCTCGTGGCCGATGGCCTCACCGCGAGCCTGCTGCGCCGCTGAACCGAGCCCGCTTCGGCGGGGTACGCCCCCTCTGCTGGGCGCGGACCCCGCCCCCGGCAGAGGGAGCGGACGGCTAGGGGGACGTGGGCGCCGGGAAGCGCAGGAGTGTGACCGAGTGTGCGGCGAAGGTCCAGTTCAGGGAGTCGCCCTTCGCCGTGGTGTGGGACTTTTTGATGGTGACGGCGTCGGGGTGTTCGTCGTTGTTGAAGTCGTCGTAGGTCCTACCCGCCACGACGGACACGTCGACCGCGCCGGTGTGCTGGAAGCTCCCCAGTTCGACGCGGGACTTGAGGTCCTTGTCCGGTGAGCGGTTGACGACGAGGACGTTGAGTGCTCCGTCTTTGTCGACGGTGGCGGTGGTGACGAGCGCTTCGTAGGAGGAGCCCAGCGGGGTCTCGCGGGTGGAGACGTCGGCGTTGCTCTTCACTTCGCTGTTCACGACGTGTCCGCCGCCGTGGAAGAAGTCGCTCAGTTGCTCGCGCACGATGGCATCGGGGGTGCGGACGAAGGTGGGTGCGCCGCCGAAGAGCGTCCGTGACGGTCCCGGCTTCTCCCCGATCAGATCGTTGCTCGCGGTCCAGCGGACGCCGAGGTCGGCGAACCGGGCCCACTGCGATGCCATGTAGAGCGCGTGCGACATGGCGAAGGAATACCGGGGATAGGCGTCGGAGTCGCGTTCTCCCCCGAAGAAGAGGGCGCCGCACTCGGACACCGCGACGTAAGCCTCGTCCTTGCCGTGTTTCTTCACCAGTGCGGTGAGGTCGGCGACCATCTTGGCGGCCGCCGCGTCCCCGAGCATCTGATAGTCGTGTCCGGCCCGCTTGTCCGGGAAGCTGGTGGCTTTGAGGTCCCGCTGGAAGTTGGTGTACGGGTGGATCGCCATGCCGTCGTACTTGTCGGCGTGGCCGTGCTCTTCCAGGAGTTCGGGGAAGCTCTTTCCGCCCGCGAGCTTCCCCGCCTCGATGGGCGCCCAGACGGCGAGCACGTCGATCGAGGGATCGACCGCCTTCATCTTGGTGTAGTACTCGACGAATCCGGCGTGCGGACCGGAGTCATAGTCGGCGGTGATCTTCAAGCCCTTCTCCGGAATCTTCCCGTGGCGGCCGTCGCCGAAGTGGATCGTGCCGTTGCCCGGATCGAAGGTGTAGACGCGGTCGTCGGCCCCCGCTGAGGTGAGGCGGGCGACCTCGTGCCATGTGGTGTCACCGACGCGGATGGTCTGGGACTTGGGGACGACGGGTGGGTACCAGACGGTGAAGGTCTGGTTCGGCTGGCCGTTGCTGACCGAGGCGGCGGGGCGGTGGTCGGTGGGTGTTCCGACGCGCTGGTGCTTTTGTCGCTGTGTGCCGCCGAAGGCGTACTGCCGCATGGCCTTGTCGTCGTCCGCGCTCATCCAGTAGCGCTGGTGCGCGCCGAAGAGTTCGTTGCCGATTTCCCAGTAGCGCACGCCGTAGGGCTCGGGGTGGCCGTTCCGCGCTCGCAGATCTCCCCACTTGGTCCCTTGCGGTGCGTTCATGTACGCCACCCAGTCGGCGATCTCGTCCGGGGTCGAGTTGGCGAACGGTGCCATGATCTCCGGAGTGGCGCCGACCTGCCGGATGAAGGCCATGTACTCGTCCGGCCCGAACCTGCTGTCGACGGTGGCGCCCTGCTTTCCCTCGACCTGGCGGGTCCGGTCCTCTTGCGGACCGATGGCTCCCTTCCAGTTGAAGAGGTTGGACGAGGTGCCGCCGGGATAGCGGATCATCCCGACCCCGGATTTCTTGATCTTTCCGACGATGCCCGGGGCCGGGCGGTTGTGCTTCGAGTCCCACATTCCGAAGGCGTCGTCGTACCACTTGGCCCCGTTCACCCCGGTCATATACGGGCTCACCTTGAACGACCGCCGCTGGGCGTCGATGGCGATGACCGGCTCGCCACCCGAGCCGCTTGCCCCCTGCGCGTCCTCGGGGGTGCATCCGGTGCCCATGACACCGGCCGCCACCGCCGCCGCGCCGTACAGGAAGTGGCGTCGGCCTATTCCGTCTATTCCGTGCCGACGTGTCTCGCTCATTTCGGTCCCTCTGTTCCCTGGACGATCTTCGCTTCCGTGGGCACGAGACGGTAGGGGATGGCCTTGTGTGGTTCTTGTGAGGTGATCTGCCGGATCTCGGCTGGTCCGGCCGCTTGAGGATTACCTCTCACTGAGAGGTAAAGTGGAGACATGGCCACAGAGGAGTTCCCCGACTCGTTCGCCGACGTACTGGGCGGCGTCCAACGGCTGATCCGGCGGCGGCTGCGGGCCGGGATGGCGGAGCCGCGGCTGCGCGGTGCCCAGGTGGAGCTGTTGCGGCTGGTCATGGCCCGGCCCGGGATCCGGGTGTCGGCCGCGGCCAAGGAGCTCTACCTCGCGGGCAACTCGGTCTCCACCCTGGTCAACCAGCTGGTGAAGGCGGGCTATCTGCACCGCGAGACCGATCCCGAGGACCGGCGCTCCGCCCGGCTGACGGCCACCCCCGCCGCCGAGGCCCGGCTGCGGGAGTGGCAGGCGCGGCGCGGCGCGCTGGTCCGCGAGCAGGTGGCGAAGCTGTCCGAGAGCGAGCGGGCGGCGCTGGCCGCGGCCGTTCCGGCCCTGCGCAAACTGGCCGAGAACCTTCATGAGGAGGTGGAAGGGATATGACCGACGTCCCCGAGAGCACCGCCCCGGTCGCGCTCGCCTGCGAGGGCCTGCGATACGCGTTCGGGGAGACCAGGGCGGTCGACGACCTGGAGCTCACGGTCCGTGCGGGTGAGGTCTTCGGCCTGCTCGGACCCAATGGAGCGGGCAAGACCACCGCGATCCGCTGCATCACCACCCTGCTGCCGGTCCCCGCCGGCATGGTGCGGGTCTTCGGGCACGACGCGGCGAAGGAGCGGATGGCGGTCCGCCGGCTCCTGGGGTACGTACCGCAGCAGCTGTCCGCCGACGCCGGGCTCACCGGCCGGGAGAACGTGGAGCTGTTCGCCCGTGTCTTCGACGTCACCCGCCGGGAGCGGGCCGAGCGCGTGGCGCGGGTGCTGGAGGCGGTCGATCTCACCGCGGCGGCCGACCGGCTCGCCAAAACGTACTCCGGCGGCATGATCCGCCGCCTCGAACTGGCCCAGGCGCTGGTCAGCGCGCCCCGGCTGCTGATGCTGGACGAGCCGACGATCGGCCTGGACCCGATCGCCAGGACCAGCGTGTGGGAGCACATCAACGCGGTACGGGCGGCCACCGGGATGACCGTGCTGGTCACCACGCACTACATGGACGAGGCCGACCAGTACTGCGACCGGGTCGCGCTGATGCACCGCGGCCGGATCCACGCCCTCGGAACGCCCCACGAACTCCGCTCCGAGCTGGCCGAGCGCCGCGGGGCGGAGGGCGAGGCCGATCCCCAGCCGACCCTGGAGGACGTCTTCCGCGACGTCGCCGGCAGCGGCCTCGACGAGCAGGGAGGAGATTTCCGCGATGTCCGAAGCACCCGTCGCACCGCGTCCCGGGTCGGCTGACGCCGCCGGGCTCGCGCCGGACGGCCGCCCCGATCCACTGCTGACCCCGCCGCGCGCCCGCACCGGCTGGCGGATGCTGCCCGCGCGGGTCGTCGCGATGTGCGTGGTCGAGCTCCAGAAGCTGCGGCACGACCGCACCGAGCTGTACACCCGGGCCGTCCAGCCCGCCCTATGGCTGCTGATCTTCGGCGAGACCTTCACCCGGCTCAAGGCCATACCGACCGGCGGCACGCCGTACATCGACTATCTCGCGCCCGGCATCATCGCCCAGTCCGCGATGTTCATCGCCATCTTCTACGGGATCCAGATCATCTGGGAGCGGGACGCCGGGATCCTCACCAAACTGCTGGTCACCCCGACCCCGCGAGCCGCCCTCATCACCGGCAAGGCATTCGCGTCGGGGGTGAAGGCGCTGATCCAGGCGGTCGTGGTGATCGCCATCGCGGCGCTGCTCGGGGTGGCGCTGACCTGGAACCCGCTGCGGCTCCTCGGGGTGGCCGTCGCGGTGATCCTGGGCTCGGCCTTCTTCTCCTGTCTGTCCATGACCATCGCGGGGATCGTGCTGACCCGCGACCGGCTCATGGGCATCGGGCAGGCCATCACCATGCCACTGTTCTTCGGCTCCAACGCGCTGTATCCGGTCGCCCTCATGCCCGGCTGGCTCCAGGCCGTCAGCACGGCCAATCCACTGAGCTACCAGGTCGACGCGTTGCGCGGACTGCTGCTTGGCACCCCGCACCATCTCGCACTCGACTACGCCGTCCTGGTGCTGGCCGCGGCGGCCGGTATCGCGGCGGCCTCCTCGCTGCTGGGGCGGCTGGCGCGCTGACCCGATCGGTGTGCGGAGCGCGCCACACCGTACTGTCGCCGGGGCAGCGGCCATCGGCGATGCCCCACGCGTACGATGCCCCACGAGTACGAGAGGAACACGCGGTGCGGTACGAGGACGGCTCCCCTTACGCCTACACCCCCGGCATCGGGGTGCCCCAGGGCGTCCAGGCGGTCAATGTCGGATGGCTGGAGCGGCAGGAGGAGTTTCCCCGCGGTGAGGTGCCGACGGAGTTCGTCCACGCGCTCGCGGTGGTGTGCCGGGACAACTCCACCAACCGTATGCGGGGTTGGCAGAGCTGCACCCTCCCGCACCCGGAGGGAAAGCCGCCGTATCCCGTCGTGGTGGAGGTCGACGGCACCGAGGTCACCCTCGGCAGCGCCGAGATCAGGCTCCTGGCCCGCGACGGCCGATGGCTCATCGCCCCCAACCTCGTCCTCCACTACGTGGCCGCCCACGGCTACCTCCCGCCACGGGCGTTCATCGAGGCGGTGACGGCGCGGCGGGCCATCCCGGAACCGCCCTCGGGGATGCCGCGCTTCTAGCCATCCGCGGCCATCCGCGGCCACCGGCGGCCGACGTCAAGTCCGCGCAGCGCGCAACGTCAGGTGCCGATCGCTTGCGGGTAGCTGAAGAAGTTGGTCGGGTCGTACTTACGGTTCACCCGGACCAGCCGGTCGTAGTTCGCGCCGTAGTAAGCCCGCCGCCAGTCCTTCAGGGTCGGATCCGGGAAGTTCTGGTAGGAGTGCGGAGGAGGCGTACCGCCGAAAAGGGCGTGGTAGAACTCGGGGAGCCACTGGAGGTTCGCCGTGGCGACGCGGGGCGGATCGTAGTCCGCCCACGAGGTCTCGGCGGCGAGGATGAACACGCCGTTGCGGTGGACGAACGCCGTCGCGTCCGGCGGCACTTGGTTGATCTCGCCCCCCAGGGCGAACATGGCGAACCCGGCCCCGTCCTCGTTGTTGCTGCCGGGCCACTCCAGCAGCTGCTCGGCGGCGGCGGCGACCTGGTCATCGGTCAGGAGCGTCCGGGAGGTCAGCACCGCCGACTTGGCGGCGAACTGCTGCACCGGCGTCGTGGCGCTCAGCAGCACGCTCGCTTCACCCGGAGTGACCTCGCGGACCGACGCGCTGTTGGCGGACCGCTCCTCGGCCGTGCCGATGGCGAGCAGCGGAGCCAGGATCTCGCGCAGCTCGTCCAGGTCGCCGTAGTACTGGCCGATGGCGTTGACGCCCGCGTTGGCGCGGATCTCATCCCTGGTGAGCCCATGAGTGCCCATGCCGACGCGGAGATGGAACCGCCTGTCGTGCAGGGTGTCCACGGCGATCCGTTGCGCGGCGGCCAGCACCGGCAGCGCCGAGTCCAGGCTCCAGCTCAGCCGGTAGAAGCCCACGTCGCCCTGGAACCGCTCGTACTGGAAGGTAAAGGAGGTGTTGACGCCGAAGTTGTTCCCCGCGCCGCCGCGGCAGCCCCAGAACAGATCGGAGTGCGAGCTCCGACTGGCCTCCACCACATCGCCGTCGGCCAGCACCACGGTCGTCGAGACCAGCCGGTCGCAGGTCAGGCCGAACATCTTGTCGCTGAAGCCGATCCCGCCCCCGAGCACCAACCCGGCCACCCCGACCGTGGGGCAGCGGCCGGTCGGCACGAACATGCCACGGTCCTCCAGCATCGGGTGCAGGTCGCCGTTGGTGACACCGGCCCCGACGGTGACGGTACCCGCGTCGTGAACGACCTTGATCCGCCCGTACGTCCGGGTCCGGGAGCGGGGACCCGGCACCGGCGTGGAGTCGATGCTCTTCATACGGGCCATGGTGAGCAGTAGACCGGTGGTGGCGGAGTACCCGGCGTAGTTGTGGCCCAGCCCGCTGCGGGGCACGGCGGGCAGCCCCACCGTACGGGCCCAGCGGACCGCCGTACTGACGTCCCTGGTGGTGCCGCACGCCACGATTCCCGCCGGCCGGATCCCGGCGTACCGATGGTTGAACGGAAGCGCCAGCGGCGGGTAGCCGGAATCCCCCGGCCGGTAGAGCGTGGAACGCGACGACAGCGACTGGGCCAGCAGCTCCCAGTCCCGTTGGCTCACCCGCTCCGCCACATCGGGCGGTGGCGTGGCAGCGGCGGGCGGCGAATGCGAAGCCACCATCTCCGCGCCCAGAACACCGGCCGTGCCTGCCCGCAGTACGTTCCGTCTATTGATCAACGTGGCTGCCCTCACAAGACGCGCTCCGGAGACGTTGATCGCCTCCGCCCGCGCCAAGTCAACCGATCCGTGGCCGACCCAGCCGCGAAACGGCTCCCGGGCCCACCGGCCCGCAACCCGAAAGGATGCCGCCGTGACGCTGAATGTCCCAGCCCGGTACGACGAACAGGCAACTGCCCGCGTTCGATGTCGGTGCGCGGAAAGTACCGACGCGGGGCGAAGCCGGACTCGTACCGGGGCTCGACGCGCTGAGCGTCAGGCGAGGACGCGGGCGAGGAAGCCGCGGATGTACTCGGTGATGGTCTGAAGGTGGCTTTCCAAGGCGAAGTGTCCGGCCTCGAGGAGGTGGATCTCGGCGTCGGGCAGGTCCTGGCCGAACGCGGTGGCGCCGTCGGGGCCGAAGATCTCGTCGTTGGCGCCCCAGACCGCGAGGAGCGGGACCTGGGAGTCGCGGAAGTACTGGTGGACCCGTGGGTAGAGGTCCACGTTGGTGGAGTAGTCGCGGAAGAGCCTGAGCTGGATCTCGTCGTTGCCGGGCCGGGCCAGCAGTGCCTGGTCGAGGACCCAGTTGTCGGGGCTGACCAGGGTGGGGTCGGCGACGCCGTGGGTGTACTGCCAACGGACGCTCTCGGGCGTCAGGGCCCCGCGCATGGCGGCTTCGGTGTCGGGACCGGGCGCCTTGGCGTAGGCGAAGACACCGTCCCAGAAGGGCTTGACGAAGCCCTCTTCGTAGGCGTTGCCGTTCTGGGTGATGATCGCGGTGATGTGGTCCGGGGCCCGGAGGGCGAGCCGCCAGCCGATGGGGGCGCCGTAGTCCTGCACGTACATCGCGAACCGGCCGATGCCCAACTGCTTGAGCAGGCCGGAGGTGACATCGGCGAGGGCGTCGAAGGTGTAGGGGAAGTCCCGCGGGGCGGGCATCGCGGACAGACCGAATCCGATGTGGTCGGGGGCGATGACGTGGTACCGGTCGGCGAGCGCCGGGATCAGATTGCGGAACATGTGTGAGCTGGTCGGGAAGCCGTGGAGGAGTACGACGGCGGGTGCCTTCGGATCACCGGCCTCCCGGTAGAAGACGTCGTGGCCGTCGACCGTGGCGGTGCGGTGGTGGACTGCGGGGACCATAGCCTAACCTTTCTGCGGAGCTTCAGTGGTTACATGTCCAGTCGAGCACGCTCGATCTAACCTGTCAAAGTGATTTATATGGTTAGTCACCGGGTGTGGTCGTTCGGGCCCACTGCGTGTAACCTGTCAAATGAATCGATCTGGTTAGGAGGTGGCGGGGTGACCGACCGAGAACAGCAGGACGCGCTCTTGGAACTCCTCAACACCACCCCGGTGGTCGACGGCGCCGTCCAGGACCAGCTGGCGGATCCGGAAGCGGCCAGGTCCTGGCAGCGCGCGCACGGCGGCAGCGGCAGTGCCGAGGAGCGCCGACACCTCCTGGAGGCGCGAGACGGCTTGCAGGACGTGGTGCGGGGCAGTCGCCCCGCCACGTCGCTGGCCCCGCTCCTGAAGGACGTCGTCTCCCGCCCGCACCTTTCGTCCGCGGGGGTGTCGTGGGAGGTGGACGCCCCCGCGGAGCGCCGGATGGCGGTGGAGGCCGTCATGGCCTGGAGCGCGTTGCAGGAGGCGATGCCCGGTCGGCTACGGGTGTGCGCCAACCCGGAGTGCCGGCTGTTCCTCATCGACCGCAGCAAGACCAACAAGGCCCGCTGGTGCTCGATGGCCGTCTGCGGCAACCGCATGAAGGCGCGGCGCCACTACCAGCGCACCCGCGACGCGGTAGCCGAATAGGCGAAGTCCGCACGACCGGGCTCGGCCCGAGCGCACAGATCACAGCGCCATGAGGGGCCGCGCCGGTCGGCCACCCCGCAGGAGGCACCATCCTCGTCTGTTGCGGCGTACCGACCACCGAAGTCGTCCTCGACCTCTAGGCGGCCGGAGCCGAGGGAAACGGCGCCCAGGGCAACGTGGCGAGGCGTCAGGGGCTCCACCACACCCAGGACATCTCGGCCTTGCGGCGGCAGGCTCGGGCCCTGTCCGGCTGCCCCAGTTGCTCCAACGCCTGGCCCAGCACACTCAGGATCGACCCGCGGCGCCACTTGTTGCCGATGGAGCCGAGCGCCAGGGCCTGCTCGGCGTGGGTGGCCGCCTCGGCCGGGTGGTCCGACGCGAGGTACACCTCGGCCAGCCGGGCGTGGGTGGATCCCTCCCAGAGCCGTTGCCGGTTGTCGCGGAAGGTGCTGAGCGCCTCCAGCAGTTCGCATTGGCGATGCGCCAGGTGCTGCCCAGGCTCCGCCGGAGGTCGACTCCCCGCGTGGCGAGGGCGACGGCGCTGTCGGCCTGTCCCGTGGCGGCGTGTACACGGGAGAGATTGGACAGCACACCGGCCACACAGGCGAGGTTGTCGTCGGCCCGGAAGCCGCGCAGCGCCTCGCGCAGGTGTGCTTCCGCGTCGTCGTAGCGCTGCTGGTAGATCGCCACGACCCCGCGTACGTTCAACGCGTGGCAGGCGGCGGTCAGGTCGCCCGCGGCGGTCGCGAGCAGGACCGCGCGGCGGGCCTCGTCGTCGGCCTGCCGCTGGCCCCTGGCGACGGGGAACATCCCCGCCAGCGCCAGGCGGGCCCGGCCCTCCGCGGCCGTGTCCCCGGCGAGGTGGGCGGCATTGCCCACCGAACGGGCCGCCGCCTCGTACTGGAGGTAGTGCGTACCGGACTCGACCAGGTCCCGGGTGACCAGAAGGAGGTCCGCCGCGCGGCGAACGGCGCCGCTCTCCGGGGACTTGGCGCCCTGCTGGGCGCAGGTGAGGAGGCAGTCCGCCTCGCTGAGGAGCCAGTCCAGCGCGGTGCGGGCGTCCGGGAAGTCCTGCCCGGGGTGGTCGGTGGACATCAGGTGGTCGACGAGCCGGTCTCCCGGCCGTCCCATGGCGTACACGCGTGCCGCCGAGGCCACATAGAAGTCCTGCATGCGCGATATCGCGGCCGCTCGGCCCGTCGGTGGTTCATCCCGCTCGGCGCGGTCGCGCGCGTAGATCCGAACGAGGTCGTGGTAGCGGTAGCGGCCGGGCTCGGGCGAATGCAGCAGGCTGGTGTCGACGAGCGACTCGAGTAATCGCTCGGCCTCTTGTGCGGTGACGCCGAGGACGGCGGTGGCCGCGGCCAGGGAGATGTCCGGCCCGTAGGTGAGCGCGAGCAGCCGGAACGCCCGTGCCTGCGAGGGCCCCAACTGCGTGTATCCGAACTCGAAGCTCGTCGTGACGGCCAGGTCCCCGGCCCGCAGTTCATGCAGGCGGCGGTGGGCGTCGGCCAGGCGGTCGGTCAGGTTGCGCACGGTCCAGGCGGGGCGGGTGGTCAGCCGGGCGGCGGCGATCCTGATGGCCAGGGGCAGATAGCCGCAGGCGGCGATGGCCTTGCGGCAGGCGTGGGGCTCGGCCGCGGCCCGCTCGTCGCCGATGATGCGGGTGAACAGGGCGAGCGCCTCCGCTTGGTCCATGATGCTGAGGTCGACCACACGGGCGCCGTCGAGGCCGGTCATGGGCGTGCGGCTGGTGATCAGCGCCGCGCAGCTCGGAGAGCCGGGCAGCAGCGGGCGGACCTGTGCCGTGTCGTGGGCGTTGTCCAGCAGGACCAGCACCCGGCGGCCGGCCAGGACCGAGCGGTACAGCGCGGCCCGCTCGGGCAATCCCTCCGGGATCTCCGCGGGCGGCGTGCCCAGCGCACGGAGGAAGGTGCCCAGTACGGCCGCGGGATCCGCGGGCTGGGCGTGGTGGCCGATGAGATCGACGAACAACTGCCCGTCGGGGAACCGCTCCCGGACCGCCTGCGCGACGCACACGGCCAGGGCCGTCTTGCCCACCCCGCCGAGCCCCTGCACCACGGAGATCGCCATCACCGTCCCCTGGGCGAGCAGCAGCCGCTCGCGCAAGGTGTCCATCACGGCGGCGCGTCCGGTGAAGTCGGGTAGTTTCGCGGGGAGTTGTGCCGGGCGTGGCGCGGGTGGGGCCGTGGGCACGGCTTTGGTCCCGGCCGGCAGCCTGCCTGGCCCGGCGAGCGTGGGATCGGCGCGCAGGATGCGCTGATGGAGCCGGGCGAGCTCCGCGCCGGGTGCCACGCCCAGTTCCTCGGACAGGACGCGGCGGGTGTCGGTGTACACACCCAGCGCCTCCGCCTGTCGGCCACTGCGGTAGAGCGCCGTCATCAGCAGTGTGCGCAGCCGCTCCCGCAGTGGGTGCTCCGCGGTCAGCGCGGTCAGCTCCGAGACCGCGTCGGTGTGCGGGCCCAGCTCCAGATCGAGCTCGAGGCGCGCCTCCAGCAGGGACAGGCGCCACTGCTCCAGACGGGCGCGCCGGCTCTCGGCGTACGGGCCGGGCACTCCGGCCAGCGGCTGCCCCTCCCACAGCTCCACCGCCATGTGCAGCAGCCTCCGCGCGCCGGTCAACTCCCCTTCCGCCTTCGCACGTCGCGCTCGTGCCTCGTAGTCCTCGCACATCGCGAGGTCCAGTGCCCCGGGCCGGATCCGCAGTGCGTACCCTCCCGCCTCCGACACCAGTACGCCGGGTCCCAGCGCTCGGCGAAGGCGGAAGGCGTGGGTGCGTAAGCTGGCGATCGCCCGAGGTGGCGGGGCGTCGCCCCACACCCCGTCGATCAGCTCGCTCGCGGTGGTGGTGCGTCCCCGCAGCAGGAGCACACACAGCACGGCGCGCTCCAGCGGCCTGAGAACCGGGAGCGCCTGCTCACCACGCCAGACGCGAACGGGCCCCAGTACGGCGAACCGCAATGCCGAGCCCGCGCCCAATACGGTTTGCCCCAATGCCGCCACGCCCCGGTGCCGCCGATTTCGCTCTGCCAGACCCTCGAAAACACCGTAGTCCCGGGCTGAACCACCCGCAGCACACAACCGGCCGAAAGTCCGATGCAAAACTCCCGCGCACCCGGGGAATTTCACAATCCGCTTGAACGCCTATTCGATCCACCGACGGTTCCGCGCATTGTTCTGCCTAGACTTCCGCCGTGAACGACACCACGTACACCATACGGATCAGACCGGGCGATCCGGCCGATGCGCCGGCGGTGCTGGACATGCTCGACGCCGCGGTGGTCTGGATGAACGAGCGCGGCAACACCGAGCAGTGGGGCACGATGCCGTACTCGCGGCGGCCCGGCGGGGTGGAGCGGGTCGAGCGGTACCTGACCGAGAACGCCCCGTTCATCGCGGAGTCGCGAGGGGCGCCTGTCGGGGCCCTGGTGCTGGACTCCGGCCCCAGCCCACAGATGCCGATCGCCCCGGCCGGCGAACCCGAGCGATACGTCCGGCTGCTGGTATCCGACCGACGGCATGCCGGGCGGGGCGTCGGGGCGGCGCTGCTGGCCCATGCCGCGGAGGAGGCCCGGCGCGCCGGGGTGGAGCTGCTGCGGGTCGATTGCTGGGCGGGCGGCGGGGGTGAACTCGTCGCGTTCTACGAGCGCAACGGTTTCACTCCCACCGAGCGCTTCCTGTCCGGAGCGTGGCCGGGGCAGGTGCTGGCGCGCCGGGTCGGCTGACGGGTGCGGGGCGCCGGTCCCGGACGGTCGGCGCCCCGGCCCCGTTACTATCCGTCCGCCTCGGCGGCCGGGCGGGGGCCGCCGAAGCCGTGGGCGGAGAGGTCGAACCAGTTGCCCTCCGGGTCGATGGCCCGGTACTCGGCGAACGGGCGGTTGGTGAAGCGCTCGGCGGGCTCATCGGCGCCCGAGGCGACCAGAGCGGCGGATATCTCTGATGTGTCGGCGACGTGGAAACCGAAGTGGTTCATGCCCGCCGGGGTGTCGCCGTCGAGTTGATGCTTGATCAGCGCGAGGGTGAGATACCCGTCGGAGAGGAAGCAACTGCCATCGGGATCCCGGTGGAAGAGCTCCATCTCGAAGATTCCGCTGTAGAACTCGGCCAGCTTCTCGGGGTCACGGGCGACAATGGCCAGATGCCGCAGTTTGGGCCTGTCCGGGGTGGACGCGTCGGACATGGGCAATTCCTCCAGCGGTCGGAAACCGGCGGGGTGGCCGGTCGGGGGTGGGAATCGTGATGGTCATCGGCCTCACACCCCGACCACGGCCCTGGTCCTTATCCGCAGCGGCAGTTCGGTGCACGGAAGGTGAGGGCTCTCGGGCGGGGGCGGCGCCCAGGCGGCGAGGGCGTGGTACATGACGTCGCCGCGACGTTCCAGGTAGCAGATGAGGTTGACGGGCCAGCCGGTGTTGCCGAAGACGTGCTGATCCATCGGGGTCGGGCGCTCGCTGAGGATGAGCTGCCGCTCCTCCGGTGGGCCGATGCGATGCCAGTCGGGGTGCAGATGCACGGACCCCAGGATCTCCAGGCCGTCGGCTTCGGCCTCGCGCGAGGCCCTCAGCAGGTCATGGGAGTCGATCCACCAGCCACGTGTCTCGTTCTCGTACGCCGGGCCGAAGAGCGGCACGATCGACTCGGTGAACTCACGGCGCGCGGCCGGGTCGGTGGTACGGGCATTGCGGCCGAACGCGACGCGCTCGACGGTCAGGGTCGCCTGGTCCGCCGAACCCACGAGGAGAGCGAAGCACGGCAGCGGCGATTCGGAGGTGATGCGCTGGTACTCACCGACGGCCACCTCGAGGAACTCATCGAGCGCCTGATCCTCTACCAGGACCGTACAACCTTCACCTAAGTGCGACGCGCGCATGTCAAACCACCTATGGGGGTGTGGATGCCGAATGCGGTGGGGGAGCGGAGCCGTCGTACTGTACCCCGGTATTCTTTTGGACTCAAACGGCATGGAT
Organism: Streptomyces sp. NEAU-174; assembly: GCF_052665095.1. Lineage (NCBI taxonomy): Bacteria > Bacillati > Actinomycetota > Actinomycetes > Kitasatosporales > Streptomycetaceae > Streptomyces > Streptomyces sp. NEAU-174. The sequence continues at coordinate 279,965 of NZ_JBQTCE010000006.1, read as the reverse complement.
CTCTGATCAGAGGAAGCTGACGCCCTGGGCGAGGGAGAGCTCGCTGGAGTAGTTGATGGTGTTGGTGGCCGAGCGCATATACGCCTTCCAGGCGTCCGAGCCGGACTCCCGGCCGCCGCCAGTGTCCTTCTCACCGCCGAACGCACCGCCGATCTCGGCTCCGGAGGTGCCGATGTTGACGTTGGCGATACCGCAGTCGGAGCCCGCGGCGGACAGGAAGATCTCGGCTTCCCGCTGGTCGCGGGTGAAGATGCTGGACGACAGGCCCTGGGGGACGTCGTTGTGCAGCGCGATCGCCTCCTCGAGGGTGTCGTACGTGAGGACGTACAGGATCGGCGCGAAGGTCTCCTCCAGTACGACGTCCGTCTGCGCGTCGACGCGGACGAGAACCGGCTCGACATAGGCGGCCGCGGGGGCGGCCTCGGCCAGGCGCCGGTTGCCGCCCGCGAGGATCTTGCCGCCCTGGGCCTGGACGCGGGTGAGGGCGGCGTTCATGGTGTCCAGGGCGGCGGGGGAGATGAGCGGGCCGACCAGCGTGGTGTCCTCGAACGGACTGCCGATGGGGAGCCTGCCGTAGGCGGCGGTCAGCCGCTCGACGAGGGTGTCGGCGATGTCGCGGTGGACGATGAGGCGGCGCAGTGTCGTACAGCGCTGGCCCGCCGTGCCGGCCGCGGCGAAGACGATGCCCTGGACGGCGAGGTCGAGGTCGGCGGACGGGGCGACGATCGCCGCGTTGTTGCCGCCGAGTTCCAGCAGGCTGCGGCCGAAGCGGGCGGCGACGCGGGGGCCGACCTCACGGCCCATGCGGGTGGAGCCGGTGGCGCTGACGAGCGCGACGCGCGGATCGTCGACGAGCTTCGCACCGACCGTGCGGTCACCGAGCAGGAGACGGTGTACGTCGCGGTCCGCGCCGACCTCGTCCGCGGCCCGGGCGAGCAGGTGGTCGCAGGCCAGCGAGATCAGCGGGGTGAGCTCCGAGGGCTTCCAGATCACGGTGTCACCGCAGACGAGGGCGACGGTGGTGTTCCACGACCACACGGCGGCGGGGAAGTTGAAGGCGGAGATGACACCGACCACGCCGAGCGGATGCCAGGTCTCGGCCAGCCGGTGGCCGGGGCGTTCGGAGGCGATCGTACGGCCGTACAGCTGCCGGGACAGGCCGACCGCGAAGTCGCAGATGTCGATCATCTCCTGGATCTCGCCGAGCGCCTCGGAGCGGATCTTGCCCGCCTCGATGGTGACGAGGTCGGCCAGATCGCTCTTGTGCTCGCGCAGCAACTCGCCGAGGCGGCGCACGAGTTCACCCCGGCGCGGCGCGGGCGTGGTGCGCCAGGTGAGGAAGGCCGTACGGGACGCCGCGATGGCGTCCTCGGCGTCGGCGTCGGTGGCGGCCGTGAGCCCGAAGAGGTTCTCGCCGGTGAGGGGTGTGCGGGCGGAGAAGTCGCCGCCCTCGGCCACCTCGACACCGATGGTGTCGAGGGCGGTACGGGCGCGGGCGCGCAGCTCGTCCGTGGTGGGCAGTGCGGTGCTGGTCATGGCGGTCCTCCGGGGGTGAGGGGTCAGCTGAGGGCGTCGGTGAGGCCCAGTTCACGGGCGACGTGTGCGAGGGAGTCGTTCTGCTGCCGCGCGTAGAGGGCGAAGGGGTCCAGGACGTCGTGGCCGATGGCGCCGGAGAGCCGGTCCGCGTCGTACGCCGTGCCCTGTTGGTCGCTGTGGCGGGTGCCCTCGCCGCTGAGGTTGGACTGGAAGATCCCGGCGGCGGAGCGGGGCAGGAAGTCCTCGTAGACGATGGGCTCGGCCCGTACCCAGCCCTGCCGCAGCAGTTCGCCGATGTCCGCGGGTGGCCGGGTGCCGTCGCGGGGCCGGTCGGGGTGGACGTGGTAGGTGAAGTAGGCAAGCCCCTTGGCGGCGAGTTCCTGTTCACTGCCGGGCAGATGCCGTTCCCATACGGTGCGGGCGATCTCATCCCGGGAGGCCGAGGGGTTCCGGGACATCCGCTCGTCCACGTGGCCGAGGAGTTCGTCGTACAGGGCCCGGCCCTCGCGGGTGAGGGCGATGCCACGGGCCTCGACCTCCCCGAAGCGGACCCTCAGGGCGCCGCTGATGACGCCGCCGTCCGGGGTCCGCATCGCCCGGGGTTCGGCCAGGGCCCGGAAGGAGGTCTGCCGCAGCAGCACATCGGGCCCCTCCCAGGCCGGCGGGCCCTGGATGGTGTCGATCATCTCGATGCCGCGGTCGGTCATGCGCCGGTACAGCTCGTCGATGTCGAGGACGCGCGGCGTGAGGTGGTTGATGTGGGTGCTGCGCACACCGCCGATGTCCGCGGCCACGGCGGAGACCCGTTCCAGGGTCTCGTACCAGCTCTTGTCGACCGGCTCGGCGGACAGCTCGAACGCCCGCACGGCGAGGCGCAGAAACCGCTCGGCCTCCTCCTGGGGCAGCTCCCGCTCGGCGGTGGCGCGGTCGGCCAGCGCGAGCAGCTCGGGGGGAAAGAGTTCGCGGTCCGCGAGGAAGGCCTCCAGGCGCGAGCGCAGCTCGGCGTCGAAGAAGCGGGGGTCGGCCGGGGTGAGCATGGAGGTGAAGACCCGGAAGGGGTTGCGCGCCAGCTCCTCGCCGTCCACCGGCCGGAAGGCGGTGGAGACGACGGGGACGGCGCTGGCCGCGGCCTCCCGCAGGTCGTAGAAGCCCACCGGGTGCATGCCGAGGGCGCCGAAGATGCGGGCCACTTGCCCCAACTCCCGTGGTGTGCCGACACGGATGGCCCCGTGCCGCTCGGCCGTCACCCGGCTGATGGACCCGAGCCGTGTCGCATCGGTTCCCCGCGCCCGCAGGACGTCCTCGTTGACCTCGCGCGAGACGTCCACGAGCGTGGTGTAGGCGGGAACCTCCTGTCCGTACATCTCCGACAGCCGCGCCGCGAACGCGGCCCTCAGCTGCCACTGACTGAGCGTTGACATGGTTCGGCCTTTCGATCGGGGTTCAACGGTTCACACGACGTGTGCTTCGGGGCGGGTCTCGGCGCCGTGGTGGAACCGGTCGGCGCTGAGCGGGGACATGTCGGTGAACGGCTCACGCTCCAGGTACAGATCGCGCATGACCTCGCCCACCGCGGGCGCCTGGAGGAAGCCGTGGCCGGAAAACCCGGCCGCGTAGATGAAGTTGGGCAGCTCCGCGGAGCGGCCGATCAGCGCGTTGTGGTCCGGTGTGACCTCGTACAGACCGGCCCATCCGCCGGCGGTCTCCATGTCGGCCAGGGCCGGGGCGCGGCGGCGGGCGACGGTGCGGAACAGCTCCAGCCACTCCGGGGTCCAGGTGGTGTCGAAGCCGTCCTCCTGGTCCGGGTCGGCCATCCCGAGCAGCAGACCGTCGTCGCTGTTGTGGAAGTAGGCGGTCGAGGAGAAGTCGATGGTGAACGGGATGCGCGGGGCGGGCGGTGTGATGGGCGCGGTGAACGCCAGCTGCCGCTTCACCGGCTGGACCGGGAGGTTGACGCCGGCCATCTCCCCGATCCGTGCCGACCAGGCCCCCGCCGCGCAGATCACGGTGGAGCACGCGATGCGGCCGTGGCTGGTGTGCACACCGACGACCCGGTCCCCGGCCGTGTCGAGGCCGGACACCGTGGTGTGGGTGGCGATGGTGACTCCGGCCCCGGCCGCCGCCCGGGCGTACCCCTGGACGACGAGACCGGGGCGGGCGTGGCCGTCGGCGGGGGAGTACGCGGCGGCCACGAGGCCATCGGTGCTGAGATAGGGACACAGCCGCCGGGCCTCTTCGGGAGCGATCATGCGGCTCGGTACGCCCAGGCTGTTCTGGAGCCGAACCGCGGCCTCGAAGTCACTCGTCTGCCGTGCGCTGTCGAGCAGGAACAGATAGCCGACGGAGTCGAGCCGGATGTCGGCGCCGGGCCGGTGGCCGAACTCCTGGTAGGCACGCAGGCTGCGGCTGCCCAGCTCGATATTGAGCGGATCGGAGAACTGGGCGCGTACGCCGCCGATCGGCTTGCCCGAACTGCCGCGGCCGAGCTCGCCGCGCTCGACGACGACGATGTTCGTCACCCCGGCCTCGGCGAGGTGAAACGCGATGCTGGCACCCATCACGCCGCCGCCGACGATCACGACATCGGCGGAGGCGGGAACGGTGCGGAAGGCGGAGGAGGACAACAGACCACTCCCTTCAGCTATCTCCGCGTCATCGTGCAGCACGCCAATCGTTGACGTCCATCAACGGTCCATGCTTCTGATCTTTTAGGATCCCTATATGGACTGGACGAGCGCACAGCTTCGTTCGCTGGTGGAACTGACCAGACGCGGCACCATCACCGCGGTCGCGGAGGCCCTGGGATACACCCCGGGCGGGGTATCGCAGCAGATCACCGCGCTGGAGAAGGCCACCGGCAGGCAACTGCTGCGGCGGGTGGGACGCCGGGTGGAGCTCACCGACGCCGGGGTGACGCTGGCCCGGCACGCCGAGCGCATCCTCACCACGGAGGCCGAGGCCGTCGAGGCGCTGGAGCGCACCCGGAACGAGGTCTCCGGGACGCTGCGGGTCGGGCTCTTCGCCACGGCCGCCGCCGAGATCCTGCCGCCGGCCCTGCGGCAGGTGCGCGAGACGCACCCCGGGGTGACCGTGCGCAGCCGGGACATGGACGTGGACGAGGTGTACGACGCGGTGGCCGGCGGAAGCGTGGACCTGGCGCTGGGGCTTGACTACCCGGACGTGCCCATCCCACGGGATCCGTCCCTGCGGGTGCGGGAGCTGTCCCGGGAACGCTTCTCGCTCGCGGTTCCCACCGGGACCATGTCCGGTCGGTCCGGCAGGTCCGGCAGGTCCGGCCGGCAGAAGGTCTCGCTCGCCGACACCAGGGACCTGGGATGGATCCTGCCGTCAGCCCGCAGCTACTACGGCCGCGCCGTGCTCACCGCCTGCCGCCGTGCCGGTTTCGAACCGCAGGTGCTGCACGAGGTGACGGACACGGCCGCCACCCTGGCCCTGGTCGAGGCCGGAGTCGGGGTCAGCGTGGTGACGGATCTGATGCTCCGGCTGCGTCCGTCCTGCCTCGATGTCCTGGAGCTGCACGAGACGATGGAACGCCACATCGTGGTGGTGTGCCGCTCCTTCGCCGAGCACCGGCCGACGGTGGCCGCGCTGGTGAACGTCCTGCGCACCTCGGCGGGCCGGCGGCCATCCGGGGATCAGCAGCAAAATCGGAAAACGCTGCCTCAGCAGGTCGGAGGAAGTCCGCTACGGTTCGGGTAGCGCCCTGAAGGGGCGCGGGGCTGTGTCGATGTGCGGCTCCGCCGCGGCTGTGTCGATATGCGGCTCCGCCGCGTGGGCGACCAGCCACGATGCGGCCGCAGACGCACGACGGCATTTCGCGGCACTTCCCGCGGAGCGCTTAGCCGGATGCCGGACTCCGGTACGCGGCCAGCAGATCGTCCGTCAGCCGGCCGACCACCTCCGCCACCTGGGTGCGCAGATAGTGGTGGCCACCGGGAAAGCGGTGGACCCGGGCGTCGGCCGTCGTACAGGCGCCCCACTCGTGCAGCGTCCCGGGGTCGACCATCGGGTCGTCGAGTCCGCCGAAGACACTCAGCCGCGCGCGCAGCGGTGGCCATTCCCGGCGGGTGTGGTGCAGCAGCGCCACCGCGTCCGCCAGGAACGGGGTGTAGACGGTCCTCGAACAGCACCAGCCCCGTCTCCTTCTCCAGGGCCGAGACCTGCTGGGAGATCGCCGAGGCGGTGTACCCGAGCTTGCGGGCCGCGATGACGAACGAGCCGGTGAGCACGACGGCCCTCAGGGTGAGCAGATGCCGCGGCTTGAGCAACGCGTACCTCCGGCCGGGGTCCGGAACGGGCCACAGCGTAAGCATCGCTGTTGCTCGAAGGTCAATACTGTCGTGCTGCTGGGTCTTGTGAGGTGGGCCTGGGCCCCGGATCGTGGCTGTGACAAGGGCGAACACGGCCGATGGACAAAGGAGCCACCGCAGTGACGGCGACCGCGCAGGGCCCGCAACGTCCCGACGCCGCGACAGGGCGGGGCATGGAACGGCGCGACGCCGCGACAGAACACGGTCGCCGTCTGCCGCCGCCTGGGCGTGCCGATCACCTCGCGCGGCGCGGGCACCAGCACCTCGGGGCAGGCCATCGGCTCCGGCGTGGTCATGGACCTCTCTCGCCACTTCAACGGGCTCCTCTCCCTGGACCCCGACGCGGGCACGGCCACGGTGGCCTGGCCGGGAACTTCGGCTTCGAACGTGGCCACTACGACATATCCGTGGCGGCCGGTGAACAGGTCCTGCTGCCCGCCGTCCGAGCCGCCGCACCGGACACCGTCGTCCTCGCGGACGGCTTCAGCTGCCGCACCCGGATCGCCCAGCGCACCGACCGCGCGGGCGCCCACCTCGCCGAACTCCTCGCTCGTGCCTCGCACCATCAGTCCTTCTCCTGAAGCAGACAAGGAACCCGCACCGTGACTGACGCACTGTCGCTCATCGACGACTGGGGACCCGAGAAGATCGTCGTCGTCTCCCACCGACGCACCGGTATGAAGGGCGTCCTGGTCATCGACAACACCGCCCGGGGCATCGGCAAGGGCGGCACCCGGATGAGCCCGACCGTCTCCGTGGGCGAAGTCGCCCGGCTGGCCCGCGTCATGACATGGAAGTGGGCCGGTGTCGACCTCTTCTACGGTGGCGCGAAAGCGGGAATCGTGGCCGACCCGGCCTCCCCCGACAAGGAAGCGATCCTGCGCGCCTTCGCCCGCGCCCTGTCCAACGAGGTGCCCCGCGAATACGTCATGGGCCTCGACATGGGCCTGACCGAGAACGACGCGGCCATCATCCAGGACGAGCTCGGCGACCGCGGCGCCGCCGTCGGCACCCCGGGCCACCTCGGGGGAGTGCCCTACGACGAGCTCGGCGTCACCGGCTACGGAGTGGCCGAGGCCGCCGACGCGGCCGCGCGGCACCTCCGGCTGCCCCTCGGCGGCGCCCGGGTCGCCATCCAGGGGTTCGGAGCCGTCGGCCACGCCGCTGCCGTGCGGTTCGCCGAACTCGGCGCCACCGTCGTCGCCGTCTCCACCGCCCAGGGAGCCCTTCACGACCCCGCCGGACTGGACGTGCCCGCGCTCCGGGCCGCGCGGGAGGAGCACGGGGACGGCTTCGTCACCCGCCACCACCAGGGCGTCGCCCTACCACCCGGCCCGGAACTCACCGTCGACTGCGACATCCTCGTCCCGGCGGCCCTACAGGACGTCATCGACGAGACAACCGCCCACCGGATCAAGGCCAAGCTGGTGGTGGAGGGCGCCAATCTGCCCACCTCGCCGGGGGCACAGTCCGTCCTCGCGGAACGCGGCATCTCCCTCCTGCCCGACTTCGTGGCCAACGCCGGTGGTGTCGTCGCCGCCGCCTTCGCCATGGACGCCCGCTACTCCGGATTCCGGCCCGAGACCGCCACCATCTTCGAGACGATCTCCAAGCGGCTGCGCACCCATGCCGTCACCGTTCTCGAAGAGGCCCAGCGCCGCGCCACCACCCCGCATATCGCCGGGCGCGGCCTTGCCGAGGAACGTGTCCGAGCCGCCATGCGCAGCAAGGGCCGCATCGGCACTTGATCCTTCTGATACCTGCCAGGCAGGTGACGACAGTAGGGGCGGACAGGCCGGATTCGATCACGGTGATTCCCATTAGCCCTGGTGAGGGTAAGAGGGTCCTCCGCAGGAGGCGGCGTCGACAACCAGGACGTTACCCTGCAATATGGTCACGTGGATGAGTTCGTCTTTGTGAGCGGTCGCCTCTGCCTCGACCTGGCGGGCACGAAGCTGTGGCGGCGCGGTCTCCGTACGGAGCTGCTGACCTCCCCGAGCGACGTGAGCCGCTGGATCAGCCAGGCGGAGCTGCTGGACGATCCCGGCCCCATGGACGCTCGGGGGCTGGAGCGGATCCGCCGTCTGCGCGAGGCGGTCTACACCCTGGTGCGTTCCTGGCCTCCTGGGGACCCGTCGGATGGGCACCCTTCGGATGGAGCCCCATCGGACGCCGAGTTCAGGGACGCCCTCGCCGAGGTGAACGACGCGGCCCGGCTGGCGCCGCCCAGGCATCAGCTCGACGCGTCGGGGCGGCTGACGCGGACGGGCGGCGTGGACGAGGTCCTCGGTGCGGTGGCCCGCGACGCCGTGGACCTGCTGAGCTCGGCCCAGTTCGCCAAGACCAAGGAGTGCGCGAACCCCGACTGCACCCGTCTCTTCGTGGACGTGTCGCGCTCCGGGGCCCGGCGATGGTGCGGGATGGCGGAGTGCGGAAACAAGCACAAGGCCGCCAGCTACCGGAAGCGGAAGAAGCAGCAGGCCGTCATGGAAAACTGAGCCTGTTGCCCCGAGCCCGAGCGGCTGATTCTCCGTCAGCGGAGGTCAGGAGAGGTGTGTCAGCCGATCTCGATGACAACCTTGCCGGGGGGCTCACCGGCGGCCAGGGCGCGCTGCGCGTCGGCCGCGCGTGCCAGCGGGTAGGTGGCGCCGATCCGGACGTGGAGCTTGTCGGCCTCGGCGAGTTCCAGCAGCGCCGTGAGGTCCGCGTGGTCCATGCGGCAGAAGACCGGGGCGACACCCGGCACACCGATGTCGACGAGGGACGCCACGCGTGCGCCGGGTGCGGCGGCTTGTGCCGTCGCCGTCAGCACCCCGCCGCCGACGGTGTCCAGGACCGTGTCCACGCCCTCGGGGACGAGGTCGCGTACGCGCGCGGCGGAGCCGTGGCCGTAGGTGACCGGCTCGGCCCCGAGCGTGCGCAGGTAGTCATGGTCCCGTGGCGAGACGGTGCCGATGACACGCGCGCCGCGCGAGCGGGCGATCTGGACGGCGAGCGAGCCGACGCCACCGGCCGCCCCGTGCACCAGCAGGGTCCGGCCCCGCTCGACACCCAAGGTGTGCACCACGGCCTGATAGGCGGTCAGCCCCGCCAGGGGCAGGGCGGACGCCTGGGCGAAGCTCATGGTGCGGGGCTTGCGGACCAGGGTGCGGACGTCCGCGGCGACGAGTTCGGCCAGGCCGCCGTGAGCACGCTGCACATCGCTCCTGACGTACCCGACGACCTCGTCACCGGCCGAGAACTCCGGTGTGGCGAGCCCTGGGCGTGCCACCACACCGGCGATGTCCCAGCCGGGGATGACCGGGAAGTACGTATCGACGGCGCCGTCCAGCGCACCCGCCTGCATGGCCAGGTCCGCGGGGTTGAGCGCGGCCGCCTTCACCCGTACCAGGACCGAGTCGACGTGTGTCTTCGGCTCCGGCAGCTCGGCGGGTTCCAGCACGTCCGGACCGCCGTAACGGCGGTAGACCATCGCCCTCATCACGCCCCCGGAACCGCGATCGGCAGGTCCATCAGGACGCTGTGGTGTGCGATCCTCCACTCGCCGTCGACGCGGCGCAGGTCGGTCTCGTAGTAGCCGGACTCGATCGGCCGGACCGTGCCCTGGGCGCCGAAGACGTCCTCCGGCCAGCCGTCCGCGGGACGGGCGGAGGCCCGCACCGAGAAGACGACGAACTGGGCGCTCAGGTGGGCGTCGTCGCCGTGGATGTCGATGATGTGGTCGGTGGTGGTGTGGTGACTGGAGCCGCCCTCGGGGTGGGGAGCCATGAAGTGCTCCACCGCGTACTCCACACCGGCACCGCCGATCAGTGGCTCCCCGAACGGCTCGTAGGAGTCCGGGCCCGTCCTGGTGTGGATCTGCACGATCGCGTCGTCGGTGAACAGGGCACCCTGCGCCTTGCCGTCGCGCCGGTCCGTCGCGCGGACGTAGCGGGCCAGGACTTCCTGGATCTTGCGCTCGTCACTCATCTCGTCACTCATATGGAACTGCTCCTCAAGGGGTCATGCCTCGATCCGCGGCGGATCGCTGGGCGGCCGTTGCTGGGCGGTCGCCACGGTCGCCACGTCTCACCGGCCGTGATCACCAGTGGATCAGGCATGGACCCGGAGGAGCCATGACGGTTGTGACATACGGCGATACCCTGAAGGTATGGATCGACTGGAGACCCGGGAGCTCGTCTACTTCGCGGCCGTGGCCGAGGAGCTGCATTTCAGCCGGGCCGCGGAGCGGCTGGGCATGGCCCAGCCGCCGTTGTCCCGGGCCATTGCGCGGCTGGAGCGCCGGATGGGGGTCGACCTGCTGCGGCGCACCAGTCGCCGGGTCGAGCTCACCGCGGCGGGTTCCGTCTTCCTGGAGGAGTGCCTGAGCCTGCTGGACGGGCTCGACAGTGCGGTGCGCCGTGCGCAGGAGGCGAGCCTTCCGCCGCGGCTCGTGCTCGCGGTCCGGCCGGGCGCCGGGTCCGGCCTCATCGCACAGCTGCTGCGGTCGTACGACGGCGTTGAGCCCGAGCTGCTGTTCACCCATGACCGGACCAAGGCCCTGCGCGACGGTACGGCCGATGTCGCCCTGGTGTGCGTCGGCAGCGACGACCTCGCGGGGCTGAGGACCATCGAACTCGCGGAGGAGAATCCCGTCGCGCTGCTGCCGCGCGAACACACACTCGCGGGCCGGGCGACGGTGACCGCCACCGAGCTCCGCCGGGACCCGGCCTTCGCGGAGCGGTGCCCGCCGATGGGGCTGGACGAAATGCTCGACCGGGTGGCTCTGGGGCGTCTCATCGCCGTCGTGGGATCCGCGGCCGGCGAGCGCCTGACACCGGAGGTGTGCGCCGTCCCCGTGACGGATCTGCCCGCCACGACGTTGGCCCTGGGCTGGCTGGAGCATACGGCCCGGCACTCGGCCCGGCACTCGACCCGGCACTCGACCCGGCACACGGCCCGGCCGGAGATCACCGCCCTCGTCCGGGCCGCGCGACGCATCGCAGTGGACCATGCGCGGATCCCCGCCGGGGCGTCCTGATCCGGCCCCGGGCGGGCGTTACGTGGCGCTCGGCGCCGTGGCGAGATCGCCACGCGCCCCGCTTCCGCACTGTCGCCGGTAGTTCCCCGGCGTCGTGCCGTACTCCCGCTTGAAGGCCCGGTTGAGAGCGAACTCCGAGGTGTAGCCGACGCGCGCGGCGATCGTGCGCAGCGAGGTGTCGCTCCCCTGGAGCAGGTGCCCCGCCGTGGCTATGCGCCACCAGGTGAGGTAGCCGAACCCGAACCGGGTCCCGTACGGCTCCGCGAAGGCGGCTCAACAGCGTCACCCCCGGAATCACCGAGAGCGACTGGGGGCGCTCCTTCGCCGTGGCGGTCCCCGCGCGGCGTCCATCGTCGGCGGCGAGTACGCCATCGACGGGGGCAGCAAGCCCACCGTGTGACGGCAGATCGTTTCCGAGCCACAAAGAGAACAGCGATTCTGATAGCGTGTGGCTCACAAACAGAACTACTATTCTCTTTGTGGGGAGGGGTGTGTGGTGCCGCGGCTCACCGACGCGCGCAAGGAGCTCCGGCGTGCCCAGATCGCCGAGGCCGCCGTGCGCTGCTTCGGCCGCAACGGCCTGGAGCGGACCTCGATCGCCGACATCACGGCCGAGTCCGGCCTCTCGGCCGGCTCGATCTACGCGCACTACCGCAACAAGGCCGACCTGGTCCAGGCCGCCGCCCGCGAGGTGCTCGCCAGGCGCGCCGAGGTCCTCGGCGAGTACGCCGCGAGCGACGCTCCGCCCGACCCCGACGAACTGCTCACCCGCCTGATCGCCGCGATCGACCCCGCCGAGGCCCGGGTCGGTGTGCAGACCTGGGGGGAGGCGACCACCGACCCGGCCATCCGCGGCATCGTCGTCGACATGACCGACCAGATGCGCGCGATGCTGCGCGACTGCGTCACGGCCTGGCTGGTCAAGGTCGAGCACCAGGAACCGGCCGCGGCCCGGGAGCGCGCCACCCCGATCGCCCACCGGGTGTCGGCGCTCTACCAGGCCGAACTGCTGTACACCGCCTTGCGATCACCGACCGAGGAGACAGCGTCATGACCACCCCGACCGCATCGTTCGCAGGCCGCACGGTCTTCCGGATCGGCTACGGCGCGGCGCAGCTCGCCCGCCTGCACGACCGCCGTGGCGAGGCCATCGCGCTGCTGCGCCGCGCGGTCGAGCTGGGCGTCGACCACGTGGACACCGCCGAGTTCTACGGCTTCGGTTTCGCCAACGAAGTGATCCGCGAGACGCTGCGCCCCGAGGACGGTGTCCTGGTCGTCACGAAGGTCGGCGCCGACCCCAACCCGGGCGGGCGCCTGCCGCTGCGTCAGGCGCAGCGGCCCGAGCAGCTGCGCGCCAGCGTCGAGGACAACCTGCGTGGCCTCGGCGTCGACCGGCTCGACGTGGTAAACCTCCGCCGCCTGGACACCGGCCCCGGGCTGCGTCCCGAGGCCGACCAGGTCGTCGACCTCGACGACCAGCTCGCGGTGATGACCGCCCTGCGCGACGAGGGCAAGATCGGCGCGATCGGCCTGAGTAGCGTCACCCTCGACGGCCTGCGCCGTGCCCTGCCCGCGGGCATCGCATGCGTACAGAACGCGTACAGTCTCGCCTCCCGCGACGACGAGGACATGCTCGAACTGTGCGCGGCCGAGGGCATCGCCTGGGTGCCGTTCTTCCCGCTCGGCGGGGCCTTCCCGGGCCTGCCCAAGGTCACCGAGGAACCGGCTGTCCACGCCGTGGCCGAGTCCCTGGGCGTCACGCCCTCCCAGGTCGGCCTCGCCTGGCTGCTGCACCACGCCCCGAACGTGCTGCTCATCCCGGGCACCGCCGACGCCGCCCACCTCGAGGCCAACACGGCGGTCGGCGAGATCACCTTCGACGCCGCGACCCTCGCCACCCTCGATGCCATCGAGTCCCGCTCCAACGAGGTTCCCATCGGCTGACCGGAACCAGCGCGACCAGGGTCGCGACCACATGCCCGACACCCTGGCGGAACGTCAGACCACGCCGGGAAACCCCGCTTCACCAGGCTCCGAGGACGGATCATGAAGGCCATCATCTACCGCGACAACGGCGACCCCGACGTTCTTCAACTCGTCGACCGTGACCTGCCCGCGCCAGGACCCGGCGAGGTTCGCGTCCGGATCGCCGTGTCCGGGATCAACCCGACCGACTGGAAGGCCCGCTCCGGCGCCTCCGGCCCCAAGCGCTTCCCCGAGGTCACCCCGCACCTCGATGGCGCCGGCACGATCGACGCCGTCGGCGAGGGGGTCGACCCGAGCCGGGTCGGTCAGCGGGTCTGGCTGTTCCTGGCCGCCGCCGGGCGGCCCACCGGTACCGCCGCCGAGTTCACCGTCGTGCCCGCCGAACGGGCCGTAGAACTGCCCGGCGAGGCCGGTTTCGACGTCGGCGCCTCACTCGGCGTCCCCGCGCTCACCGCGCACCGCGCGCTCACCGTGGCCGAGGACGGGCCGCGCCGTCTGGGGCCCGGGGCACTCGACGGCAAGGTGGTGCTCGCCGCGGGCGGGGCCGGGGCGGTCGGACACGCGGTGATCCAGCTCGCCCGCTGGGCCGGCGCCACCGTGATCACCACGATCAGCGGTCCGGAGAAGGCCCGGCTGGCCACCGCCGCCGGGGCACACCACGTGATCAACTATCGCGAGGGCGACCCGGCCGTCGAGATCCGCGAGGTCGCCCCGGACGGCGTCGACATCGTCGCCGAGGTGGCGCTGGGCGCCAACCTCGCACTCGACATGGCCGTGCTGCGGACGCGCGGCACGATCTCGACGTACGGCAACGACGGTGGCAAGCCGGTCGAACTCGACGTGATGCGGAACATGGTGCTGAACGCACGCTTCCAGTTCGTGGTGCTCTACACGGTCGGTTCGGAGCCGCTCGCCGCGGCGGTTGAGGACGTCGCCACCGCGGTCCGCGACGGCGCGCTGCCGGTCGGCGAGGAGCACGGCCTGCCACTGGTCCGCTTCCCGCTCGACCGGACCGCCGACGCGCACCGAGCGGTGGAGAGCGGCGCGGTCGGCAAGGTCCTCGTGGACGTCACACCGTGACGCCCGGTCGGCCAGGGCCTTTGGGGGCAGAGGCTTCGGCTTGGGCCTTCGGGGGCTATTCGGGGGCCGCTTGGGGGGTCAGAGGCTGGTGAGCAGGGCGTCGAGTGGCGTGGGTACGCGGTCGTGGTCGAGCGCCTCGACGAGGACGCGCCCGTAGTGGATCTTGCGCCCCTTCTTCGTGCCGAGGAAGCGCCGCAACTGCTGTTGTGAGGTGCGGCCCTGCTGTGCGGGCTGGCGCAGGAAGGTCTGGAGGGCGCGCAGGTCGCCCTCCGACCGGACGAGCTCCGCCACCCGTGTCACGCCCAGCGCGCGGATGAGCTCGTCCTCCAGATCCGCCGCGCAGACGAAGAACTCCTGCCGCGCCGCGCCGGCCCGCTCCAGGCCGCGGGTGTAGAAGCGACGCTCCGCCTCGTCGCACAGTCCGGTGAGGCGGAGACCGAGACCGGGTGGCCCGAGGAGGTGGGCGAAGCGTCCCACGCTCATGGCACCGCCCATCGGCAGGACGCAGACTCCCTCGGCCGCCAGATCCCGGCCGCGGCGCGCGGCCAGCGAGCTGACCGCTGCGGCGTCGCTCGGCCCTTCGAGCAGGACGACCGCCCGGACCGGCAGCCGCGCGGCCAGCTCGCGCGCGGGGCCGCCGGGGCCACCGGCCGCCCACGCGGTGACCGCTTCCCGGAACGCCCCCATGTCAGCCATGGGATGAGTCTCCGGCCCTTCCGGCCGCCACGCCAGGGAATTTCACCCACCCGGATTCGGCCCCGGCCGCAGTGCTCGGACGAGTCCCGCCAGGATGTCCTCGAGGACGGTATGGGACGTGGCGAAGTTCAGCCGCAGAAAGCCGTCGGTGTCCGGGCCGAAGGGACTGCCCCCGTCGAGCAGGACACCGCCTTCCCTCAGTACTCTCGCAACGGGTGGTTCGCCGAGCCCCAGCGGCCGTGCGTCGAACCAGGCCAGATAGGTGGCCTCCGGCAGGTGATGACGCAGCTGGGGGAGTTCGGTGCGCACCACCTGATGGACCCGTCGGCGGTTGCGGTCCAGCACGGTGAGCAGGTCGCGCTGCCAGGCGTCGCCCTCTCGCCACGCGGCCTCGGTGGCGACGACGCCGAGCGGCGATACGGCGCCGTAGAGGTCGGGCGGTTGCGCGTCGCGCAGCGCGAGCAGCCGGTCCGGGCCGTAGTGGGTGACCGCGCAGCGGATGGCCGCGAGGTTGAACGCCTTGGTGGCGGAGGTGAGTGTGACGGTGCGGCCGGCGGCGTCCGGGGAGAGGCTCGCGAACGGTATGTGGCGGTGGGGCTCATGGACCAGTTCGGCGTGGATCTCGTCGCTGATGACCAGCAGATCGTGCCGACGGGCGACGGCGGCGAGCTCCTCCAGCTCCGCACGGGTCAGGGCGCGGCCCGTCGGGTTGTGCGGGTTGACCAGCACCAGCGCCTTACAGCCCGACTCCGCCACCGCGGTGTCGAGAGCGGCCGGATCCATGTACCACCCCTCGGCGGAGTCTCGCATGGGGATGGGCACGGCTCGTCGGTTCATCGTCGCCAACGTGGCCAGGAACGGAGGGTAGTTGGGCGTCTGTACGGCCACCGCGTCACCCGCGCTCGTGGCGAGGTGCAGGACGAGTTGCAGACACTGGATCAGATCGGTCTGCTCACGTACGCGGTCCGCGGGCGCCGCCCAGGCGTAGCGGTCCACCATCCGCCGTGCGAACGCGCGACGGAGCGGACTGCCGTCCGGCCAGTCCGGATAGCCGAGATCGCGGCGGTCGACGGCCTCCCGCAGTGCGGCGGCCACCACCGGAGGGGTGGGGAAGTCCATGTCCGCCACCCATGCGGGGAGCACCCGCGGACCCGGACGGTGCCATTTGACGCTGCGGCGGGCGCGCAGCCAGTCGAGGCTGAGGTCATCGAAGCCGGGCACCGGCTCGGGAGGGGCGACGCTCATGAACGCGCTCCCCGCATGAGCAGATCACGGGTGATCTGTATGTGGCCGTGGTGCTGGGCGAGCTCTTCGAGTACGTGCAGTTGGACACCCTGCACGCTCAGCGGGCGGTCCGGCCCCTCGAACTCGGCGGGCGGTGTGTTGTGGGGGAGCGTCGTCTGCGTCACCGATTCGAGGTCGGTCGCCAGCCGCTGGAAAAGCGCGTCGACCTTCCGTCGCAGCTCATGTGCGCTTCCCGTGGCGGTGAACTCCGCGGCGCGGTCACGGTCGACCTCCCGCCCGGCGACGATATGCCCGATCCAGTAGTCGGCGACCCCGACGCAGTGGTACGCGATCGCGTAGGCGGAGTTGGCGCCAGGAAGCGGCGGGCGGACGTTTCCCACGTCATCGCCCAGGTCTTCCAGCGCGCCGAGCATGCCGTCGAAGGCGCGGCGCAAGAAGTACAGGTATTCGTTCTGGTCTCGCAAGGTGGGGTCCTCGTCGATGGGGGAGCCGGGATGGGACTGGCGGCCATCACCGGCTAAGGCGGTGACGAAATCAGGATGAGGCTCCTGAGCTGGCCTGTCAACGACCGACGTTCTCATGCGGAGGGGCACATCATCACCACATCAACGGGTGACCACATCGATCTGGTGGACCACCTGGGTCTAGCGATACTGTCCAGAAGTAGAATTTCGGTCGACTAACATGAGCGCGGGACGCGGCCCGGCCCTACTCGAGAAGACGGACGTCACTCCATGACCACCACGCCCTCCACCACTGCCGGGACGCTGGCCGACCCCGACACCCCGTTCGCGGTGGTCGACGTACACAAGGCGCTGCGGAACATCGACCGGCTCGCCGCCAAGGCCGACCAGCTCGGCGTCACTCTGCGGCCACACGTCAAGACGGCCAAGAGCCTCGATGTCGCCGCCCTCATGCACGGCGCGGCCCCGAACCCCGTCACCGTCTCGACGCGCGCGGAAGCCGAGGCGTTCGCGGACGGCGGCTACACCGACATCACCTACGCCGTCGGCATCGACCCGCACAAACTGCCCCGTGTGCTCGCCCTGTTGCGCCGCGGCGTCACCCTCCGCGTCCTGCTGGACAGCGCCGAGCAGGCCACCTTCGTCGCGGAAGCCTCCCGCCGTGCCGGAGTCGGCATCCCCGCGCAGATCGAGATCGACTGCGACGGCCACCGCGGCGGCCTCAAGACCGACGACCCCGCACTCCTCGACATCGGCCACACCCTGCACGACGCCGGATGCCTGGACGGTGTGCTGACCCACGCGGGCGAGTCCTACTTCGCCTACTCGGCGGAGGAGCGGCGGCTGGCGGCGGAGAACGAACGCGACACCGCCGTCACCGCCGCCGGGAAGCTTCGCGCCGCCGGGCTGCCCGTCGCGACCGTCAGCGTCGGCTCGACGCCCACCGCACACGCCGCCGAGGATCTCACCGGTGTCACCGAACTGCGCGCCGGCAACTACGTGTTCTTCGACCTGGTGATGGCCGGTCTCGGGGTATGCCGGATCGACGACCTCGCGCTGTCGGTCGTCGTCACCGTCATCGGCCACCGCCCCGAGTACGGCTGGATCGTCACCGACGGCGGCTGGATGGCGATGTCCCGCGACCGTGGCACGGCGGCCCAGCCCCAGGACCAGGGGTACGGCCTGGTCACCGACCTGGCGGGGCGCCCGATCCCGGGCCTGGTCATGAGCGCCGCGAGCCAGGAACACGGCACCATCACCGCCCGCGACGGCGCCACCCTGCCCGACCTGCCCATCGGCACCCGGCTGCGCATCCTGCCGAACCACGCCTGCGCCACCGCCGCACAGCACCGTGGCTACCACGTCATCGACAGCAGCCGGACAGAGACGCACGCACCCGCCGTCCAGGCCGTCTGGAACCGCGTCAGCGGCTGGTGAACCGGCCACCATTTTCGCTCTCCCGTTTCCCGCGTCGAGGTCGAGCACGCCGCTCACCGGCACCTTGACTCGGCGGGTTTCTCTCCATGCCGCTTCTGGACCTGGACAAGATCACCGCAGGGCTCACCAAGACCTGGGGGGCGCTTCCTGCGCGACTGGGACCGCTCCCTGCGGGCGGGCAACTACCCGGAGACCACCCGCTAGAACTACCTCCTCGCCGCCGCCCAGCTCGTCCGCTACCTGAACCAGCACGCGACGCCCGACCTCGAGGCGGAGGACGCGGCCGAGGATCCGACTGAGGTCACCCGCGCGCACATCGAGGCGTTCCAGGGCTGGATGATCGAGACGCGGTCGGCGTCGACCGCGCTGAACAAGGACAAGGGACTTCAGCAGTTCTTCACGTGGCTGATGCTGCGGGGGGGGAAGCGGCTGGCACCGAACGGCATCGAGATCATGCTCAAGCGGCGGGGCCCCCGGAACGCGAGCGAGATCCCGAGGGGGATGGCAAGGTCGACAGTGGGATCTGCGAGCGCGGCGTTGACCAGCGCGCGGGTCTCCTGCGCCGTCATCAGCTTCCGTGGTCCTCCGGTCATGGACCCAAATTGTCGGGTTGCACCGACAGCTCGCTGGCGAGTGCGAGGCCGTGAACACCCACTCTCACTTGAGCCACACCTGTTGCCGTCGTGGGGGTCTACGACCCACGTCTCGCCCGCCGCACGCCCATAGAGCGCGTCATCTGCCCGTCCGGGACGGCTGCGGCCGAGCACGCCGCGGACTGACGTGGGCGAGAGGGAAGGGTGGCATGGCTCCGTGAAGGAGCGGCGCACTCCGGCGTGCCAGATATCATTCGGGAAACTTGACATATAGTCACATGAGCCCCAAGAGCTCCAAGCGACCCTTTACTGCGCCTACCGCACTTATCGCGCTGTCAGTTCACTCACATCGAGCGGGATTTTCCGCACCGGAGTGACTCCGGTGCCCATCCATCCCGTTCCGTGCACGACTCGCCCTCCCACGGTCGGGCCGCGAGGCACCGGGTCTCGTCTCATGTCGCCACGCCAGGTATGCAGCCTTCTCTGAGGCCCGCGGTGGCCCAGGGCCCGCAACGGCGAGAGCGACACCCTCAGAAGGAGAACGCTCTCATGGCAACCATCACGTCGCTGGTGGATACGGCGACCAGCACCAACCAGGGCAAGGCCGGCGACACCGTCAACATCAACGGCTCTGCGTTGGGCGCGACCGTCTCGGTGAACTTCGCCGGCGCCGTCGTCTCTCCGACGTCGGTCTCCAACTCCCTGGTCACCTTCGTGATTCCCTCTACCGTCCCGTGCTTGGGCCAGGTCCAGGTCAGCACCAACCTGTCGAACGGGGCCAAGAGCAACGCGCTGCCGTTTTTCATGATTGTCGCGCCGACCACCACCTCGTCGAGCCCGGCGTGCCTGCCTGCCGGCGGTGGCTCGCTCACGGTCCTCGGCACCGGCTTCGCGGCCGGGGGCACCGTCAACGTGGGCGCGCTCACCCCGGTCGCATTCACCGCCGGCGGCAACAACACCCAGGTCACCATCACCGCTCCGGCCCACACCCCGGCCGGATGCACGGACACCCAGCAGATCACCGTCACCACACCCGGCGGCACCGGCACCACGGGCACCACCCAGATCGACTACTACAACCCACCGGTACTGACCGGCACCACGCTGACCCCCAACACGGGCCCGGTGGGGACTCAGACCACCATCACCGGCGGCTCCTGCCTCGTCGGCATCACCGACGTGACGTTCACCGACTCGGCGACCACCGTCTTCCCGGGCCTGCCTTTCACCTCCATCGACGCCACCTCCCTCGTCGCCACGGTGCCCGCCACGGCGGCCACGGGTGCTGGAACCTTCACGGTCACCACATGCGGTGGCACCTCCGGCCCCTCCTCCACCTTCACCGTCATTCCCTGATCCGCCGGCCGTGGCCGGACACGAACGACACCTCCTCTGCCCTGAGGACGGACGCGCCCCTGGTCGGCAACTGTCCCCAGGGGCGCGGAGGAAGCGGTGATCACCGTGCGGCCCGTCCTGATCAGCCTCAATCCGTACCATGGCCCGGACATCGGGGTGACGCTGTATGCGCCGCTGTCCGCAGCGAGGGGCGGATGGGCGTGCGCACGCGAATGGCCGTCAGACATTGTCCGGCGAGAGCGGGCTCCGACTGGCAATCCCTCGGGCACCGTGCGTGGGCAGACGGTGTTCGAACCAGACGGTCCTTCCCGCGGGTGTGGGGGTGCAGCCCCATCGCGCCGCGAGCTTGCGGATAAGGGTGACGCATCGCTCGGATGCGTCCGTGCCCGCCGGCTGTAGGAGTGAGGGCGCCACCTGGTTGTCGTCGGTGACTTCGCACAGAAGTGTGTCGGTATGCACCAGACGTAGCCCGATCGGATTCGAGGTGTGGTGGGCCGCGTCGGTGAGGAGTTCACCAGCCAGGAGTTGGGTGGTGTCACAGATGTCGCGCAGGCCCCATGCCGTGAGCGTGTCGCGAACGAGCCTCCGGGCGATGCGTACCTGCTCAGGCTGCGGCGGGAAGTGCCAGGTGGCGATTCTGTCGTGGGGAATGCCGTGGAGGCGGGCCATGAGAACGGTGGCGTCGTCGTGGTGCTGTCGCCGTAGGAGGGCGTCGCATGCTTCCTCCAGCGAAAGGTGGGGTGTGGTGAGGCTGCGGCGCACGGCGAAGAGCCCCTCCTCGATGTCCTGCTCTCGGGTCTCCACCAGGCCGTCGGTGCACATGACGAGGAGGCTGCCGGAGTCGATGGGCAGCTCCAAAGTGTCGAAGGCGGTACTTCCTACACCGATCGGTGCGCTGACGGGCACCTCGAGCAGTTCGTCCTTGCCGTCAAGGCTCACCAGAATGGGTGGAAGGTGCCCGGCGCTGGCGAAGGAGGCCCGGCGGGGGAGGGGGTCATAAATGCCATACAGGCAGGTGGCCAGGGTGGTGTGGTTGAGTCCTTGGGCGAATTGATCAAGGCGGAGCAGCAACTGTGCGGGGGGAAGGTCCAAGGTGGCGAGGGTTCTGACGGCGGTGCGCAGCTGGCCCATGGCCACGGCCGCATGCAGTCCATGGCCTTCCACATCGCCGATGACCAGGCCGACCCGGTGGCCGGGCAGCGGGATGGCGTCCAGCCAGTCGCCGCCCACCTGGGTCGCGCGGCTGTACGGGTGGTAGCGGTAGGCGATTTCCACGCCCGGGAGGCGGGGCGGCGGCATGGGCTGGAGGCTGCGCCGGAAGACGGCTGAGGTCCTGGCCTGGTGGCGGTAGAGGCGGGCGTTGTGCAGGGACAGGGCCGCCCGCTGGGCCATCTGCTGGCAGGCGGCCAGGTCCGCCGGGATGAATGCCGGGCGCTCGGGTTTGCGTCCGAAGATCAGGAAGCCGAGCACCGAGTCCCGTGCCGCCAGCGGTACCAGCATGACGGAGGAGTCCGTAAGCACCGACCGGGCGGATGGGCTGTCGAGTTCGGCTGGCAGCTTGAGCAGGATGTCCTGGTCGACCCGGGGGATGAGGACAGGCTCGATGACTGCGAGAAACCTGGCCATGGCCGTGTCGGATGGGTAGACGAAGGTCTGACCGGCCTGGAGTTCCGCCTTGTGTCCAAGGTCGTCATGGTGGACTGCGGCCACGCGGTGCATCACCGGGGAGGCGTGCGGACTCCGTGCCGTGGAGTCGTCCTCTGATGCGGTGACGTGGTCGTGGAGATGGACCGAAGCGAAGTCGGCGAACCCCGGGACGGCCGAGGCGGCCAGTACGCGGGCCGCGTGGCCGACGTTCAACGTCGTGCCGATGTCGCTGATCGCCCTGTGGAGGAAGGCCAGCCTGGCGGTCTCGCCTTCCATGTGTGCGTCGGCCGTATCGTGCCAGCCGGGGGCGGTGCCGTTCGGAGCACTTTGTGGCGCCTGCAACTAGGCCCCCTTGACGTGGTGTCGGGCAGCGGTGGCGCCCATATGACGACGAGGAGAACGGCGACCGGCGCGCCATCTGTATAAGGCCCTGATCGCCGCGAAGACTGTATCTCCTGAATTGCTCTGAGGCGGCCACTCACAGGAGTGATTTCACGGGGCTAGAGATGACGCATGGGCCTTCGCGGAGGGCTTCCACGTGGTTGTTGAGGCCACCCGTTCGACCGCACCCGCGTCAGCCACCTTGCCCGCCTCGACCTCTCCCTCGCCGCGTGACCGAATAAGCCAGCAGGATCACCACCGGCCATCAACGCACCGTACGGCGGACTGATCGACTCGTGCAGGACCTGCGGCTCACCTCCGCTCCTCACGGGGGAGTGCGAGAGGGTGTTCGGTAAGCCAGGGGCCGAGCGTGTGGTGCGGCCAGTGCGTTCGGTTGTGGTGGCGAGCAGGTCGCTGGATTTGGACCTCGGTCTGGTGGTGAGTGGTCTGGCACCGTTGGCGCAGTTGCCGCAGCGGGCGGGTGGGTGTCTGGGGTGGATGAGGCGTTGGTGACAACGTGGCTGGGTGCAGATTCGGGGCGTGCGGTGTGCGACATCGAATCACCGCTGGCCGTCTATTGGAAGCGGGCCACCATGTCGGAGCGACCCACGGTGTCCCGGGCAGGTGCCGCTGAGGGGAGCTCCGCACCCTGCACTGCCGGGCGCGGAGCCGCCCGCGGCGCGGGTGAGCCCTTTCACGGAAGGCTTGCTCCGTGGTTGTTGAGGGCCTCGATGACCGGCTGGAAGTACGTGACGCCGCCGAAGGCGCAGTCGCCGGTGCCGCCGGAGGTGAGGCCGATGGCCGTGTTACCCGAAAAGAGTGGACCGCCGCTGTCGCCGGGCTCGGCGCACACGTTGGTCCGGATCATCTGGTAGACGATGTCACCGTTGCCGTAGTTGACGGTGTAGTTGAGTCCGGTGACGGTGCCGCTGTGTCGGCCCGTGGTGCTGCCGCTGCGCTCGACGAGCATGCCGACGCTGGCATTGGCCGCACCGGTGATGGTGCGGTAGGTGCCGTTGTACAGGTTCACGTTGCTGGGGTGTGACAACAACGCGTTCGTGTAGGAGATGTAGCCGTAGTCGTTGACCGGGAAGCTGGAGTAGGCCGTCGGGCCGATGGACAGTGCAAGTCCGGTGCGCCAGGTCGGATAGCCCTCGGTGCAGTGCCCGGCGGTCAGGATGTAGTACGCCGCTCCGACGTGCACGTTGAAGCCGGCCGAGCAGCGCCAGCCCGAGGAAGCATAGATCGGATCTCCGCCGGAGAGCAGTCTGGTGAGCTTGCCCCGCGTGCGTTCGAAGTGCAGCGCGGCGGCGTTCCGACCCGCCAGTTTCTTGATCTTGGCGAGCTCGGTGCTGGAGACGGTGCTGTCGGCCTGGACGACGACGGATTCGCTCTTCGTGTCGACGGTCCACGCTGTGCCGCCGACGTCCGCGGCGAGGACCGCGTCGCTCGCCGCTTTGAGGTCTGAGGCGCTGAAGGGCCGACCCTGGTCCGCGGTGGCGGTGGCGGTTACGGGAGCGGTCAGCGCGATCGCGGCGGCCAGTCCCGATATGAAGGCCAGCGTCCGAAGCCGTCCAACCGGGCTGCGTCTCCGGGGGGTGTGCTTGATACTCACGACGTTCCTCCTGGTGCAGGGTGAGAGGAGGCCCGCATCGCGGCCGGGATTCCCGTTGCGCCCGCGGGCGAGTGGTGTTGATCCCCTGTCGGTAACGGTGATGTCGGTATTCGCCCGGTGCAAGGGTTGTTATGGCGTATTGAAGGGGTGTGCGGAATTGCGGTGGTCGCGGTGAACCGCCGGTGCCTCACGAGGTGCGCTGCGGCGCTCACCTTGCGCCCCCGGCATCGATGGGCGAAAGAGAGCGCATTGTGCGTGGCGAAGCAGCCAAGCAGAGTAGCGCGGCTCGCCCGGGGCCAGCGCGTCTCATGGCCGGGCAACCGAACCAGCCCCGCCTGAGCAGCCTTCCGAATCGGTGCACGCCACGTCGAGCGGCCCGTCGTCGGCAGCTGGTACGGGCTGCTGCTCCGAGAGGGGGCTCACTTCAACGGGTAAAGATCTGGAAGGTCAGTGCGCAGCATGGTCCGCCGCTACATCATCTGCGAAACCGGCACGCCCACGACGAACGCCTGCGCCGGCCCGGGAGTAAGGACACGTGGGTGTTTGGCTCCGGCCAGTTCTACCTCCACAAGTTCGAATGGACACGCATTATCCGGCATGCGGCGGTCCGTTCCAATGCATCAAAGGACGACCCCGCAATGCAGGATTACTGGCAGCAGAGAATCCGAAAGAGGAAGCAGCGACGCCGCATACCGGAATGCCATGGAGCACAACGCCGTATTCGTCGCCATCGAATTCGAAGTACGCCAGCGTTGGACGGTGAAGGCGGACACGCTCACCGCCGGCTCCGGCCACGCTGTCACCGACGCCGTCAACGATGCGGTCCGGGCCGCAATCCCGGTGCAGTCGCAGAACGTCAGCCCACCGAGATCGAGTCCGCCTCCGCACATCGAACTCGGCACCGAGGACAGGGTGGTGGCGGGCGGCCTCCATCATCCGTTCGCGCGGCGAAGGCGGCTGCGCTGGGCGGAGCTCGTCGATCACGCCCTGGTGGTCAACAAGCTCAGCGGCGCACGCACCCACCCGCACCCCGGGGTCCGCTACATCGCCATCGCCGACGCTCCGCCCGTTCCCCCGGTCCTGGTACGGCCCACCCGCGCCTCCCACCCCCTCACCGACCACCTGGAACGCATCGCGTCCACGGCGACCAACCGCTCCACCCGCCACGCTCGACCGTCGAAAATCAGCCGAGGACAGTGAGCGCCGAGCCGGCGGCGCTGCTCAGTGCGGTCAGCACGCGTGGGGCCGCCCCCTGCTCGACGAGTTCTCCGGCGTCGAGGACCGCTATGCGGTGGGCGAGGGACGCGATGTCCAGATCATGGGTGATGAGGACCAGCGAAAGGTCGTCGCGGTCACGGAGCAGCTGGGCGAGAAGTTCGAGGAGGCCGCGGCGACTGATGGTGTCGAGGCCGGAGGTGATCTCGTCGCAGATGAGGACGCGAGGCCGGGCGAGCAGGGCGCGGGCGAGTGCGGCGCGCTGGAGTTCGCCGCCGGAGAGTTGATCGGGGCGTCTGTCGGCCAGTTCCTTCGGCAGGCCGAGGCGGGTCAGGGTGATGAGGGCCTGCTGCCGTGCCGTGTCCTTGTCGGTGCCGCACAGGCGTACCGCGGTGCGGGCGACCTGGTGCAGGACGGGACGGTGCTCGTCGAAGGCGGCGCGCGAGTCCTGGAAGACGTACTGCACGGCCGCCAGTTGAGCGCGGTCGCGGGTGCGCAGAGTGCGGGGGAGAGCGGTGCCGTCGAGGCGGATCTCCCCTTCGTGGTCCCGGTGGAGTCCGGCCAGGCAGCGGGCGAGCGTGGTCTTGCCGCTGCCCGAGCGGCCGACGACGGCCAGGCATGTGCCGGGGTACAGGGCGAGTTCGGGGACGCGCAGCACCGTGGTCGGGCGGCCGCGGGTGCCGCCGTCGCGGTGGCGGGCGGTGAGGTCGTGTATCCGCAGGACCGGCTCCCCGATTCCGGATGAGGGACCGGGGGGTGTGGACTGTGAGAGGGCGGGGAGTGCGGACCGCGGGTGGGCGGTGAACAGTTCGCGGGTCCACGGATGGCGGGGTGCGCTCCGGAGGCGTTCGGCGGGGCCCGATTCCACGATTCTTCCGGCGCGCATGACCAGGACGTCGTCGGCGAGGGCGCGGACCACGTCGAGGTCGTGGCTGAGCAGCACGACGGCGATGCCCCGTGCGGCGACGGCTGCCAGTTGGTCGACGATGCGGGCCTTGGTCAGGGCGTCCTGGCCGGTGGTGGGCTCGTCGGCGACGATGACGCGGGCGTCGAGCAGGAGCGCCTGGGCAAGGACGACGCGCTGCTGCTGGCCGCCGGAGAGCTGGTGCGGGTAGCGCCGCAGCAGGACCTCGCCGTCCGGGAGCTGGGCTTCCGCCAGTGCCCCCAGGACCCGTTCGCGGGCCGCTGCCCGGCGTCGGCCGCGGGGAAGGTGGCGTACCTGGGAACGGGCGATGTCGGTCAGGAGGGCGGAGACGCGGCGGGCGGGGTTGAGGACGGCCGCCGGGTGCTGGGGGATGTAGCCGACCAGGCCCTGGGAGGCCAGGCGGACGTCGCCGCCGATCCGCGCGCCGGGCGGGTACTCGCCGAGCAGGGCGAGGCCGGTGGTGGTCTTGCCGCTGCCGGAAGCGCCCACCAGGGCGGTGACCTTGCCCGGCAGGGCCTCGAGGTTCACGCCGTCGACGATCGCCCTGCCGTCGATCTCCACGCGAAGGTTGCGGATCTCGGCGGCGGCCCCGGTGTCGAGGCTTACGGCCCCGGTGCCGAGGCCCTCGGCCCTGGTGTCGAGGCCGAGGGGCGCGGCGGGGTCTGGGGTGTCGTTCTCGTGGTTCACGGACGTGGCTCTCCTACCCGGTTCCGGTTGATCCCGCGCCTCGCGCCCCGGCCCCGTGTGGGTCGTCGGCTGCCCGCCAGCGCGGCGTCGAAGAGAAGGTTGGTGCCCATCGTCAGGGCGACGATCAGTACGGCGGGGACGACCACGGCCCAGGGCTGGACGAACAGACCGGTGCGGTTGCGGTCGACCATGACCGCCCAGTCGGCGGCGTCCGGCGCGACCCCGACGCCGAGGAAGGCGGCCGTGGCGACCAGGTACAGCACGCCGGTCAGCCGGGTGCCGGCGTCGGCGGCCAGGGTGCGCAGCATGGAACGTCCGACGTAACCGACGGCCAGGCGCCACCAGGTCTCGCCCTGCATACGCAGCGCCTCGACCGCCGGGCGGGCGGCGGCCTCGGCGGCGGTGGCTCGCACGATACGGACCGCGTCGGGCACGTTGACCAGCGCGACCAGCAGGGCGAGGCCGACGGCGCCGGGGGAGGACACCGAGGCGACGAGCAGGACCAGCAGCAGCGACGGCACGGCGAGCAGGACGTCCAGGGGCCGGATCAGCAGCTCCTCCAGCCAGCGGCGGTGGGTGAGCGCGCAGACCAGGCCCACTGGGAGGGCGACGAGATAGGACAGCGCGGTCGCGGCGAGCGCGGTCAGCACGACCGGGCGCCCGCCGTGCAGCACCTGCCGCCACACGTCCCGCCCCACGAAGTCGGTGCCGAGCCAGTGGCCGCCCCCGAGGGTGAAGGACGCGGTCCGCGGGCCCGGGGCGCCCGCGAACACCGGCCCGAGAAGGGCGAGCACGAGGGGTACGGAGACGACGGCGACGCCGAGCGCGAAGCGGCGCGTGCGCCCTTTCGCCGCATGGGTGGGCAGCGGCATCGGGCGGACACTTGCGCCCGGGGTACGCGACGGTCCCTGCGGGGGACCCGCGACGGGAGGGAAGTTCACGCGGCCACCCCCGCCCGGGGCGCCAGCCGATGGGTCACCAGGTCCGCGCCCAGGTTGAGGACGACGGTCAGGATGCCGAAGACGACGGCGAGGCCCTGGACCACGGGCACGTCCCGCTCGGCGACGGCGTTCAGCAGGACGGTCCCGAGGCCCGGGATCACATACAGGGCCTCCACGACGACGACGCCGCACAGCAGCCAGTCGATCGTGCGGGCCAACTGCTGGGCGGCGGGGGCGAGGGCGGCCGGCAGGGCGTGGGCGTGATGGATCTTGGCCCCGGAGACGCCGTAGCGCCGGGCCTGCGCCACGTACGGGGAGGCGAGCGCGTCGACCATGCCGGCGCGCACCAGCCGGGACAGCGAGCACACCGGCCGGGACAGCAGGACGAGCACGGGCAGTACGAGCGCGGCCGGGTGGCCGAGCAGGTCGGTGCCGTAGCCGACGGCGGTCGGCGGTAGCCAGTCCAGCCGGAGCGCGAGGACGGTCACCAGCAGACTTCCGAGGGCGAACTCGGGCACCGCGTACACGGCGAGCGTCACGGAGCTGACCAGCCGGTCGACCAGGCGGCCTTCGTACCGTGCGGCCAGCACCCCGAGGCCGAAGCCGGCCGGGACGAGCAGTGCCACGGTGAGCGCGGCCAGCAGCAGGGTCGGCCCGAAGCCGTCGGCGAGGTACGTGCTGACCGGGCGGCCGGAGGTGAGCGAGGTCCCGAGGTCGCCGTGGAGCAGGCCCACGGCCCAGTCGGCCAGTCGCTCGTGGGTGGGCCGGTCCAGGTGGAGGGCCTCACGGATGGCCGCGATGCGCGCGGGGTCGGGCTGGTCGCCGGCCAGGGCGACCGCGGCATCGCCCGGCATCGCCTCGGTGAGCGCGAAGACCAGCAGCACCACGGCCACGGTCTGGGCGACGCCGAGCAGCAGCCGCCGGGCGACGAAGGAGCGCAGTCCGCTCACGCGAGCCACACCCTGTCGAAGCGTGCCCAGTCGAGGGTGTTGGCGGGTGCCTTGGACTCAACTCCCCTGACCTTGCGCGCGGTTCCCAGGATCCAGTCGGCGAAGCCCCAGACCAGGAAGCCACCTTCGGAGTACAGGCGGCGCTGCATGCGTTCGTAGACCGCGGCGCGCTCGGCCCTGTCCTTGGTGGACTGGGCCCGCTGGTAGAGGGCGTCGAAGTCCTTGTGGTGCCACTTGGTGGCGTTCGTGGTGGAGTCGGTGAGCAGCCGCTGGGAGATGTGGGCCTCGATGGGCATGGCACCGGAGCGGTAGGAGCACAGGACGCCGCCGTCCAGGATGTCGCTCCAGTACGAGTCCTTGCTGCCCATCTTCACATCGATCGTGACACCCGCCTTGGCGGCCTGGTCGCGGAAGATGCTCGCGGACTCGGTGAACCCGGCGGCCACCGCCGAGGTGTCGAGGGTGACCTTCATCTTCTCGGCACCGGCCGCCTTCAGCAGGGCGCGGGCCCGGTCGAGGTCCTGCTCGCGCTGCGGGAGGCCGTCGGCGTAGTACTCGTAGCCCTTGCCGAACAGATCGTTGCCGATCACCCCCGCGCCCGACAGGGCGCCGTCGAGGAGTTCCTTGCGGTCGGCGATCAGGAAGAACGCCTGGCGCACCCGCTTGTCGTCGAAGGGGGGCCGGTCGGTCTTCATCGCGAACCCCAACATGCCGCTGCCCCGGAGCCGGACGATGGTGATCTGCCCCTTGCCCTCGTGGGCGCGGGCGGTGGTGGGGCTGAGTTCGTGGGCGTACTCGACCTGTCCGCCCAGCAGTGCGTTGACCCGGGCGGACTCCTCGTTGGCGACGATGAACTCGAGCTCGTCGAGGTGCGGGGCGCCGTCCCAGTAGTCCTCGTTGCGCCGGAAGACGGCCGACCGGCCGGGAGCGAAGGACACGAAGCGGAATGGGCCGGAGCCGATCGGCTTCTTGTCGAAGTCGGTGGCCTCCTCCGGCACGATGTACGCGCCGAACGCGGCAAGGATGTTGGGGAATTCGGCGGTGGGCCGCTTGAGGACGAACTCGATGCCCCGTTCGCCGGTCGCGCGGCTCGCGTCGAGGTCGATGGGTTCCAGGGACGCCTTGGCGCGGAACGCCTTCGTGGGATCGGCGATCCGGCGGTAGCTGTGGAGTACGTCCTTGGCGGTGACCGGCCGACCGTCGTGGAACGTGGCCCTGCGGAGGGTGACCTGCCACCGGTCCAGGGTCTTGTTCGCCTCCCACTTCTCGGCGAGGCGGGGCTGGGCGGACAGGTCGGAGCCGTAGTCGGCGAGTTTGTCGTAGAGGGCCTTCGCGCGGGCGACGTCGGAGAAGAGGTTGGCCAGGTGCGGATCGAGGGTTTCGCTCGCACCGCCCCCGGCGAACGCGGCGCGCAGCCGTCCGCCACGCCGGGGGGTAGCGGCGCTGCCGCGCCCTCCCGCGGTGTCGTCGGTGCCGCCGCATCCGGTGAGGGCGAAGGCGCCGAGTGATGCCGCGCCGGCGGCGGCGAGGAAGCCGCGGCGGCGCAGGCCGGGGAAGTGGTGCTCGTTCGGGTGATCGCCCACGGGGCGAAGGTGGCGGGCGGGTTCGTCAGGCATGCGGGTGTCCTCGGGGTGTGGGAAGTGCCGGTGGGATTCGGGGCGGGCGCCGGGTGCGGCTCTCAGGGCGCCGAGGGGGCGGGCTCGGTGACGCGGGCCACCACGTGCAGCCGGTCGGCGTCGGTCGTACGGCCGGGGGACATCCCCTCGCGCCAGGGCGGCTCGGTGCGCGGACCCGGTCCGTCGTGCATCTCCAGGACCTCGAAGCCGTGTGTGCCCAGGAGATGGCGCAGCTCCTGCGGGAAGAGCAGCCGCCACGCGGAGCGCTGTTCCGCGGACGCGGATCCGTCGTCCGCGGTCCACACGCGGGTACGGCGCAGGAGCTGGGCCGTGCGGTCCACCGTGAGCGTGGTGGTGGACCGGTAGGCGGTGCCCTGCCAGGTGAACTTGGCTACCGTGGGTGCGTCGAGCAGATCCGTACGGCCGAGGAAGTAGGCGCCGTTGCGCATCTCCGCGACGAGCAGTCCGCCCGGGGCGAGGGCGCGTCGGCAGGACGACAGGAAGCCGTCGAGCTGGGCGTTGGTGTGGCAGTACAGCAGCGCGCTGTCCAGGCACACCACGGCGTCGGACACGCCCCGGCCCAGGTCGAACGCGTGCAGATCGGCGCGGATGTACTCGGGTCCGGGGTGGTGCCCGCGGGCGTGTGCGAGCATCGCCTCGGAGAGGTCGGCACCGGTCACCTCGCGGCCCGCGCCATGGAGGTGGGCGGCGTCGCGGCCGGTGCCGCAGCCCAGGTCCAGGACGCGCGGTCCGGCGCCGTGCCGGCGCAGGCAGTCCTCCGTCCATCGGCCGGCCAGCCGTTCCGGGTCGGGAAACCTGGCCTCGTACAGCTCGGGGTTGTCGGTGAGCAGATTGTGCGCGTCCGCGCCGGTCGTGGCGGTCGTCATGTCTTCTCCCTCGTCTCCCTCGTCATGCCGCGTCCTGTGTGGCCGGACACCGCGTCCGGTGTGACGGGTTTCGGCGTCGTCGGCAGTGAGCCC
Organism: Streptomyces sp. NEAU-174; assembly: GCF_052665095.1. NCBI lineage: Bacteria > Bacillati > Actinomycetota > Actinomycetes > Kitasatosporales > Streptomycetaceae > Streptomyces > Streptomyces sp. NEAU-174. The sequence goes on along the minus strand of NZ_JBQTCE010000006.1, from coordinate 249,264 downwards.
AGCCGGTGCAGCCAGGCCACGCCGAGTGCGGAGGCGAGCCCGAACAGCGCACAGCACGACCAGGGCAGCCAGTCGGCGTCGCCCCGCTCACCGGCGTCCATGGCCCAGCCGACGACGGTGTTGCCGAGAGCGGCGGCGATGCCCGAGACCACGTAGAAGATGCCGAAGTAGGTGCCCGTCAGTTCGGGCCGGCCGAAGCCGGGGACGAGCTCCATCACGAACGGCTGGGCGACCATCACCCCGAGGTAGAGCAGCAGGGCCCCGATCAGCACGGGCAGGGCGCGCAGTACCGCGTCGGCGGTGCCGTCCGGGCCGCCGGAGCCGCCCGCCACCAGCGCGGGCGGTACGAACGCCAGCGCCATCACACCGAGCCCCATGGCGATCCAGCGCGCCCGGTCACCGCTCACCTTCAGGACGCTGGTGATGCGCAGCTGGAGCGTGAGGTTGGCGAGGGTGCCGACGAGGAAGACGAGCCCGGCGGCACCGTCCCAGCCGGTGGCCCGGCGTGCTCCGTCGGGCAGCAGCAGATAGAGCTGGTTCTCCAGGGTGAACATGCCGACCATGGCGAGCGCGAACGCCAGGAAGGCGCGGTGACCGAGCACCTCGCGCCAGTCCGCGAGCACCGTGCCCTTGCTCGGCTCCACCTCGCGCGCGGGCAGTACCAGAGCCTGTGCCACGGTGAGGACCGCGAAGATCCCGGCGGCGGTGAGGGCCGAGGTGCGGAAGTCCACCAGGAGCAGCGCGCTGCCGAGCAGCGGACCGATCAACGCCCCCGTCGTGGCGAAGACGTTGAACAGGGCGAACGCCTCGACCTTGCGCTCTCCCGCCTCCTGCGCGATGTAGGCGCGCACGGCGGGGTTGAACAGCGCCCCGGCGAACCCGCTGAGTACGGATGCGGCGATCAGAACGGAGAGACTGTCGCCGAGCGCGAACAGCCCGAAACCGACCGTGCGCAGGGCGCACCCGGCGATGATGACGCCGCGTGCGCCGAGCCGGTCGGCGGCCGAGCCGCCGATGATGAACAGGCCCTGCTGGCTCAGGTTGCGCACGCCCAGGACGATGCCGACGACGGCGGCCGACATGCCCAGGTTCTCGCCGAGGTGGGTGGCGAGATAGGGGATGAGCAGGTAGAAGCCGGTATTGACGCCGAGCTGGTTGACCAGCAGCAGCTGGATCGCGAGCGGGAAGCGGCGCATTTCATGCCACGTCTTCACGGCTCACCTCCCGGGGCTGAACTCCCAGTCCGGGAAGAGTGTTCGCGCGTACGTAACCGTCGGTGCCGCCGATGCCCGACCACGGGTCGTGGGCCAGCAGCAGGTGTCCGTCGAGGTCGGTCCAGCGGGCGCGGTCGGCGAGGTGGACGGCGGGCGCCAGGCCGAGGCTGCTGGCGGTCAGACAGCCGAGCATCAGCGCGGTGCCGCTGCCCTCGATCATCTCGGCGATGCGCAGGGCGGCGTGCACCCCGCCGCACTTGGCGAGCTTGACGTTGACGCCCTGGACACGTCCGGCGAGACGGCGTACATCCTCCAGGTCCACGGCGTCCTCGTCGGCGATGATCGGTACGGGTGAGCGCTCGGCGAGGGCTCCCAGCGCGTCCGGGTGACCGGGTGCGAGGGGCTGTTCGACGGCCTGCACGCCGAGTTCGGCGAACCGCGGCAGCAGCGCCACGGCCTGCGCGACGGTCCAGGCGCCGTTGGGGTCGAGCAGCAGCCGGACGCCGGGGGCCGCGTCGCGGATGACGCGTACGCGCTCCACGTCGTCCTCGGGATCGGGAGTTCCCGCCTTGACCTTGAGGACCTCGAAGCCGCGTGCGGCCAGGCGGCGGGACTCGGCCGCGGCACGGCTCGGCGCGGTGATGCCGATGGTGCGGGCGGTGGCGGCGACGGGAGGTTCCGGGGTGCCGAGGAGGCGGTGCACGGGGGTGCCCGCGCGCTTGCCGACGAGGTCGAGGAGTGCCGCCTCGAGGGCGGCGGTCACGGCCGGGGGAGTGTTGGCACCGGCCAACTCGCCTGACCTCAGGGCTTCCAGGGCGCTCTCGGGGTCGCGATGGCGGACGAGATCCGTGCCGACGGCCGCGAGGAGTCGTCGCAGGGTGTCGGCGTCGAGACCGTAGTAGACGCTGGTGACGGCCTCGCCATGGCCGCTGACCCCGTCGTGCTCGACCCTCAGCCACACCGCGTCGCGGGCGGCCATCGTCGAGCGGGAGATGCGCAGCGGCTCGGTGAGTCGCAGACGGATGGTGCGCTGACTGGACTTCACAGGTTCTCTTCCAGGTGGTGGGGGCGGCGCCCAGGGGGGAGGGACGTGAGCGGATCGACACGCAAGGGGTCGGTGACCCTGGTACATCGCGTCCAGCCGGTGGCCTCGGCCGCGCCGGGGTGCGGGATCTCCACGGGCCGGGTGGCCGCCGTGGCCGGATCGAGACCGTGGGCGGCGGCGAAGTCGTCGTCGTAGACGCTGCCGAGGTAGCGGTGCGGGCCGTCGGGGAAGACGGTGGCGACGACCGCTCCGGGGTGGACGCGGGCGGCCCAGGCGGCGACCAGCGCGACCGCACCGGTGCTCCAGCCGCCGCTGACGAAGCTCCCCCGGGCGAGCCTGCGGCAGCTGTCCACGGCCTCTGCCGGGCCGACCCAGTGGACCTCGTCGAAGGCGTCGTAGGCGACGTTGCGCGGGTGGATGCTGCTGCCCAGGCCGCGCATCAGCCGGGGCCGCGCGGGCTGGCCGAAGATCGTGGAGCCGGTGGCGTCGACGCCGATCAGCCGTAGCGCGGGCCAGTGCCGCCGCAGCGGACCGATGATCCCCGCGCTGTGGCCGCCGGTGCCCACGCTGCACACCAGGATGTCCAGGTGGTCCAGCTGGGCGGTGAGTTCGGCGGCGAGTGAGGCGTAACCGGCGGTGTTGTCGGGGTTGTTGTACTGGTCGGGCCAGTACGCGCCGGGCAGTTCGGCGAGCAGCTCCCGCAGCCGGGCGAGGCGGGCGGCCTGCCAGCCGCCCCTCTCCGCCGGGCGGCGCACCAGCTCCAGGCGCACTCCGTGGGCACGCAGCAACTGCCGTATGGACGGCTCGAGTTCGCTGTCGCCGACCAGTACGACGGAGTGGCCGAGGGCCTGCCCGGCGAAGGCGAGCCCGATGCCGAGCGTGCCGGAGGTGGACTCCACCACCGGCGCTCCGGGCGGCAGTTCGCCCCGCTCTCGGGCGCCCAGCAGCATCGACACGGCGGCCCGCGCCTTCATGCCGCCCGCCGCGAGCCCTTCGAGCTTGGCCCAGAAGCCGGGGTGCGGCCCCGGCAGATCGGAGGCGATGCGGACCACGGGCGTGCGGCCGAGCAGGGCGAGCAGTTCCCGGCGGGCGGTGGGACGGACGGCTGTCGTGGTCACCGGGCACCTCCGGGGCGGTCGGCGCGGTAGTGGTGGACGGTGCCGGGGCCGCCGTCCAGCCAGAAGAACGGGTACGGTTCGGCGCACACCGCGCTCACCCCGTGCCCCAGGAGCCGGGGCAGTACGGCGCTGCCGGTCTGCGCGAACAGCACCATCCGCTTGCCGTGCCGCAGCGCGTGCTCCCGCAGCGGCTCGAAGGTCCCGTTGCCCAGCGTCATCCCGGAGACGAGCAGCGCGTCGCCGCGGGCGGCCGCGGCGAGCGCGTCGGTGACGACCGGCTCATCCCACTCCGTCACCCCGCCCTTGAGGTCGCACGGCACATAGCCGATTCCGTGCGAGCGAAGCGCCTCCAGCAGGGAGTTGACAACGCCGACCGCGAGCACCGTCGCCCCCGGCGGCAGTTCGAGCAGTTCGACGACGGCCCGCGCCCGTGCCCGGGACTTCTCCAGCGACGTCCCGGCGGGGAGCGCGACCGGACGGGCCCCGTGCTCGGGGGTGTGCGGAGTGATGTGCATCAGGTAGGCGTCGAGCGCGGCCACGCGCACCGGGAGCAGCGGATGGTCCAGGAGCTCGGCCACATCGGCGCCGACACACTCCTCCACGGCGCTGTCGGACAGGGCGCCGGGCTCGACCGCGCACGAGCCGACGGCCCCGGCGAGCCGCAGGCTGAGCACCTCGTTGCGGTAGCCGGTGCCGCGCCCGTCGTGCCGTACGGCCTGCCGCGTGGTGAAGGCCACGGCGATCCGCCGGGTGCGCGGGTCGGGCCCGAGTTCGCCGGCCCGGACACGTGTCACGAGATCGTCGTACGTCCGCACGCGGGCCGCGCAAGGGGCGCGGGCGGAGTCGACGGTGATTATGCCGGAGGTGTCGGAGGTGTCGGCGGTCATCGGATCACCAGTCCGGACCGCACCTCGGCGAGAAGCGCCTCGACCCGGTCCCGGGCTCCGGCCCCGTCCGGATCCCCGGCCATCACATGCCCGAGGTACTCGTTGTTGCTGCCCGCCGCCTTCACCTGCCTGCCGGGCTCCGTGAGTTGCACCTCCAACACGCCGGGAGCATCCCGCGGCCCCGCGCCGTCCAGCGAGGCGAGTGTGCCCGTGCGCTCCGGCACGAGGAAGCCGATGGCGGCGCTGCGCAGCCCGGTTTCCGTGCGCCGCAGATCGGGAGTGCGGGCCAGGGCCAGGTCCACGCAGGCGGCGGCGAGGTCGATTCCGGTGACATGGCGGACGAGTTCGGTGATGCGGTTTCCGGCGGGACGCGGGTTGACCTCGACCACGCGTGGCCCGTCGGAGGTCAGCTTGACCTCGGTGTGCGCCACTACGCCGTCGGTCAGCCCGAGCGCCTTGAGCGCACCCAGCGCGGTCTGCTCGGCGGCCTCCGTGTCGACGGCCGTCAGCGCGGCGGGGAACATGTGCCCGGTCTCGATGAACGCGGGCGCCCCGCCGACGCTCTTGTCGGTCACACCCACCACATGGACCGCGCCCCCGTACGAGACCGTCTCGACGCTCACCTCGGGGCCGTCCAGCAGCTCTTCGAGCAGGACCGCGGGCGTGCGTCGCTGGCCGCGCGCATTGACCGGGAAGTCGGCCAACGCACCGAAGGCGGAGGCGAGTTGGGACTCGTCGTCCACACGCCGTACGTACATGCCCGCACACAGGTCGACGGGCTTGACGACCAGCGGGTAGCCGATCTCCCGCGCGGCCCGGGCGATGTCGGCCCACTCCTCGTGCACGGCGAAGCGGGGCCCGGGCACCCCGGCCTCGGCGAGGACGCGGCGCGTGGCGTCCTTGCGGCAGGCGTTCCGGACCGCCTCAGGGGCCGGGCCGGGCAGGCCGAGGTGGCCGGCTATCCGCGCGACCGTCGGCAGGTAGTAGTCGCAGGACGTGATCGCCCCGTCGAAGCCGAACACCGAGTGCAGCCGCTCGACCTCCGGCAGCAGCGCCTCGGTGTCATTGGTGTCGGCAGTGATCACGTTGCGCGCCCCGAGCAGTGGGTGCGCCGTGCCCTCGGGGGCGGAGCGCAGGTAGTGGTGCAGGTCGCGGGTGAGGAAGGTGAACTCGTGCCCACCCTCGCGGATCGCCCGTGGCAGCAGTCTGCTCATCGATCCGACCCAGCTCTCTACCACCAACAGATGAGCCACAGCTCCCCTTTTCCATTCGTGTGGGATAACGTGGCGGACACACTATCGATAATCGTTTTCATTGTCATCTGACTCTGTGTGAACCGAGGAAGGAATCGTTGTGACCTCACCCACGCACCGCACGGCCCCGCTGTGCGCCCTGGCGGCCATCGCCGCGACCCTCGTCCCCGCCGCGCCCGCCCAGTCCGCCGCCCGTGTCCCCTCCGCCGGTTCGGCATCCGCACTCCGCTTCGGCGCCTGCCCCGGATCCGAGCCCGAGCCGCCCGCACCGGAGCGCGTCGAATGCGGGCGGCTGAGCGTCCCGCTGGACTGGAACCGCCCCCGTGGCCCGCGCATCGAGATCGCCGTCTCGCGTATCCGGGCCTCGGGGGCACCCGCCGTGCGGCGCGGCATCCTGCTGGTCAACCCCGGTGGGCCAGGCGGCTCCGGGCTCCCCTACGCGGTCACCAAGCGGGCCAAACTCCCCGTGAGCGTGCGTCGTTCGTACGACGTCATCGGCTTCGACCCACGCGGCGTCGGGCAGAGCGCGCCGGTCGACTGCGGCCCGATGGGCGGTCTCTTCGCCGCCCCGGGCGCGGACCCCGTGCCCGTCGGCCCGACGGCCGAGCGGACCCACCTGGCGTCACTGCGCGACCTGGCCGACGACTGCGCGGCGGGCGCCGGCGACGTATCGCGGTACCTGTCGACGGAACAGACCGCCCGGGACATGGACGCGATACGCGCCGCGCTCGGCGAACGGCGGACGAACTTCCTCGGTGTCTCCTACGGCACCTACCTCGGCGCGGCCTACGCCGCGGCCTTCCCGCACCGCACGGGCCGGATGGTCCTGGACAGCGTCGTAGGGCCCTGGAACTGGTACGACTTCGATGTGATCCAGAGCCGGGCACTGCTGCGGCAGCGCGACACCTTCTTCGCCTGGACCGCCGCCCACGCGGACCGCTTCCGCCTGGGCGACAGCGCGGTGGCCGTACGCCGGGCCTACCTGCACGTACGCGACGGACTCACCGCCGACCCCGCGGCCGGCTTCGGCCCCGCGGAATTCGACCGAGCCGTGTACCGCGCCCTCGGCCGCACCGAACGCTGGGCGGGCCTCGCCGATGGCCTGCGAACCTACCTGCGCGACGGCAGCCCCGACGCACTCCGTCCCGCCGAGGACTTCGCCGGCCCGGATTCACGCAACTACGAAGCCGCCAACCGCATCGTCAAGTGCGCCGACGGCCCCGGCCCCACGCCCCGGCGGATCGTGACGGACATCCGCCGCACCCGACGCGTCGACCCCCAGCCGGTCCTCACCGGCATGGAGGCGACCACCTGCGCCTACTGGCACCACCATCCCGCCCGCAGCACCCCGCTCGGCAGCCCCGACGCGCCGCCCGTTCTCCTGGTGGCCTCCGCCCACGACCCCGTCACGCCCATCGAGGGCGCGCGCCAGTTGCGCCGTCTGCTTCCCGGCTCGCGCCTGGTGACGCTCGACAACGACTACTCGCACGGGGTGTTCGCCAGCCGGGGCAACGCCTGCGTGGACGACGCCACGGCCGCCTACCTCGTCGACGGGGCCGCGCCAACGGCGGATGTGCGCTGTGCGGGGCCCGGCCTGCCCGGGCCGCCGCCCACCGACAGCAGGTCCACGCCTCAATAGCGTGCCTTGGGCGCTCGTGTCGCATCGCCGTGATGCGGCCGCCCGTCGTCGTGGGGCTGTCATGCCGTTTCGACGCCGAGTCCGGCGAGCAGGCCGCGGACGCGCTCCGCTCTGCTCGGCCCCGAGGACGCGCAGGACGACAGCTCGCTGCCGGGTTCTCCGGCTGCGAAGGAGAGGCCCAGTGGACAGGGATGTCGACTGCCCGCGAACCGACGAGGTCGACGGTGGGATCTGCGAGCGCGGCGTTGACGAGCGCGCGGATCTCCTCCGCCGTCATCGGCTTCTGTTGTCCGCCGATCGGATCCTCAATCCCGATGTCCTTCGGCCGGTGTGTCCAGCAATCGGTTCAACTCGTTCCCAGCCTCGTCGTACCCAGCGTCGGAGATCCGTTGCAGCTCACGCAGGTCGCCGGTCGCGATCGCGCGTCGAGTGAGCAGGAACCCGGCGTGCATGCACCCCTCGTCCAACAGCTCGCTCAGCTCCCCCAGGTCGCCGGCTGCGTCGGCGAGGTCGGCCAGCCGGTCCAAAGCGGTCTCGTTGCCCCCGTCGGCCAGCTCGCGCAAGGTCTCCCGATCGATGTTGGTATTCGCCATGGCGCCATGATGCGAGCCTGCCCCTGGGGAAAGGTCAAGTGGGACGATGGCGGTGTGATCACCATCGGGCAGCTGGCCAGATACGTCGGAGTGTCGATCAAGACCATTCGCGTCTATCACGACAAGGGGCTGTTCCCCGAGCCCGACCGCGATGCGTCCGGCTACCGGCGGTACGGCGCGCACGACGCCATCGACCTGATCAAGATCCGCACCCTCGCCGAGGCCGGCGTCCCCCTGGCCCGTATCCGGAACCTGAGATCAGCGACCGACCAGGAGCTCCAGCAGGCGCTGCGCGAAATCGACAATGAGCTCACCGCCCGCATCCGTGGCCTGCGAGCAACGCAAGGGCGCCTGCGTCAGCTCGCCGCCGGGCATCTGACACCGCTTCCCGTCGAGGTCGGTGCCCATCTGGAACACCTGGTCCGCTGGGGATTCACCCCTCGATGGGTGGACCTGCAACGCGACCTGTGGATCCTTGTGTTCGCCACCCACCCAGAACGCGCGATCACTCTCTTGGCCGACCAAGCCGAGACCCTGGCCGACCCCGCGCTGCGGCAGCTCTTCCTCGACTACGACCACGCGCACGACCTCGATGCCGACGATCCCCGCATCGACGACCTCGCCCGCCGGATCGCCGAAGCGACCCGAGAACGCTACGGACCCGACGACCTGCCCAAGCTGGATGCGGACTCTGAGATCCCCGCGCTCATCCAGGGTGCCGTCAACGCCTCGTCCCCGGCATGGCGGCGACTCGACACGCTCATTCGTGAGCAACTGGACGCGTGACGCGACGCTGCCCCAAGGCAAGCGCTGGTGGTGGCGCTTGGCGACACCCCGATCACCCGGACGATGGGCGTGGCGCGGCGTAAGAGTCCCGTCAAGACCGTCAGAGTCTCCGTAAGAGGGCCGTTAAGGACAGCCGGTCCTCGTCTCCGCCAGCGCTCTGGGTGACCGGGTCGAGGTCCGGGTCCTGGACCGTGGCCCTGGCGTGCCGGACGAGGCCAAGGAGCGCATCTTCGAACCCTTCCAGCGCTACGACGACTCCCCGCGCGGCAACGGAGTCGGCCTCGGACTGGCGGTCGCGCGCGGCTTCGCCGAGGCCATGGGCGGCACCCTGCGCGCGGAGGACACCCCCGGCGGCGGCCTCACCATGGTCCTCAGCCTTCCGGAGGCGGCGGACCGCCCACCGGCCACCCCCGGCCTTTCCACGAGTGCCACGTCGTAGGCGGCGACACTCAGAAGCCCACCGGTCAGGCGCCCGGGGCGCCCAAGGTGCCTGTCTTGTCCAGCAGCTCACGCAGCAGATGCGAGGCGGTGATGACGCCGAGCAGACGCGTACCGGTCTTGTCCTTCCTGACGACCGCGACCAGGGGGCTTCGCATCTGCGCCATCAGAGCGGCGACCTCGAGCGCGGTGTCGTCGGGGTCGGCGATCGGCGGCGGAGCCGCCGTGCCGGGCAGGCACTCGCCGACGCGGCGGCCGGCCAGCGCCTGGCACAGCCGGTCGGCGTGCTGCTCATCGACCACCGCGGCCAAGGTGGGGTCCTCGATGACATAGCCGGGGACCAACACTTTGATCATTTGGGAGGCGGGCAGGATGGCCTTCGGCTCGCCCCGTTCGTCCAGCACGAGCAGGCCGGGCAGCTTGTGCTCGGCCATCAGCCGCGCCGCGTCCAGGGCGCTGCTGTCGACGCTCACCGACTCGTACTCCATCGCCAGGTCACATGCGCGCACCGTGGCTCCTCGTCTTTCCTGTACGTCCTGGAACCCAGCGTCGTACGCGTCCCATCTCTCGCGCCAGGTCATCGGACGGTTATATACGCGATTCATGCGGCACTGCCGGGTGACTGGCTCCTTCAACGGTGACGATCTTGTTCTATGCATTTCGGACGCGCTGAAGCGGCCATGGGAGCGGTGTGAACTAGCCCCGGGGAGGCGGTTGTTGCCGCGACCGGGCCTCGGCATGCCGCATGCCGCATGCCGTGAATCGAAGCTGACCATCGCCTCTCGGCGATGGGGCCTGGTCGGGATCCATGTCGCGATATAACGTAAGTCTGCTACTCACGCCGCTGCATGCGTCGCGCGGAGACGTTGGACACGACCAGGACGGAAGCATGTCGGAAGAGATTTCGCCCACCGGGAAACACCCCGGCCCCGGCTCGTCGCCCGAGCTGCGAGCCTCTCATGCGGACCGGGACCGGGTGGTGGATGTGCTGCGTATCGCGGCCGGGGACGGCCTGCTGACCGCGGAAGAGCTGGACGAGCGGCTGGAAGCCGCCCTGTCGGCGCGGACTCTGGGCGAACTGGCCGCGCTCACCACTGACCTGCCACCCGTTGGCGTGACTGGAGCAGAGGCCAAGGACGTAGTCCGGATCGAACAGGTCCACAGTGGCGCGATCGAGCGCGTGGGGCGCTGGGTGGTACCGCGGAGGCTGGAGCTCGCGGTGACGTACTGCGAGGTGACGCTCGACTTCACCGACGCAGTGATCACGCACGACACCTTGCGGATCGACGTGGGCATGACGGGGAAGACCCTGACGCTGGTCACGAGGCCGGGCATCGTGGTCGACACCGATGGTCTGCAACTGGTGCACTGTAGGGTCAAGTACCGTCGGACTCCCACGCATCCGGATACACCGGTCACTCTGCGAGTGGAGCTGGTCGGTCTGAAGGCCCACGGCCGCGTGGTGGTACGGCCGCCGCGCCGGACCTTCGGGCAGTGGCTGCTGCGCAGGCCCACGTCCGTTACCGCAGGTGCTTGACTCCAACGTGGTGTGCGGCGGAGAGAGCGGGGAGGGCGGAAGGCGGTGCCCCCACGGGGACCGACGCGCACTCAGGTACGGTGCCGGGCACCGTGAACGCGCCGGATCGCGGTTTCCAGCGGCGACGGTGCTGGTCATCGCGCTGATAGCCCCAACACACCGCTGAGCGGCCGTTCCGCGGCCCTCTCCGCCGCGAGACCCAAGCTCCCACGACCGGCGGCCCGCGGACCATGGACGTTATCGCTGTCCTGACGCCGTACCACCCGGGATTGACGCGGTCCTGACGGCGCCGTGTGAGCGGTGTCAGGAGAGCATCAAAAGTGCCGCGCTCGGTGACAGGAATCCGATAACGGGGCTCGGCCCTTCCGGTCGGCCCTTGAAGCTGAGCACTCCGGTCGGAAAACGATCCTGGAGGTAGCAGCGCCATGTCGACGGTTGCCCGTGGTGGACACGGAACCAAGGCCACGGCCACGGCCGATGAGGAGCCGCCCGATACCGGCGCGGTGTCCGAGGACCCGGGCGGGCGGCACAGACTCACCGCCGTCCAGGGTCTGGCCGCGCTCTCGCTGGACGCGATGGCGTCCGTGGCGTACGGCCCGGAGGCCATCGTCCTGGTCCTGGCCGCCGCCGGTGCCCACGGGCTCGGCTTCACCCTGCCGGTCACCCTCGCCATCGCCGGGCTGCTGGCGGTGCTGGTGGCCTCCTACCGACAGGTCATCGCCGCCTTCCCCAACGGCGGCGGCGCCTACGCGGTGGCCAAGGCACATCTTGGCCGACGGCCCGCCCCGGTGGCCGCGGCCTCGCTGATCCTGGACTACGTCCTCAATGTGGCCGTGTCCGTGACCGCCGGAGTCGCCGCCCTGACCTCGGCCTTCCCGGCCCTGTACGACGAGAGGGTGTGGATCTGTCTCGCCGTGCTCGCGCTGGTCACCGCGGTCAATCTGCGGGGCATCGCCGACTCCGCCCGCGCCTTCATCCTCCCCACCGCCGTCTTCGTGGGCAGCATCCTCGCCATCATCGCCGTCGGCCTCTTCCGGTCCGCCCCGGTCTCCACCGCCACCGCCGACGGCCATGCCTCCGCGCTCGGCCACGGCGCCACGACGGTCGGCGCGCTGCTCCTGCTGAAGGCCTTCGCCTCGGGCTGCTCCGCTCTCACCGGCGTCGAGGCCGTCGCCAACGCCGTACCCTCCTTCCGCACACCGGCCGTCCGCCGGGCCCAGCGCACCGAGGTGGCCCTCGGCGCCCTGCTCGGTGTCATGCTCATCGGCCTGTCGGTGCTGATTGGCCGCTTCCACCTCCAGCCCGTCGAGGGTGTCACCGTGCTCGCCCAGCTCGCGGACGCCTCCCTCGGCCACAACTGGGCTTTCTACGTCGTCCAGTTCGCCACCACGGTGCTGCTCGCGCTCGCCGCCAACACCTCCTTCGGCGGACTGCCCGTCCTGATGAGTCTGCTCGCCCGGGACAACCATCTGCCGCACGTCTTCGGCCTGAAGGCCGACCGCCAGGTCCACCGCCACGGCGTACTCGCCCTCGCCGTGGTCTCCGCCGCCCTGCTGATCGTCTCAGGCGGGGACACCAACACCCTCGTACCGCTCTTTGCCATCGGCGTCTTCGTCGGCTTCACCCTCTGTCAGACCGGCATGGTCCGCCACTGGCGCCAACATCGCACCCCCGGCTGGCGGGGCAAGGCGGCGCTCAACGGCTTCGGCGCCCTGCTCACCGGCGTCGCCGCGATCGTGGTCACCGCCACCAAATTCACCGAGGGCGCCTGGCTCATCGTCATCGCCCTGCCGCTGCTCGTCGTGGTCTTCGAGCGCGTCCACGGCGCGTACGACCGGATGGGACGGGCGCTGGAGCTCGGCCGCGTCCCCGACGCACCGCACCGGGACCACTCGCTGGTCGTCGTCCCGGTCTCCGGTCTGTCCCGGCTGACCCGTGAGGCCCTGGACGCGGCCGTGTCCCTCGGCGACGAGGTCCACGCCGTCACCGTCGTCCACCCCGGCCCCGAGGACCGGCGGGCCGCCGAGACACTCCGCCGCGACTGGGAGCTGTGGGACCCGGGCGTCGACCTGATCGAGGTGGACTCCGCGACCCGGTCCCTGGGCCGCCCGATCACGGCGTACGTCCGCGACCTCGGCGCACACCATCCCGGCTCACGGATCACCGTCCTCATCCCCGAGACCGAACCCGCCCGGATGTGGCAGCGGCTACTGCTGAACCAACGCGGCGCCGTCGTCGCCCACGCGCTGCGCCGCGACACCGACGCGGTCGTCTGCCGACTCCGTTTCCGGCTGCCGACGGCCTGAAAGACCCACGCTGCTGATGCGCGGCCACCGTGGCACCGGCGTCCTTCGGTTCGACGCCTTGGAAGCGCTCGCGGGTTTGCTCTCCGCGGGCGAGCAGTGGGCGCCGACCCAGCCGCCTGCCAGCAGCGCGGACGCGCCCGCCGCATGCTGCCAGGGGACGGCTCCGGAGGCGATGGCGGCCGAGACCGCCAGACGGAACAGCACCAGCGAGGTCGCGTCGTTGAAGAGGCTCTCGGCCTGCACCAGCGTCTGGATACACGTCAAGACGCCGTCAACGTCTTCGGCCAACGCGTCAGGACCGCGCCAACAAGAGTCCTTGGTGGTCGCGTGCCGCGCTTCGCTGGGGGAGTCGGCCATGTGCCGACACCGACTGCTCCAGTGGGAGCGGGGACGTTCATACGACTCAGCGGGGTCCCGTATGTCAAACCTGGTCCGCACAGTGGCGACCGTCGCGTGGTACGGGACCCGCCCACGCCACCGGTCGGCGTGCTCATCGCACAAGGAGGGCCCTCGATGACGCACCGCGTCGTCGCAGCAGGCACGGCGGGCAGCCGGCCCGGCACGCTGAAGGTGTTCCTCGGGGCCGCGCCCGGGGTCGGCAAGACCTACCGGATGCTGGACGAAGGCCGACGCCGGGCCCGCCGGGGCACGGACGTGGTGGTGGGCTTCGCCGAGTGCCACAAGCGCCGGTACACCGAGGAGATGCTCGAGGGACTGGAGACCGTCCCCCGGGCCGCACGCGAGTATCGCGGTACCACCTTCACCGAGATGGACCTCGACGCGGTCCTGGCCCGCTCACCCCGGGTGGCGCTCATCGACGAACTCGCCCACACCAACATCCCCGGCGGGCGCCACGCCAAGCGGTGGCAGGACATCGAGGAACTGCTCAGGGCGGGAATCGACGTCGTCACCACCGTCGACATCCAGCACCTCGAATCGCTCAACGACGTCGTGGAGAAGATCACCGGCGTGCCGCAGCGGGAGACCGTGCCGGACGAGGTCGTGCGCCGCGCCGACCAGATCGAGCTGGTCGACATGGCCGGTGAAGCGCTGCGCCGCCGCATGGCGCACGGAAACATCTACGCCCCCGAGAAGGTCGACGCCGCGCTGGCGAACTACTACCGCTTGGGCAACCTCACCGCCCTGCGCGAGCTGGCGCTGCTGTGGGTCGCGGGGCGGGTGGACGAGGCCCTGCACACGTACCGCTTCGAGCATGGGATCGATGGCGTGTGGGAGACGCGGGAACGGGTGGTGGTGGCCCTTACCGGCGGCCCGGAGGGCGAGACACTGATCCGCCGTGCCGCCCGGATCGCCGACCGTTCGGCCGGGGGCGACCTGCTGGCACCAGCCGCCGTGGCCACCTGCTGCGCTTCCTCACCGGGCGCGGCGTGGGGGACACCATCGTCGAGCTGTCCGGCGACATCGACGTCCACATGGTGACCCATGAACGAGCCGGCCGCGGCCGTCTCCTGCCCGCCCGCGGAGGCAGTCTGTCCCGCGTCCGCAAGGTGGCCGGGCCGGTCGCCGGACTCGTCCTCCCACCGCTGCTGACCGCCGTCCTCGCCACCAACCGCGGAGGGCTCAACCTCACCAGCGAGGCACTGCTCTTGCTGCTCACGGTGGTCGGCGTCGCCTGCGTCGGCGGCGTGGTCTCCGCGCTGCTCGCCTCGATCACGGCGTCGCTGCTGCTCAACTACTACTTCATCCCGCCCATCGGCCAGTTCACCATCGGTACGCCCAACAACGCGCTGGCCCTCGCCACCTTCGCGGTGGTCGCCGTGACGGTCGCGACGATCGTCGACCGCTCCCTGCGGCTGTCCCGCCGCGCGGCCAATGCCACCGCCGAGGCGGAGACGCTGTCGTCCCTCGCGGGGGATGTGCTGCGCGGCGACCAGACGGTGCAGGGGCTCCTGGACCGTACGCGGGAGGCGTTCGGCATGAATTCCGCCGAACTCACCGCCCGCACCGGTCCGGACGGCGGAGCTGGGGCCGGAGAAGGTGTGCGGCCCGTCGCCGTGCCCGTCGGCCCGGAGGACCGCCTCGTCCTGCGTGGCCGTCACCTCGACGCCTCCGAACGCCGGGTGCTGACCGCCTTCGCCGGGCACGTGGCCGCCGCCCTGGAACGGGCCCGGCTGGCCGAGGCCGCCGCCGAGGTCGAGCCGGTCAAGGCCGCCGACCGGATGCGCACCGCCCTGCTCGCCGCCGTCAGCCACGATCTGCGCACCCCGATCGCCGGCGGCTGGGCCGCCATCAGCTCGCTGCGCAGCCGCGACGTGGAGTTTTCCGAAGAGGACCGCGACGAACTGCTGGCCACCGCCGAGGAGTCGATGGCCAAGCTCAACCGACTGGTCGACAACCTCCTCGACATGAGCCGCCTCCAGGCCGGTGCCCTCACCCTCCGCCTCCAGCCCACGGCCCTGTCCGAGGTCACCCCGCTGGCCCTGGACACCCTGCCCGACAGCCCCGTCGATGTCGTGCCCCAGGGACTGGCGGACGTCCCCGACGTGCTCGCCGACCCTCCGCTCCTGGAGCGCGTCATCGCGAACCTGGTCACCAATGCCGTACGGCACACGCCCGAGGGCACACAGGTGCTGATCGGCGCCAGTGCCCTGGCCTCCCGGGTGGAGCTGAGGATCGTCGATCGGGGTCCCGGCCTGCCCCCGGCCGACCGGGAACGGATCTTCGAACCGTTCCAGCGGCTGGGGGACACCGACAACACCACCGGCCTCGGGCTCGGGCTGGCCCTCTCCCGTGGCCTGACCGAGGCCATGGACGGCCTCCTCATCCCCGAGGACACCCCCGGCGGTGGGCTGACCATGGTCGTGTCCCTGCCCGTCGCCCCGTCACCGGAACCGAGGGCCGTGGCATGAGGAGCGTCCTGGTGGCCGAGGACGACCCGCAGCTGTTGCGGGCGCTGGACATGGCCCTGCGAGCCCAGCACTACACGGTCCACACCGCACAGGACGGCGAGACCGCCCTGCGATTCGTCTCGTGCTGTCTGCCGGACGCCCTCATCCTTGACCTCGGGCTGCCCGGCACGGCGGGTACGGACCTCATCCGCGGCGTCCGGGCCTGGAGTCCGCTGCCCATCATCGCGCTGTCCGGGCACACCGAACCCGCCGACACGGTCAAGGTGCTGGACGCCGGTGCGGACGACTGCCTGATCAAACCGTTCGCCGTGGAGGAGCTGGCCGCCAGGCTGCGCGCGGCGCTGCGCCGCCCGCCCGTCCTTCAGCAACCGGATGCGGTGGACATCGCCTCCTGGCGGGTCGATCTCGGGGCGTATCGCATCGCGCCCAGGTCGGGAGAGGGCGAGGCACCGCATCTCACCCCCACGGAGTGGCGCGTCCTCGCCCTGTTACTGCGCCATCCCGGCCGCCTGATCACCGGCCAACAGCTACTGCGCGACGTCTGGGGCCCGGGCTACGAGAGCCGGAGCAACTACCTGCGCATCTACCTCGCCGGCCTGCGCCGCAAGCTGGAACCCGAACCGGCACGCCCACGCCACCTGATCACCGTGCCGGGGCTGGTGTACCGGTTCGAGCCATGACCACGGCCCTGGGCGTCAGGCGGCCCTGGCGACCAGCCGGTCGGCCACCTTGCACAGCCGGCGGACCGTACGGTCCTCGGTCGCGATGGGAGCGGCCGGGGGGAGCGCGGTGCGGTCGTAATAGGCGCCGGGGATCACATCGGTCGCCGGATCACACAGCCGCGCCACGCGCGCGGCACCCTCGGCGGCGGGGTCCCCCTCATGCGCGTACAGCGACAGCAGCGCCGTCTCACAGATCCCCGGGTGCACACTGACCGCGGTGTACGGTGCCCTGCCGGAGGCGGCGGCCCGGGCGAAGATCGTCAAGGCGAGCTGCGACTGCGCGTACACAGCGTGCCGGGAGTAGCGCTGGGCCCGGCTCAGGTCGTTCCAGGCGATGGACGCGGTGCGGTGCATGGAGGAGGACACATTGACCACTCGGCTGCCCGGCCGGGATCGCAAGGGTCCGGTCAGCTCCCGGGTGAGCAGGTAGGCGGCCAGGAAGTTGACCTGGAAGGCCAACTCGTTGCCGTCGGGGGTGAGGGTGCGGCGCTCCGGTGCGGCCACGGCCGCGTTGTTCACCAGCACGTCGAGCGCCGGGTGTGCCTCGGCCACCGACCGGGCCAGCGCGCGGACCTCGGCGAGGCGCGAGAAGTCCGCCACGGCGAGATCGAGGCGTGTCCGATCGGCGCCCGCGTCGACCAGCCGCTCCACGGCCCGCCGCCCGGCATCGGCATCTGGTGCGTGAACGAGGACGGTCCAGCCACGCTCGGCCAGGAGCCGGGCGGTCTCCCAGCCGATGCCCGAGCTGGCTCCGGTCACCAGGGCGGTCCGGGCTGAGGATGAGGGAAG
Source organism: Streptomyces sp. NEAU-174 (assembly GCF_052665095.1). Classification (NCBI taxonomy): domain Bacteria; kingdom Bacillati; phylum Actinomycetota; class Actinomycetes; order Kitasatosporales; family Streptomycetaceae; genus Streptomyces; species Streptomyces sp. NEAU-174. The sequence continues at coordinate 232,067 of NZ_JBQTCE010000006.1, read as the reverse complement.
AGACATGATTCCTTCCTGAAGGGCGCGGGGCAGGCAGGCGCATCCCCCGCGTGGCGGAGAACGTGAGAAGAAGGGACGGCTCCCGCTCGCGCGGGCGGCCGTGGGCTCGGCGCGTCAGAGCGCGCGGAGAGAACAGGGCGCGCAACCGGGCCGCACCGTATGCGGTGGCCGGTCGTCATGGCGCAGAGCGCTGTTCATGGCCACCATTCAAGAGCGCGGCCGGTCCTGGTTCCAGAGACTCCAGCCGTTTCTGACGGGCCTCTGACGGAGTCCTGACACCCCTCTGACGCGGGTCACTCCGCCCCGACCCTTATCTGATCGGGTCACTCCAACCCGGACGCCTTGAGCACCGCGTGAGCCGTTTCCCCGTCGATCTGCTCGCCCAGCCGCCGCAGCGTCTCCTCCCCGTGCCGCAAGGTGCCGCGCGCGAGGGAGCGCCGGGCACCGGTCTCCAGCTCGTGCCACAGCAGGGGATCGGCGAGCAGGACGCGGGGGTCGAGCGCCACCGAGCGGCCGTGGGCGTCCCTCAGAACGAGGCGGGTGGCGATCCTGCCGTCCTGCCGTATCGAGACGAGGGCGTCGGTGCGGACGCGGCGCACGCGGAGCCATCCGCGCACCGTCAGCCATCCCTCATCCGCGGTCACTCGCGGTGGCCGCAATACGGCGAAGACGAGGATCGCGAGCAGGGACCAGAGATCGGCGCGCGGGATGGTGAGTCCGCCTGAACCCCAGTCGAGCAGGGTTGTCAGCGCGGCGAACGACAGTGCGATGTACCCCGCGCCTCGTGCGTCCGCACGCCATCGGCGCTGGCCTACTGCGTTCCCGCGCGACGGGCGTCTGGCGGATCGGCCGTCTCGCCGTTCCATGGCCATCACGCTAGACGGACGGCTCCGCGGGCGGCATCGGCCCTGACGTCCCTCTTACGTGGTCCATGCTCGTTGTTAACGGTCTGCCGAGGCTCAGCCGACGCGGACGTGAGGGCGGCGGTCGCGTTCGGTTCGGCCTCGCGGAGGACTTCCCCGGTGACGAGTGCGGCCTCTCCCAAGCCGAACAGGAAGAAGGTCCGGACAAGCGTCGCGCCGACGCTGAGGGACGACCATGGAGAAGGAAGACAACCGCTCGCGCGAGAGGAGTGAACCGTGGCGCGCGGAAGGCTGCGGGTCTACCTCGGTGCCGCCCCCGGGGTGGGCAAGACCTACGACATGCTCGGCGAGGGACAGCGCCGCGCCGGCCGGGGCACCGACGTGGCCATCGGATTCATGGAGGACTACGGTCGCCCGCACACCCGAAAGATGGCCGAGGGCCTGGAGACCGTGTTCCGCACGAGCGTGTCGTACCGCGACCCGCCCGAGAAGATCGACGCCGCGCTGTCGCACTACTTCCGCCCTGGCAACCGAAAGGCTCATCCGCCGCGGCAAGCGGACCTCCTCCCGCGGGGCAGGGGGCTAACTACTCGCTACCACCAGTGCTCCCTGAGATGGTTCGTCAAACATGACCGGCGTGTTGTCGCGAGCGTTGCGCATCCACGTGTACAGCGCGGGACCGCCGTCGGCGAAGAACGGCGGTGCGGCCACGGACTGGTCAGCCATATGTTCCCTACCCTCTTCTACTCCGCAGCGGGCACGGTGCTCGTCGCACCCACGCGGCTCGTCGCGGATCAGTCTTCGCTCGCCCGCCGACGAGGCGCCCCGGGGAGTACCCCAGCACCACCCCCGGAATCAGGGGTTCTCGGCGTCGTACTGCTCGCGCCATTTCTCGATAAGCGGGGTGAATTCCCGCTGCATGAAGGCGTAGAAGTCGTGCATCGCATGGAGCCGACGCCCGGCGGGACTCTGCGTGCCCGCCAACCCCAGCCCTTCCGACGCGGCCTGTTCCATGATGTCGATCACCGCGTTCTGGCTGCCCATCATCGTGGCCCAGGCGTGCTTGCGGAACCGATAGTGGTCGCGACGGCTGCCCGGTGCGGGCACCCGCTCGATGATGCCGATCTGGATGAGCTGCTTGACGGCCCCGGAGACGGCGCCCGAGCTGATCTGGAGACGTTCGCAGAGGGTGCCTGCGGTCATCGTCTCCTCCTGGCTGTAGAGCAGGGCGGTCATCACTCGGGCCGTAGTGCGCTGCATACCCCCCTCGGCGAGCAGGAGGGCCAACCGCTCGGCAGCGTCGAGGAGTTCCGCGTCGTTCTGTTCCATCCAGGATCGGCTTTCTGGGACCCAACGGCGCGGGGAAGACCACGACGATCCGGCTGCTCCTGGATCTGATCCGGCCCACCTCGGGCTCCCGGATGGTCCTGGGCCTCGACCCGCTGACCGATGGCATCAGGTTACGCGCCCGTGTGGGCTACTTGCCGGGTGACTTCGTGTGTGACGGGCGGCAGAGCGTCAGCGGCTACCTGCGCTTCCTCGCCGCGCTGCGCGGCGAGGTGCCGCAGGGGCGGATCGACGAACTCCCTGAGCGTCTCGGCCTCGACCAGAGCGCCAGGATCAAGAAGTTGTCCAAGGGCAACCGGCAGAAGGTAGGTCTGGTACAGGCCCTGATGCACACCCCCGAACTGCTGATCCTCGACGAGCCCACCTCCGGGCTCGACCCGCTCGTCCAGCAGACCTTCCTGGAACTGATCGCCGACGCCGCTGAGCGCGGACAGACGGTCTTCATGTCCAGCCACATCATGAGCGAGGTCGAGGCCGTCGCCCACCGCGTGGGCATCATCCGCGACGGTTCCCTCGTCGCCCTCGACAGCGTCGCCAACCTGCGCTCCGTGTCCACGCGGGAGGTCGAGGTCACTTTCGCCTCTCCTGTGTCCACTGACGCGTTCATCCGAGTGCCCGGCGCCGACGGACTGCATGTCGACACCGCCGGCACCACGCTCAGCGGGTCGTTCTCCGGTGATCCGGACGACTTGGTCAAGGCCCTCGCCGGGCACACCGTCACCGGTCTACAGGTCACCAAACCGGCTCTCGAAGACCTCTTCCATTCCTACTACGAAGGGGCGGAAGCCGCGCCCCGCCCCACGCCGCGCCCCGCTCCGGTCGGCGAAGCCTGAGCCACTGAGTACTCGACAGCGGCCTCGTACACCGGACCGGAAAGGATCCTCGGGCCATGAGTTCCCCCCTCTACACCAAGTTCCTCGCCGACAGCAGGCGCGGGCTGATCGCTTGGGCCGTCGGCTGCGCCGTCGTCGGGATGGGATACGCCAGTACGTACCCGGAGCAGAAGAACAACACCGACAGCATGCCGACGGCGTTCCGCGAGTCCCCCCACGTCGACGCGACGGCGGCGGGTTATCTACAGGCCACGGTCTTCGGCCTCATTTTGCCGCTGCTGGCCATGATCTACGGAATCACCGCAGGTCTGCGGGCCACCGCGAGCGACGAGGAGTCGGGCCAGATGGACCTGCTGCTCGCGCACCCCGCCACCCGCACCAAGCTCGTGGTGCAGCGCTTCGCCGGTGCGGTGACGGGTGCCCTGGTGATCTGTGCCGTTGTCTGGCTCGCCCTGCTCGCGATCCGCGACGGCGCCGAGCTCAACAGTGTCACACCCGTGGAGCTCCTCGCGCAGTGTGTGAACCTGCTTCTGTTGTGCGTGACCTTCGCGGCACTCGCCTTCGGCGCCGGCACGGCCTTCGGCAGCAAAGTCGCCGTGCTCGCGAGCAGCATCGTCGTCGGTGTCATCGCCTACATGGGGAACTCCCTCTACACGCAGGTCGGCGACGGTATCAAGTACGTCTCACCGATGTACTACTACATCGGTGGTGAGCCCCTCCGGAACGGCTTCCAGTGGGGGGATATCGCCGTTTTGGTCATCCTCTCCGCCGTCTTCCTCGCCGTCGGCACGGTCCGCTTCAACCGACGCGATGTGAACTGCTGAGCCTCACGCGAATGGGATTCCATGAGGACTCCGGTGCTGTCTGGTTGTCCCCAGGGGGCAACCAGACAATCTCCGCTTGCTCCACCCCCTTACCACCGTGGCGCGCCTCGCCCCCCTGAGTGTTCGCGTCTACGCGAGCGCTCTGGGGGACCACCGAGGCACTTGGCGGCACCCTGCATGCTGAATGCGTTGCCGCCGAGGTCGGCGCCGAGTGCCAACATCACGCTGGGCCAAGGCCGTTGTGATCCCTCGCGTAAGCTTGAAAGATCTCATACACGCTGCCGCCCGTATGCAGGAAACGCTGGTCGAGGACGGCGGCCAGATCTTCGAGTGCGACGGTCAGGACGGCTGTGGAGGTCCGGACATCGGCGTGCCCAGTGGTACGGATGGACTGGCCCAGTTCAGCGGCGTAGCCGAGGGTTTGGGCCAGGGACGTGTCGCCGAGCCCGTCGTGGAAGTAGTACGACTCGGCGTACTGGAGAAAGTCCACGTGCACGCGTGCGATGTCGGCGGCCAGCCCGTCGAGGAGGGCGACAGCGGGGGCGGTGTCCAGAGATTCCTCGGTGAGGTGGGCGCGACGCAGATGGGACAGGCGCAGTGCGAGGGCCCGCCGACGTGTGAGCGCCGGGTAGATGCCGAGGATCCAGGAGACGATGGCGGTCAGCAGAGCGAAGCCGACGAGGGCTTCCAGCGGAGCGACGATGCGCAGCCATCCGACTGCGGGGGTGATGTCGCCGAGGCCGAGAGTGGCCAAGGTGACCAGTGAGATGTACAGAGCGTCCACCGGTGTTGAGTGCTCCATCGGGTCCAGGCCGGTGGCGAAGGAGAAGCCGTGCGGCATGTGCGGCCAGTAGACCAGCGCCCATCCCACGGCCACGCCGCAGGCCCACATGGCCACCACCACGACCATGCCGAGCGGTCCGGCCAGGCCTGCGGCCCGCCTACGGGGGCTCAGCCGCGATGAGAGCCGCCACAGGCTGGTCATGACCATCCTGCTCAGCCCCCCGTGTCGAGTGGGGTGCCACAAGGTGTGGAACATATCGCGGAGGATGAACATCACGGTTGCCGCACCAACCATGGTGATAATCCACTTCATGCGATCTCCGAACGCCGCCGTATCTCCTCAGCATGCAGCCCCCTCTGCCGTCGCCGGATGAGGACAAGCCGTATCACCATCATTTGGAGGAGAGCAGAAGACGGGGCGGACGTCTCCGCGCTCTTCGGCGGCGGAGATCAGCTGTTGCCGAGGAGTTCGCCCAGGCCATGGCGGGTCGTGGGTTCAGTACGTAGCCGGGGTGCAGGTCCCACACCAGACCGGGCTTCCGATCGGCCACGTCGCGATCACCGCGCGAGCAGCGCATGCGCCCGCCGGATCTTGGCGGCCTCCAGAACGCGTTCATGGGTGACGTCACCAACGACGGTCGGCAGTTGGAGGACTTTGCGCGCGGTCGGCGCGTCGGTCGCGGGGTCGTCAATGGCCAGCACGTCCAGCACGGTGAGGTAGGCCGCGTGGGGAAGGTCGTCCCGGTGAACCGCCACGAGGCGAGGGCGAGCGCGAGAACGGCGGTCACCATCCCGGCGACGGACCAGCGCAGTCGGCGGGAGAACGGCGAGCCGAGCGGCACCCTGCGGCTGCCGAGCCGACGGGGCGACAGCGGTGGGCCGGTGGAGGAGACGGCTTCCAGGTCGGCCACCTCGTCGCGGGCGGGCGGGGTGTGCTCGGCCGCGTGCAGCAGCAGCCCGCCGGCCTGCACCACTTTTCGGGTGCCGCGACAGCGGTGGCCGCAGGTGCGGGGGCCACGGTGTCGGCGTCGGACAGCACGGTGGTGGCGGCGTCCAGCTCCGCCGGGGCCAGTCATCAGCGAGGTCCGGCGCCTCCATGACCCGAACGCCGGTATCCGGTGCCCCGTCCGACGCGCCCTGCCGGGGGAGCGGCGCCCGTCCGACCGCCGCTGCCACACGGCCGAGGAGAGCGGACGCGCGAGCGGGCCCTATGGCCCGTAACCGTGCGGTCTCCGCGCCCGGAACGACGACCGTCACCTGTGTGCGGTGGACCTCGTGCAGTTCGGCCGCCAGGCGGTGGGCCAGCGCGTCATCGCCGCAGACGATCATGTGGGGGCCGGCGGGATCGCCGGACGGCCCTTGAGGTGAGGAAGACATGATGGTGGAGACCCCGTCGGTCGGTGATGTCGGGGGTCAGCCGAGGGCGAAGTACCGCAACCACAGGTATCCCGCGGCGATGGTGACCGTGACCGCGGTGACGAGCAGCCCGTATTTGGTGAACTGCCAGAAGGAGATGGGCTGCTGGTTGCGTTCGGCGATGCCCAGAACGACAACGTTGGCGGAGGCGCCGATGGCCGTGGCATTGCCGCCGAGGTCGGCGCCCAAGGCCAGGGCCCACCACAGTACATGGGCGCCGTCGCCGCCGAAGCCGTGCGTCAGGTCGGCGGTGATGGGGGCCATGGTGGCGACGTACGGGATGTTGTCGACGACGCCGGACAGCACGGCCGAGCCGAACACCAGCAGCATCGTCGCGCCCAGTTCACTGCCACCGGTGGCATCCGCCAGGGCGCGGGAGACCTCCCCGATGACGCCGGTCTCGATGAGCGCTCCGACCATGATGAACAGCCCGGCGAAAAAGGCGAGGGTCGGCCACTCGACCTCCTTCAGCGCCTCGCCGGTCTCCACCTTCGAAATGGCGATGAGTATCCCGGCGCCGAGCAGGGCGACCACGCTCGGCGCGTAGTGCAGCACCGGATGTGCCACGAACCCGAAGACGACCAGGGCCAGAACCCCCAGGCCCTGGTACAGCAGCCGGTGGTCGCGAATGGCCTCGTGTTCTTCCAGCGCCATCACGTCGGCGGCACGTTCCTCGTCGTACACCAGTGCCTTGCGGAACATCACCCGGCACAGCACCACCAGAACGGCGGTGAGAACTGCGGCGATGGGTGCCAGGTGGACCAGGAAGTCATTGAAGGTCAGCCCGCCCCGGCTGGCGATGATGATGTTCGGCGGGTCACCGACGAGCGTCGCGGTGCCGCCGATGTTGGACGCCATCACCTCGGCGATCAGGAACGGCGCCGCGGGCAGCGAGAGGCGCTCGCACACCAGCAGGGTGACAGGCGCGACCAGTAGCACGGTGGTGACGTTGTCCAGCAGCGCGGAGGCGGACGCGGTGATCACTATCAGCATCGTCATCACGCGGAAGGGCTTGCCGCGGGCGCGTTTGACCGCCCAGATCGCCAGATACTCGAACAGGCCCGTCTGCCGCAGCACCCCGACGATCGCCATCATGCCGAGCAGCAGGAAGACGACGTTCCAGTCGATCCCGGAGCGTTCGTCGAAGAAGGCGGCCTTGTCGTCGGTGGCTCTGATCGTGAGCATGGCCGCCGCCCCGGCCAGGGCGGCGGCCGTGCGGTGCACGTGCTCGCTGATGATCGCCACGTACGCGATCACGAAGATCGCGATCGCCGCCCAGCTGTGCCAGTCGCTCATGTCACCCCAAGAAGACGTTCCAGCAGATGCGCGGCGGTGATCACGCCGAGCAGCCGGGAGCCGCCGCGCTTCCCTCGCTCATCCCGTTCCACCACCGCGATCAGCGGGCTGCGTTCGCGTGCCATGAGCGCCGCGACCTCCAGCGCGGTGTCATCCGGGTCCGCGACCGGCGGCTTGTGACGTTCCCGGGGCAGGCAGTCGGCCACCCGTCGTCCCGCCAGCGCCTGGCACAGCCGGTCCGCGTGCGGCTCGTCGACCACCGCCGCGAGCGTGGGGTCTTCGATCACGTAGCCGGGCACGAGCAGCTTGACCAGAGCCGACCCGGGCAGCACGGCATAGGGCTCCGCTCCGTCGTCCATCACCAGCACCCCGGGCAGCCGCTGCTCGGCCAGCAGCCGGGCCGCGTCCAGCGCATCGCTGTCCAGACGCACCGACGGATATTCCACCGCCAGATCACGTGCGCGCATTGCCGTCCTCCTCCGTCCGGGCCGCGGGCTCCGCGGCCACCGCAGTCCGTTTCCCCTTGTGCTCATCGTCATCGTCGTCATCCGGTATGCCGACGAGGTCCTCGACATCGAAGAGGCGGGCAACGGGCACATCCGTACTGCTGTGGGCGGCGATGGAGAAGGCGATGCACACCGCGATCAGGGTGTATGCCTCCTGGCCCTGCGGAATGCCGGACTGCACCACCAGCAGCCCGTAGACGACGGAGGCGAAGCCCTTCGGGCCGAACCAGGCCGCCGCCAGCTTCTCCCGCCGGTCGAAACGCGTGCCGATCAGCGAGATCAGCAGCGACGCAGGCCGGACCAGAACGATCGCCAGCACCACGGCGACATATCCGCCGGCCGACAGGTCACCGAACAGGCGCGGCGTCAGCAGCGCCCCGAACACGAGCAGCGCCGCGAACTTGCTCAGCTCCGCCAGCGCCTCCCCCAGCGGTTCGAAGGCGTGCCTGGACTCCGGCGACACCGAGGCGAGCACCGCGCCCGCGGAGAAGGCCGCCAGATACGGGTTGGCGTGGGTGAGGTGGCACGTCGCGTAGAGGATCACCCCGGCCGCCAGCGGCAGCAGCGGCTGGAGCTTCGGCTCCGCACCCAGCAGCCGGAACCGTACGAGCCCGTTCACGGCCAGCGGCAGCACGATGCCCAGCGCCAGACCGCCGACCAGCTCCAGGGCGATCTTCGACAGCGACGCCTCCGCCGCATCCGAGGCCGGCCCGGCCGTCGCGATCAGCACCAGCACGACCGGCAGCGCCAGCCCGTCGTTGATCCCGCTCTCCACGTTCAGCAGCTGCCGCAGCCGCGCCGGGACCTCCTTACGGCCCACGATCGCCGACGCGAACACCGGGTCGGTCGGCGCCAGCACGGCCCCGACCAGGAAGGACGTCGTCCAGTCCAGACCGGCCAGGAAATGGGTGATCAGCGCCATCCCCACGAACGCCAGCGGCATCCCGAGCCCGAGGGCGCGCGCCGGATTCCGCCAGGCGCCGCGCAGGGCGGGGAACGAGACGTGCATGCCGTCGGTGAACAGCACTGCGAACAGCGCGAGATCGGCCGTGACCGAGACGATCGGGCTGTTCGCTGTGATGTGGATCAGGCCAAAGGCCCCGTCACCGACGAGCGCGCCCGCGACGAGGAAGAGCAGCGAGGTGGAGAGTACGGAGCGGGCCGCCAGGCCCGAGACCAGCACCGCGATGAGGAGCGCGACGCCGAAAACAGCGATGAGCACCATGGGTTGTTCCGCCCCCGATCGGCAAAGAGAGTGATCCCCTGTTCGCCGACCAGACTTCCCGGCACTCCGCCAGGCACCTTACATGATCCTGACGCGTTCACTATGGAATCTTGATCCCGGGCCGTATCGGACCGTGGCAGAGCCGCCCTGCACCCCGAGCGGAGCGGCCAGGGTGTTGCCGGCGCTCGCGCTCGTCATCGTGCATGGCGCAGCCCGATCCGCGTCGGGGGCGCCTCTCGTGCCGCGCTGCTCATGCGGTCACCCCTTCCGGTCACGGCGGTCGCGGCCAGGACGACGACACGTCGACCGAAGACGGCCCCGAGCCCGGTGGCCAGAGCGCCTGCTCGGACCGGTCACCGTCGTGCTCGCGGTGGTGGCCGGTGCGGCGGGTGTGCTGATGGTGCGGAAGGCGGTACGCCGGCGTTCTACCAGCGGATGTGGGCGGCGGTGGCGGCGTTCTGCTCGTCGTGCGTTTGCTGGTCTATGCCATTGAGAGCGAAGCAGCGCAGCGCGGCGAACTCGGACTCGATCCAGTTCAGCCAGGAGCCGTAGGCAGGAAGACCAGCTCGACGTGCGGCCCAGGGACGGACCTCGGCCTGCTTGTTGCGGGGAGAAGCGGCGGATTCGCCAGAACTCGACGCGCTGGGCGAGCGGATCTCGGCCTCTCCGGGGAGGCGATGCTCGACCAGGTCATGGCCCGTATCGCGAGCCGATTCGCGGTCCGCGAGGATGTGGCACCGCAGGGCGCATCGGGAACGGCCAGTCGGCCGGCGTGTTCTTCGCCTACGCCACCCAGTGGTGTGGTTGGAGTCAGCGGCCGGGTTCGTACGTGAGTTGCTTGACCTCGCGCAAGGTGAGGGCGGTCTCGATGGAGTGGACTCCGTCGAGCGCTCCGATCTTGTTGCTCAGATAGGTGTACAGGCCGCCGGCGTCGGCATGGAGCGTGGCGGCGACGATGTTGGCCTGGCCGGTGGTGGCTGCCGCGAAGCGCACTTCGGGATGGGTCGCGAGGGCGTGGCCGACGTCGGCGAGGGCGGCCGGGGCGACGGTGAGCCAGAGCATGGCGACGACGTCGTTGCCGAGGTGCTCGTGGTCGAACTGTACGTCCAGGTAGAGGACTCCGGAGGAGCGCAGGCGGTCCAGGCGCCGTTTGACCGCGGATTCCGGCAGGCCGGTGCTCGCCTGGAGTTCGGTGAGCGGGGCCCGGCCGTCGCGGCTGAGGATGGCGAGCAGCGCTTCGTCGGCGTCCTCCAGGACGACGGGGGCGGTGGCCGGTTCGGTGGGTGGCGGGCTGAGGGCCGCCTGTTCGCCGGGGCTGAGGGCGTTGATCTTGCTCAGCCAGCCGACGGGGCCTCCGTAGAAGTGGTGCAGCAGGCAGTGGGCGCTGACCGAGGTGACGCGGGGGGTGCGCTGGAGGCGGTCGAGAAGGAGTTCGTCCCGGGCCTGCCGGGTGCGTGGCTTCATCGCGCACATCACCTCCGTGCCGCCCGAGATCACGCTGACGTAGGAGGTGTCCGGGCGCCGGGCGAGGGCGCCCGCCAGCTGTTCGGCGGCGTCCGGCGTGCAGCGCAGGCGAAGGAGCCAGGTGCTGCGGCCGAGGCGGCTTTCGTCGGTGATGCCGAGCACGCGCAGCTGTACAGTGGCGCCCAGCCGACGGAAGCGGCGGGCGACGGTCTGGTCGGAGACCCCCAGGGCATGCGCGATCCGGTTGAACGGCGCCCGACCGTCGAGCTGGAGTGCTTGCAGCAGCTTCAGGTCGAGTGGATCGGGCGCTTGGGACTGCACTGGTTTCTCCTGCTGTTCGGGGCGGATGTGCGGATGTCAGTGAAATGATCCGTCCAGAGGGTGCTCCTGCGTGACCGGTGACCGTCGGGTCTTCTCAGTTCTTCTCAGTTGTCCGGGTGAGCCAGCTCCAGGTGGACGTTGTCGATGCCTTGGCCGTGCAGGGTGACCGTGGTGGCCACGGGCGGGTATCCGGCGGTGATCAGCGAGTAGCTGCCCGCGTCCAGGTCGGTGAAGGAGTAGGCGCCGTCGGAGCCGGTGGTCGTGGTGCCCACCACGTTTCCGGCCGCGTCCACCAGCGTCACCCGCGCGTCGGTGAGGGCCCGGCGGCCGGCTCCCGCTCGCACCACGCCCCGCAGCCGCGCGCCCGGCCGCAGTGGCACCTCCAGCGTGGTGACTCCGGAGCCGGACAGCTGAACCGGGAGGGCGACGGGCCGGAACCCGGGGGCGTTCACCGCGAGGGTGTGGTCGCCGACGGGCAGCTCACCGAAGCCGAACCCGCCGGAGGCGTCGGTCGTGCCGCTGGCCAGTACGTCGCCGCGAACGTCCGTGACCATGACCACGGCCTCCTCCACAGGCACCCCGTCACCGGCCGAGACCACGTTGCCGACGAGCCCGCCGGCCCCGGTCAGCACCACGTCATGGAGCAGCGGCTCCTCGTGCAGCACCACCGTGGTCGCCTGGGGCTGGTGGCCATCCGCCGCGGTGATCAGTACGTACGACCCCGCCGCCGGGGCGGTCAGCTCGTAGCGGCCGGCGCTGTGGGCCACCGTCCGGCCGACCTGACGCCCAGCCGTCGAGATCAGTGTGAGCGTGGCGCCCGCCATCCCCTCGCCGGCGGCGTCACGGACCCGGCCGTGCAGAAGTGGTCCGGGACCGGTCTCGGCCGAGGCGGCGGCCTTGTCGCTCACGGAGTCGCTTCCGCCCGGCTGCCGGAGTGAGGCCCGCGCCGGACCGTGCGCGGCGGCTGCGCCGACCAATACCGGCTCGGGCTCCACCGCTACCGGCTCCGGCTCCACCGCGGGCGACGGTTTCGCCGCCTCGGGTGCCGCCGGGACCGAGGCCCGCGGGGTGCGCAGCAGCACCGCCCCGACGATGGCGGCGAGCAGCGCGAGGGCCGCGGCCACGATCAGGCACAGGTGAAGGCCGTCGAGGAAGGCCGCGGACAAGGCGCCCAGGGCGCGGCCGGTGTCCGCTCCCAGGTCCATCCGGGCCACCGTCCCCAGCCCGCCGGCCTCCACGGCCGCGGTGATTCGCTGCGCGGTCGCGCCGTCGACGCCGGCGGTCCGAAGATGGCCGGGGAGGGTGTCGGCGGTCCTGGTGGTCAGCAGCACGCCCAGAACGGCCGGGCCGAGTGCGCCGCCCACCTGCCGGAAGGCGTTGTTGCCCGCCGCCGCCATACCGGCCAGGCGGTGCGGCACGGAGGCGACGGCGGTGGCGGTCATGGGCGTGACGACCAGGCCCAGACCGAGGCCCAGAAGAGCCAGTCGCCAGGCCAGCGCACCGAACGGCGTGTGCGAGTCGAGCGCGGTCAGGGATACCAGGGCCCCCGCGGTGAGCAACAGTCCGGTGGTGATCAGGACGCGCGCCGAGACCCGGCGCATCAACGGCCCGACCACCACCCCGACGAGCAGGCACACCGCCGATACCGCCAGCATCCGGTAGCCCGCGTCGAGGGTGTCGAGCCGCTGCACCATGCCGAAGTAGAGGCTGAGGACGAAGAAGAAACCGATCAGCCCCAGGAAGCTGATCATCGCGATCAGCGTCGTGGCGCTGAATGCCGGGCTGCGGAAGAGCGTCAGGTCCAGCATCGGGCTGGCACTGCGCCGTTCGGCCAGGATGAAGGCGAGGGCGCTGACGGCCGCGAGCGAAAGCGCGACGATCACCCGGGGCTCGGAGAAGGAGTCGGCGCCGCCTTCGATCACGCCGTAGACGAGCGAGGTGATCGCCAACGCGGCGGTGATCTGCCCGGGCCAGTCCAGCCGGCGGGAGCCGGGCGCCCGGGAGTCGGCCACCAGCGGCGCCGCGATCAGCATGGTGAGGACGGCCACGGGTATGGTCGGCAGGTAGATCCAGCGCCAGGCGGCGTGGTCGAGGATGACCCCCGCCATCAGGGGGCCGACGGCCAGTGCCGTCATGAGGGCCGCCGCCCACAGCCCGACGAACTTCGCGCGCTGGTGCGGATCGGGCACCGCGTGGCTGATCAGCGCCAGCGTGGTGGGCAGCAGCGCGGCCGCGCCCAGCCCGGCCAGCGCCTGCCCGGCCCACAGCACCTGGACCGACTGCGCGCTCAGGGCGACGGCGGCTCCGACGACGGCGAACGCCAAGCCCGCCTGGAAGACCTTCTTGCGGCCGTGTACGTCTCCGAAGACACCGGCGCTCAGGATGAGGGCCGCCATGGGCAGGACGAACGCATCGGTGATCCACGACAGCTGAGATGTCGACGCGTGCAGGGCCCGTTGGATGGCGGGAAGACTCACCGAGACGCTGGTGACCGGCAGATAGGCGACGAACACCCCGACGCAGGCCATGACGAGCGTGGCTTTCGGCCTCTGCCGTGCCCCGTTCGCAGTTGTTCCGACGTTCACAAATACTCCCCATTCAGTGCGGCGGGTCGCCGACACGGCGATCACTTTCCAGCCAGCCCCGCCCAGGAGCCAGCCACAGCCGGCAGAGCTCGGAGAACCGACATCGAGGCGCCCGCTGCGAAGGTTTTCCGACACCTGTACGGTGCACCTGGCCCGCCGCGGTGCCGCCGTGGCGCCGTCGTCGCGTGCGGTGGCACCGGACCCGGAGGGCTGAGCCGTCGGGCCCGGCGGGCGGTCACCAGCTGCTCTTGGTCACTCCGGGGAGCTCCCCCGCGTGGGCCATCTCGCGGAGCCGGATGCGGGACAGGCCGAAGGCGCGGAGATGGCCGCGGGGGCGGCCGTCGATGGAGTCGCGGTTGCGTACGCGGGTGGCGCTGGCGTCGCGGGGCCGGCGGCGCAGTTCCCGCTGGGCGTCGAGCCGTTCCTCCGCCGGGGTCCTGGGGTCGGCGATGACCGCCTTCAGTTCGGCGCGGCGTTTGGCGTAGCGGGCCCCTGAGGGTGAGCCGGATATGGCGGCCCTCGCCCGGCGGCCAGTAGCGCTTGCGCTGGATATTGGGGTCGAACCGGCGCGCTGACGTCGGCGACCATGTGCTGCTCACCCAACTCACCCCGGGCGGCCCCTTCCACCCGGGCCGTCTCCACGCCGCGCTCGAGGATCTGACCTGCGCCGCCGCCCGTAGCCGCGGCCGCTTCTGGCTGGCCGACCGGCCCGACACCTTGCTGTCGTGGGACGCGGCGGGCGGGGCCCTGTGCGTGGAGTCGGCCGGACCGTGGCTGGCCGCGCTGCCGGACGCCGCCTGGGAGATGGTGCCGGCCGCGCGTCGGGTCGCCGCCGCCCTCGACTGGCACCCCGACCACGGCGACCGCTGCCAGCACCTCACCTTCACCTCACCCGGCCTCGACCGCGACAACCTGCTCGCACTGCTCGACTCGTGTCTGCTCACCGACGCCGAGTACGCGGCGGGCCCGGGCGGCTGGAAGCACCTCTCCCATGCCGTCGACGAACTGCTCGATCCCGCGATGTGAAGCGCGCGTCGAGCACCGTCTCGAAGCCGGGTGGCCGCCCGCCGAGTGAGCTCTCGCACAGGCGGGCGGCCTGGCTGCTTGCCCAGTCAGAGGAGAACGCGGGCAATATCGAGCCACTTCTGCGCATCCTTGCCGACCGCCGTGAGGTCAGTTTCGGCTCGGGGCCTGCGTTAGCCTCGCCGTTTCGCTTGGGTTTGGCGGCTGGCGAGGCGGGAAACGCGAAAGTGCCTTCCTGACCTGGGACGATGAACCTTGCTCAGGGGTTCTGTCGGTCCAGGCGGAGGGCACTTTCTGCGTGAAGGGTATCGGGTGGCCCCAGGGTCTATGTCAGTGCCGATGGTTCGGGGGTCGTCGGGCATGCCGGTGCACGGTTGCTGGCGGATCTTGCCGAGGCCACAGGTCTGACCGCCGCGTACTCCACCGCTCTCAGGCCGCTGCGGCCTCGCGGGACCGGACATGATCCGGGACGGATCGCCACCGACCTGGCGGTGATGCTCGCCGACGGCGGTGAGGCCATCGCGGACCTGGCCGTGCTGCGGGACCAGGCCGACGTGTTCGGCTCGGTCGCCTCGACACCGACGGCCTGGCGACTGCTCTCTACCGAGGGGCGGGGTTGCCTTGCGACCACCAGCCTCGCGCGCGTGATCGGTCAGGTGCCCGGAGCGATCGCACAGGCCGAGACGCAGACCCAGGTGCCATTACGCTTCTGATACGTGTCCGTGTACAGAGCTTCCTGGTCCACTCCATTGGCGAGCAGGGTGTAAGTTGCGCGACCGTGGATCAGAGCAACGTCACTGAGGATACGGATCTTGACGTCGTGCACAGCGAGATCCTTGAAGGGCCGCGGCTTAGCGATGTATTCGAGGAAATCGGCACGGTCGCGGGTGACACCCGGAGTCTGCACGATGAAGTCTTCGGCAAGAAACTCGCTGAAGCGCTTGACATCGTTGAACTGGTCGGAGTGGATGTAGTCATTGTTGAGCTGCTCGAGGATGGCCAGATCTTCGGCGGACTGTTCGGTGGTGCTCATTTTCTTGTACCTTCCCTGTACGGTTCGGCGCTGCCTGCAAGGTGGGGTGCCGTTTCGGCCTTTGAGGTGAACGCTACTTTTGCAGGAAGGACTGCAGCATGGCCGTTACTTCCTGCGGCTTTTCCTCAGTTACGAAGTGGCCAGAATTCTTCAGGACACGCCCCTGAACGTTCACGGCGTAGTCATGCCATTGGTCGGGAACTATTCGGCCGAAGGAATCCTCGCCGCCGATGGCGAGGATCGGCATCTTCAGTTTGCCCTGGGCCAGGAACTCCTTGTTCTGCTGCACGTTCGTCCGGAGTTGACGGTATACGTTCATCCAGGCTGTCGTGCGACCGGGCTCCTTCAGATAGTGGGCGTAGAAGTCATAGTCCGAGGCTGTGAACGGCGACTTGTTGCCCGCCAAGTACTCGGTGATCATGTCCTCGACCAAGACGCGCTCGTGACCAGCGATGAGGTGTTCGGCGAGAGGCAACTGGAACAGGCCGAAGTGCCAGGCTGCGGGCTTTTTCGGGTCCGCGTTGAGAACGGGGTAGCTGTAGATGCTGTCATCCGGGATGGGAGCTTCCATCACGGCCATACGTCGCACCTCTGGGCGCCATTGTGCAGCGTAGGCGTAGGCGACCCACACACCAATGTCGTGGGCGACTACCTGAACGCCGTTGTCGAGCTTCAGCTGCTTCAGCAGCTGATGCACGTCCCTGGCCAACTGTGCAGCCTGATAACCACTCTTAGTGACCTGAGAGTTGCCAGTGCCACGGAGGTCGACGGCGATCACAGTGTGCGTCTTGGAGAGCGGAACCATCTGCTGCCGCCACTCGGCCCAAGACTGGGGGAACCCGTGGATCATCACCACAGGTGAACCTTTGCCCCCCTGCATGTAGTGCATACGAAAGCCGTTCACTTCCGCATACTTGGACTGAAAACCAGCGGGTGGCACAGATTGCGGGTAAGGCGTAGGTGACTGCACCGCTACGGGGCCGTGATCGGGATTCTCACCCCACGCCCCGGAGCTCAAAGTCACGGAAACTACGAGGAGGGCCATCAAAGCCGCGATAAGCGAACGGCGCCTGTTTGGCTTTCCTGTTCCGATGTCCATTGCTTTCCTGCCTGGAGTCGGTATCTCGTTATGCGCCACTAGGCACGCGAGTGCGATGTAGCGTTACCCACTCGCTCATTTCACTTTCCACGCCCGGAACAGGCTGAATAGAAAAGTACCGCCGGACCTTGCTTCTTCCGTCCGCTGCCTGTTCATCTGACGACTGGAGTTGGCCGCCGACCGGTACCCCACTACAATCAGAGCGTGTTCCGATCTCTATGGATCTCTTCGTAGATAAGCGCCCGAGAGGAGCAAGTTCTTACCTCCGGCCCACCCAGGCAGACCCATCCGTTTCCCGGCGAGATCCGCCTAGGCCTCCCCCATCCACTCTCCTACGGACTCCAAGGTCGTGCGAGCTCGCCAGCACGCGATCGGGGCCCGCAAAGAAGGGGCCCGGCCGGCGAGCTGAACGACCATGCCATCGGCCGGTCCCGCAGCGGACTGACCACGAAGATCAACTTCGCACCGACAAGGCGTGCCACTCCCGCGGCAGCGGCTCCCACACCTAACATCGCTTCGGCTCAGGCGCTGGATCGTGCACGCCATCATCGGCTTCCAGATCGAGCTTTTCTGGACGGCCAGTGCCCGGACCTAGCCTGCGCGTTTCAGTTGCCACGGTGTCCGGATCTTGAGCGGAAACGCGAAAGTGCCTTCTGAGCTGGGACGATGAGGCTTGTCTAAGGTCGTCGTTCCAGCAGGAAGGCACTTTCTGCATGCACACTACCGGGTCGCGCCCCAGGCTCGTGGTCTCGGCCGACGGGCGCGGGGTGGTCAACCACGCTGGGTCCCGCCTGCTGGCCGATCTCGCCGATGCCACCGGCCTGACCGCATCCTTCACTGCCGCGCTGCGTCGGCTGCGTCCACGCGGTACCGGGCACGTCCCGGGCAGGATCGCGGTGGATCTGGCGGTGATGCTCGCCGACGGCGGCGAGGCCATCACGGACCTGGCTCTACTACGCGATCAGGCCGAGGTGTTCGGTCCGGTGGCCTCCACTCCGACCGCCTGGCGGCTGCTGGCCGGAATCGATCCTGCCGCCCTCGCGGCACTGCGGGCGGCCCGCGCCGCCGCCCGCGAAGTCGCCTGGATGCAGGCTGCCGACACCGGCCCTGGGATACCCACGGCCCACGCGGGCGGACGCGACCTTGCGGGCCTGGTCCTGGACATCGACGCCACACTCGTCACCTGTCACTCCGAGAAGGAGCAGGCGGCGGCCACCTATAAACGCGGCTTCGGCTACCACCCGCTGCTGTGCTTCCTGGACAACACCGGAGAAGCCCTGGCCGGAGTGCTGCGGCCGGGCAACGCCGGGGCCAACACCGCCGCCGATCACATCGCTGTCCTCGAGCAGGCCCTGGCCCAGATCCCCGACGCCCACCGCCACGGCACCGACATCCTCATCCGCACCGACAGCGCCGGAGGCGCGAAGGCATTCCTGACCCACCTGCGCAGCTTGCGCTCGCGCGGCATCCACACGTTCTTCTCGGTCGGTCATTCCGTCACCGAACCGGTCCGCCGCGCGATCCGCACCCTGGCCGAGCACGTCTGGCATCCCGCGCCGGAGCAGGACGGCTCCTTGCGCACCGGCGCGGAGGTCGCCGAGCTGACCGGCCTTGTGGACCTGGACGGCCACCCCGACGGCACGCGGATCATCGTGCGGCGTGAGCACCCGCATCCCGGCGCCCAACTGTCCCTGTTCGACCTCGACGAAGGCATGCGCCACCAGGTCTTCCTCACCGACACCCCCTACGGCGAGGCTCGTTGCAGCACCTGGAAGTACGCCACCGGGCGCACGCCCGCGTCGAAGACCGCATTCGCTGCGGCAAGACCACCGGCTTCGGCCGCTTTCCCTCGCGACACTTCACCATCAACACCGCCTGGCTGGAGCTGGCTCTGACCGCCCTCGACCTGCTCGCCTGGATGCGCGCTCTGCTGCTGGAAGGCGAACTGGCCACCGCCGAGCCGAAGAAGCTCCGCTACCGGCTGCTGCACGCAGCTGCCCGCATCACCCGCGGCGGTCGCCGCCTGCACCTGCGGATCTCCGCAACCTGGCCCTGGCGAAACGATCTGACCAGCGCATTCGCCCGCCTCACGGCCCTGCCACGGCCGGCCATCTGAACCGCGGCACCGCCCCTGACCACCCACGACCCGAGGAACCCTGGAGAACCCGACCCGCGCGTCGGGCCCCAGCTATGCCCACCCGGCCACGAGCAACCGAAACCACCGCTTCACCACGATCCGACCAACTCAGCCACGCGAAGCGAAACGGGGAGGTTAGGTGACTCGAAGGCAGAAGTCGAGGGCACTTCCCTGGCCGACACGCCACTGTTCCAGCAGCGCTGATCGCCGGTTTGGCGGCTCCCGCGGCGGCGTCGAGATCAGTGACCGGATTACCGCGGGACGGGCCGGGCGGCGGCGCCCCCGCTTGGCCTAGCCGTCCACCTCGTACTGCCCCACCTCACGGAAATAGCGCAGGGCTTCCGGGGAGCCGTCGTCGAGGGCGGCGTTGGCTGCGGCGCGCAGGGCGTCACTGATGTTCGGATCCGCGAGCATGCGGGCTATGTAGACGGCGTCGTCCTCGGCTTGGGCCAGTCGGTAGCCGGTCTCCAGCCAGGCGCGCATCTCCTCCGGGGAGTTGTTGTCGAGGAGCTTGTTGGCCTCCTCGATGACTCGCTTGTCGTTGTTCTGCCTCGCTGCGTAGAGGATGCGGGCGATGGCCACCCGGTCGTCCTCGGCCTGGGCCAGTCGGTAGCCGGTCTTGAGGAAGGCGCGCATATCATCCACGGTGCCGTTGAGAGCCTCATTGGCCTCTCGGACGACCCCTCGGCCGCTGTTCTCGTCCGCCAGGATGGCGGCGATCGCTGCACGCAGTTCGTCCTCCGACATCTCGTCCACGGGTGTGTCGGACACGGTCGCCACGGTGGTGGTCACCGTGTCCGCCGAACCGTTGGCAAACGCCGGGGCGGTGAAGAGGAGGGCCGGGGTCAGGGCGGTGGCCACGACGAGCAGAACGGCACGCGTCGGTCTCATGTGTATATGCCTCCGTGTTCGCGGACTTCAGGTACGCAGATGATCACCCATGCACGCCGAAATCGCATGAGGAATCGGTTAATCCGGAAAAGAGCGGCCGGAATGATCACCAATTGGAGCCTGGCCCAAGCCGCACCCGACTTCCTGGAGAGGCGCCACCTCGCGCCCGCCCGCCCAGCCGCCCCCGGGACTGGTGGCGTTGGTGCGTCAGGTGTCCGTGCCGCTGCGCGGGGCACAACGGGCGACCACCGTCACGGCTTGCTCGATCTGGTCGTCGGTGAGGTCGCCGCGTGCGGTGAGTCGTAGCCGGGAGTGGCGGTCGGGTGTGGAGGGCGGGCGGAAGCAGCCCACCGCCACGCCCGCCTCCCGGCACGCCCGCGCCCATGTCACGGCGGCTTCCGGTGAGGGCGCTCGTACGGACACCACCGCGGCGTCCGGCACGCTCGCGTCCAGCCCGGCGGCCGCCAGGCCCGTCGACAGCCGCCGGGCCACCTCCCGGGCTCGTGCGGCGCGCTCCGGCTCCTCGCGCAACAGCCGCAGCGCGCCCAGGGCCGCGCCCACGCTCGCCGGGGCGAGCCCGGTGTCGAAGATGAAGGTGCGGGCGGTCTCCGTGAGGTGCCGGATGACCCTACGGGGGCCCAGTACCGCCCCGCCCTGGGACCCCAGGGACTTCGACAGGGTCACGGTGGCCACTACGTCCGGGGAGCCGGCCAGACCGGCGGCGGACAGCGCGCCGCTGCCCCCGTCGCCGACCACTCCGAGGCCGTGCGCGTCATCCACCAGCAGCGCGGCGCCATGCGCACGGCATGCCTGGGCCAGCTCCGTCAGCGGCGCGGCGTCGCCGTCCACCGAGAAGACCGAGTCGGTCACCACCAGGGCACGACCACCGCCGTGCCCGGTGAGCGCGGTACGCACCGCGTCCGGCTCACGGTGCGGCACCTGCGTGACCTTCGCCCGGGAGAGTCGGCAGCCGTCGACCAGGGAGGCGTGGTTGTAGGCGTCGAAGACGATGAGTGTGCCCGGCCCCGTCAGAGCCGTGAGGGCGGCCAGATTGGCCGCGTATCCGGAGGAGAAGACCAGCGCGGCCTCGAAGCCGCAGAAGTCCGCGAGTTCCTCCTCGAGTTCCTGGTGCAGCTGCGTGGTGCCGGTGACCAGGCGCGAACCGGTGGCACCGCCGCCCCAGCGCGCCACCGCTTCCGTGGCCGCCCGCACCACGCGCGGGTGGCGGACCAGGCCCAGGTAGTCGTTGCCCGCCAGATCCAGTACCGGCTCGTCGGCCGGTCGCGGGCGCAGGTGACGGGTCAGCCCGGCGCGGCGGCGCAACTCGGTGCGCCGGTCGATCCAGTCGAAGACCGCCGCCGGGGCGGGGGCGGCATGTCCCGGGCGGGCGCGATGCGGATCGTCCCGGCTCGGGGAAGGCGCGGTGGCATCCGGTGCGGGGACGGACCGATCGCCCGAGGCCGGGGCGGGTGTGGTCGGCTGGACGGGGTGCTGGGCCATGACCGGTACTCTGACACGCGCCCGGTGGCCGGTCGGCGGGTGGGGGAGAGGGCGGCCGGTGGGGTGGACCGGGGTGGCCGCCGTGCGTCCGAGTGATGCCGAGCACAAGGGCGGCGGTGCCGGGGCGGCCACGTGTTAGCGTCCGTCCGTGCGCATACCGGCTCTGGACACCTCCGCACCTGGTACGGAGGTCCGCGACGGCGGACCCGGAAGCGGAGTGGCGGGGCCCCTCCCGCCCGGCGCGGGCGGTCCGCTGGACGGTCTGGACCTGTTCGGCGACGGCTTCGTCCGCGACCCCTACCCCTGGTTGGACCTGCTGCGGTCCCAGGCGCCCGTGCACCATGACGCGGGCACCGGTCTGTGGCTGGTCAGCCGCCACCAGGACATCCGCCGGGTGCTGCTCGACCCCGCCACCTTCCGACCGGACAACGCCCAGCACGCGGTCACCCCGCTGCCCGTGGCCGTGCTGCGGGTGCTCGCCCGGGCCGGCTTCCAGCTCCCGCCGGCGCTCGCCAACAACGGCACCGACAGCCACCCCGGGCTGCGCCGGGTCACCACCCGGTTCTTCAACGCACGGCGTGTCGCGGAAGCCGTACCGGTGATCGAGCGCCTGGCCGCGGAACTGCTCGGCACGGCGCGGGCGCGGATCGACGCCGACGGCGAATACGACCTGTTCACCTCCTTCGCGCACGTCCTTCCCTGCCGGGTACTGATGGAGCTGCTGGGCGTCCACGACGTCGATCCGGCCACGCTGATCCGCTGGAGCGACGCCTCGCTGGAGCTGTTCTGGGGCAGGCCCACACCGGACCGACAGCTCGAACTGGCGGAACTGGCCGGTGAGTTCCATCAATGGCTGACCACGACCGTGCGCACCGGCAAGGCCACCGCCGACTCCTTCATCGGAGCACTCGCCCGGCACCGGCTGCCCGACGGAGCACCGCTGGACCCCCAGACCGCGGTCGCCGCCTGCTTCTTCGTCTTCATCGCGGGCCAGTCGACCACCGGACAGCTCATCGCCACCGTACTGCGCCGTGCGCTGAGCGAGCCCGGACTGTGGCCGCGCCTGGCACAGGAGGAGGAAGCGGCCGGCGCCTGGGTGGAGGAGGTGCTGCGGCGCGAGCCACCGGTGACCACCTGGCGCAGGGTGGTAGCGCGACCGGTGGAACTGGGCGGGGTAAGGCTGCCCGCTGGGGCACAGCTGCTGTTGATGCTCATGGGCAGCGGCTCGGACCCGGAGGTCTTCACCGACCCGGAACGGATGTGTCCACACCGGGCCAACGTCCGCCACCACCTGGCCTTCGGCACCGGTCGCCACCGCTGCCCAGGAGCGTCGTTGGCGCGAACGGAAGCCGCGGTGGCCCTGCGGGCAGCGGCTCGTGGCCTGCCGAAGGCGCGCCTCGTGGCAGGCGCGGAGGGCCCACCGATGCTCGGACTGCTGTCCTTCCGGGCGCCTCTGCGCGTGGCCGTGGCCGAGTCGCCTTTCAACGGGTGAGCTTCTCGTCACGCAGCCGGTGCCGGTAGCGCAGCGGTGACTCTCCCACCTCCCGTTTGAACGCGGAGCTGAAGGCGCTCACGGAGGTGTACCCCAGGGCGGATGCCAGCGACCCAATGGGGTCGTCACCGTCGCGCAGGGCGCGCTGCGCCAGCAGCATCCGCCAGCGGTTGAGATAGGTGAGCGGCGGCATGCCCGCCACGGTCCGGAAGTGGGTGGCGAAGGACGTCCGTGACATCGCCGAGGCCCTCGCCAGCGTCTCCAGCCGCCAGGGCTTCGCCGGTTCGGCGTGCATGAGGCCGAGCGCCGCATGCAGACGGTCGTCGGTCAGCGCCCGCAGCCACCCCGAGGGGAGCTCGGCCTGGTCGACGTAGGCGCGCAACATGTCGAGCAGCAGAAGCTGGCCGTGCTGCCGGATGGCGAACGCGGAGCCGACGCGGTCGCCGGTCAGCTCGTCGAGGAGCTGGTCCAGCCTGTCTCGCAGATGGGTCGCGGCGGGGGACGCCCGGACATGCCCCACCGGCGGAAGCGCCTGGAGCAGCAGGGTCCGGCCCACCGGGTTGAGGGCGACGTGGCCGCCGAGGATCACATCGGCCCCGGTGTGGTCCGCGTCGTCCTCGCGGAGGGAGGTGTAGCTCGCCGTGGTCACATCGATGTCGCGGGGCGGCCCGTCACCGGCGCCTCCCCGGAGCTCCAGCCAGGCCTGATTGTTCAGGAGGGCGACGTCGCCCGTGTCGAGGGCGATGGGGCTCCCGGTGCTGTCGGTGGTCAGCCAGGCACGGCCGCGCGCCACCGCGATGAACTTCAGGGGATGGTCGAGGGTGCCGCGCGCCACCCAGTGGTCCCGGGCCGCGAAGCCGCTCGACATCAGCCCCCGGATCTCGATGTGGTCGAACACTTCGGACAGCTGGTCGTCGGCCATATCCGTACGATCGAGCAAAAACCCCGAACGGGCAAGTATTCAACGTACGAGGGACACACCCGAGAGTGGACCCATGCATCACACACAACACCCCCTCGGGTCCGGCTTCACCGCGGCCTCCACGGCCGCCGAGGTGCTCGCGGGCATCGACCTGTCCGGCACCCACGCCGTCATCACCGCCGGCCACGCCGGACTCGGCCTGGAGACCACCCGGGCACTCAGCGCGGCCGGCGCGGCCGTCACCGTCGGCTCGCGCCACCCGGACCGCGCCGCGGCCGCGCTGGCCGGGATCGAGAGCGTCGAGGTCGGTCGGCTCGACCTGCTCGACCCGGCCTCGATCGACGCCTTCGCGGCCCGGTACCTCGACTCCGGCCGTCCGCTCCACATCCTGGTCAACAACGCCGGTCTGCCGCTCCCCGACGGCCTGGTGCGCGACGCACGCGGCTACGAGCCGCAGTTCGCTACCAATCACTTGGGCCACTTCCAGCTGACCCTGGGCCTGCTGCCCGCGCTGCGCGCCGCTCACGGTGCCCGGGTCGTCAACGTGTCATCCGGTGGCCACCGGCTCTCCGACATCCGCTGGGACGATCCGCACTTCACCACGGGCTATGACGGCCACCTCGCCTACGGCCAGTCCAAGACGGCCAATGTGCTGTTCGCCGTCGAGCTGGACCGCCGCTGGTCCCCGGACCGTATCCGCGGCTACGCCGTGCACCCGGGCATCGTCGTCGGCACGAAACTGAACGACTCGGTCGGCGAGGAGCAGCAGAGGGCCATGGGACTGCTCGACGACTCCGGCCGGCCGGTCGTCGACCCCGACCGCGGGATCAAGAACCCACAACAGGGGGCGAGCACCATCGTGTTCGCGGCGGCCAGTCCACTGCTCGACGGGATCGGCGGTGTCTACCTCAAGGACAACGACATCTCACCGCTGGACGAGGACCCGGCCCCCATCGCCTTCGGCATCGACCAGGACCCTCCCGCCGATGTCGTGCCACACGCCATCGACCCGCGGTCCGCCCGGCGGCTCTGGGAGATGAGCGAGGAACTGATCAAGGG
This sequence comes from Streptomyces sp. NEAU-174, assembly GCF_052665095.1. Taxonomy (NCBI): domain Bacteria; kingdom Bacillati; phylum Actinomycetota; class Actinomycetes; order Kitasatosporales; family Streptomycetaceae; genus Streptomyces; species Streptomyces sp. NEAU-174. The sequence continues at coordinate 207,448 of NZ_JBQTCE010000006.1, read as the reverse complement.
ATGAGTGGCGGTGGTCAGCCGTGTGGCGCGTCAGGTCACCAGGCCCTGGCGGTAGGCGTAGACGACCGCCTGCACACGGTCGCGGAGCCCGAGTTTGGTGAGGATGCGTGACACGAAGGTCTTGACGGTCTCCTGGCTGATCACCAGCGTCGCGGCGATCTCGCTGTTGGACAGGCCGTTCGCGATGAGGCGGAGCACCTCCAGTTCGCGAGGGGTCAGCGGGATGTCGTCCGGGGCGCCGTCGGGAGGCCGGATCCGGGCGGCGTACCTGCCCACGAGCTGGCGTGTCACCTCGGGGTCCAGCAGGGCCGCGCCCGTGGACACGGTCCGGATCCCGTGCAGCAGTTGGGACGGCGGCGCGTCCTTGAGCAGGAACCCGCTCGCCCCCGCGCGCAGCGCCTCGTAGACGTAGGTGTCCAGGTTGAACGTGGTCACCACGAGCACCTTGACGGGGCGCCGCACCCCCGCACCGGCCAGCAGGCGGGTGGCCTCGATGCCGTCGAGCACCGGCATGCGGACGTCCATCACCACGACGTCCGGGTGCAGTCGGCCGGCGAGGTCGACCGCGGTCCGCCCGTCTTCGCACTCGCCCACCACCTCGAGGTCGGGCTGGGCGTCGATGATCGTCACCAGTCCGGTGCGGATCAGCACCTGGTCGTCGCAGACCAGGACCCGGATCGGCTCGGTCATGACGGGCTCCCCGCGGGTATCCGCGCCCGGACGACGAAGCCGCCGTTCGTCCGGGCGCCCGCCTGGAAGTCGCCGCCGAGCACATCGACCCGTTCGCGCAGACCGGCCAGCCCCCGCCCGCTCCCACCGGGCGAGGCGGGGGCCCGCGAGCCGGAGCCGTCCGTGCTGACTTCCACGGTGATGTCCCTCTCCCCGTGGTGGACCTGGACCGAAGTGCGGCTGCCGTGGGCGTACTTGAGGGCGTTCGTCAGGGCCTCCTGTACGACCCGGTAGGCCACCAGGTCGGCGCTGCCGGTCGACTCCGCCGGTCTGCCCTCCTCGGTGAACTCCACCGGCTGCCCGGACCTGCGGGTCTGCTCCACGAGCGTGAGAAGTCTGCCGACAGCCGGTGTCGTGGCCTCGGTGCCGTGGTCGGGGTTGATCAGGTCGAGCAGGTGCCGCAGATCGGTGGTGGCACGTCTGCCGGTCTCGGTGACCGCGGTCAGGGCTTGGTCGAGTCGCTCCGGCGCGGCGGTCAGATAGCGTGCCGCCTCGGCCTGTACGACCATCGCCGTCACATGGTGGGTCACCACGTCGTGGAGCTCACGGGCGATGCGGGCGCGTTCCGCGGCGCGGGTGTCCTCGGCGACGCGGCGGCGGCGCTCGGCTTCCGCGGCACGGGTGGAGCGCAGCCACGACCCCATGCCCCAGGGGAGGGCCAGCGCCAGGTAGTACATCACGAACTCGCTCGGCGCCTCGGCGCCCGACCCGAGCCGGTACAGCGCGACCGCCAGCGGCACATACGCCACGGAGAACACGAGCGCGGTGGCGCGCCGGTGCCGCTCCAGATGGGACCCCACGCTCAGCAGCGCGACGGGCATCGCGGTGCCCGCGAACGAGTGGTAGCCGCGGAGCTGGTCGACGGCGAGGCCGAGCGACACCAGGGCGAGACAGACCACCGGCCACCGGCGGCGCACGGCGAGCGGGAGGCACTGGAGGGCGACCGCCACGATGGCCAGCGCGTCGTAGGGGCGGGCCGGCAGGCCGCCCAGCTGCGTCCCGTGGTTGTGGAACTCCGGGATGAGCGACCCGGCGAGGATCAGCAGCCCGAGCGGGAGGTCCCGGACCGTGACATCGAACCGGTGCCACATCTCCGGGACACGTCGAACACTGATCACCGGGCGAGTCTAGCGGTGGTGGCGGACCGGAACAGGACACCGCGGAACGGCGGTTCCCCCGCCACCGCGGCGGCGGCCACGACCTTCCGGAATGCGTGCCCAGCGGTCCCGACGCGCAGACCCGGCCTGGCCGCGTTCACACCTCGGGGTCGATCTTCGAGGAGAGGAAGAACAGACCGAAGGCGATCACCAGGAACAACGCCGCCAGCTCGCTGTCCCGCAGATACAGAACGACGGTCACGACGATGGAGGCGAGCCCGAGCAGGCCGGTGACACAGCCGAGGATCCGCCGGGGCCGGGCGGACGGCCCGGAGAGGTGGTCGAGGTCCGGGTCCTTCGCGTTCCGCCAATGCGGAAACGGCCCCGGCCGGTAGCGCCAGCCGTCCTCCCTCAGGCGCTGAACCTCCGGGTGGCTACGGGCGTGGCGCAGCGGGCGCGGCGCGAGCTGGCGCCAGGGCAGCCACGCCTGACGGGTGGCGATCCACACCAGTGCGGGAAGGCACGCCACCACGGCCCAGATGACCGAGTGGACCTTTCCGGACGGTGTGCTGGGCAGGATCCCCAGGAGCGCGTCCAACTCACCGCCGGCGGCGTAGGCGATCGGCGCGGCGATGGCAACCGCCAGCGTGGACTGCGCGATCGTATGGCCGCCATGGCACCGCTCGCACCGTGGCACCCGGACGCTGATGCTCTGCCACTTGGTGCGGACGCCCAGATACCAGGTGGGGCTGGACTCGACATCCCGGTGCAACCCGACGATGCGATCGTGCCGGGCGGCGGTGGTCTCGCCGGCGCAGAACCAGCACTGTCGCGGTCGCGTCATGAGCGTCTCCTGGATCCGGCATGCGTTCGGCGGCACATGAACCTACCGTGGCCATGGCCTGCACCACCCCTGGTCAGCCGAGCTGCTTCTCGATCTTCGAGAGCTGGAGTGCGGGCCACTTCTCCACCATCGCGTCCTCGTCCGCCTCGCTCACCTGGTCGCTCCCGTCCCAGACGATGGCCTCCACGACGACCGTCTCGACGCGGATCGCCAGGACCGTGACGCCCGGCGCCTCGAAGGACAGTGCCGCGTCCCCCAGATCGGACGAGTGCTCCTCGGCGCCCCGGATCTTGTGGATCTCTTCGCGGTTGGCGGCCACCAGTCCGTCCCAGGCCGCTTCCGCGGCGTCCTGGTCGTCGTAGGCGAGAACATCGGACTTGACCCGGAAGAACACGTTCTCCGACCGCTCGAGCACGACCATCCCCGCGCCGTGCAGGTGGCGGCACGCCCAGCCGTCGCCCTCCTCGCGCCATTTCCGGCACTGCTTGTCCAGGCCGGTGCCGGCCAGCACGGATCTCCCCTCCTTGTTGCCGGCCGGCACCGACAGGGCACCGGTGAGCCCGTCGTGCGGGACGAACCCCGGCAGGTCCCGCTTGGTCGGCAGTGCCGCGTCCATGTCCGCCGCGTCCAGCGTGGGGGCGGGCCACAGCAGATACGCGCCGAGCCCGGCCGCTGCCAGCACCGCGACCACCACTCCGACCAGCGCCCCGCGGCGCGTCATTCGAACCATGTCCGTCACCGTAAGGACAGGCGTCGGGACCGGTCCCCATCCTCATGCGGCCGAACCCATCGTGCGAGCCGGCTACTGGAATCCGCGGCCGGTGGAACGGACCGCGGCGCGCGCCCTCTTGACCCGCGCCCGGGTCGGCGAGACACCGTGAACGTCATCCGGCGACGAACATCCCCGGACCGAGTCCGTCATCGACACCCGACCACCACGGGAGCGCGCCATGCGTGATCTGACCAGCGACACCATCACCGATGCCGTGATCTCCGCCATGCGGGACACCGAGGACGCCCGCGTCGCGGAGATCCTGGAATCGCTGGTGCGGCACCTCCACGCCTTCGTCCGCGATGTCGGGCTGACGGAGGAGGAGTGGGCCCGGGGAGTGGACTTCCTGACGCGCACCGGGCAGATGTGCACATCGACACGCCAGGAGTTCATCCTGCTGTCCGATGTGCTGGGCATCACCACGCTGGTCGACTCCCTGAGCAACCGACGACCCACGGAAACCACCCAGAACAGCGTCCTGGGCCCCTTCTTCAGGGAGGACAGGCCGCACCACGCCGACGCCGCCGACATCTCCGGAGGTCTGCCCGGCACCCCGCTGTTCTTCGAGGGACGGGTCGTGAGCCGCGCGGGAGCGCCGGTGGCCGACGCGGCGGTGGACGTCTGGCACAGCGACGGGGACGGCCACTACGACGTGGAGGTGCCCGGCCAGGCCGACCCGGCCATGCGCGCGCTGTTCCGCACCGACGGGACGGGACACTTCGGGTTCCGTTCCATCCGCCCGTCCAGCTACCCGATCCCCGGCGACGGCCCGGTCGGCGAACTCCTGGGCGCCACCGGCAGGTCGCCGATGCGTCCCGCCCATGTGCACCTGCGGATCGAGGCCGAGGGCTTCCAGCGCGTGACCACCATGCTGTTCCCGTCGGACGACTCGTATCTGGACACGGATCCGGTGTTCGGGGTCAAGGAGTCGCTGATCACGTCCTATGACACCTACGAGGCCGGTGCCGGGCCCTGCCGCGAGCTGACCGACGAGCCGTACACCGTGCTGCGGCACACCTTCGTCCTCGAACCCCGCCCCGCGGACTCGCCCGGGTGACCACTTACTCCGCCGCGGCACGGCGCAGCAGCGGGGTGAGGCGGTGCGGCACCAGCTCGCGCATGGCCAGGGCCGTCGCCGTGCGTTCGATGCCGGGAACGGCGAGGATCCGCCCCGCGATCCGGTACAGGTCCTCCGCGTCCGCGGCGACCACCCGTACCAGCAGATCCGTCTCGCCGCTGAGGCCGAAGACCTCCACGACCTCGGCGATGCCCGCCAGTGCCTCGGACACCTCGGCCAGCCGGCGCTGATCGACCCGCGCGGTGACGAACGCGGTGAGCGGGTGGCCCAGGGCCTTCGGGGTGATCCGCCGCTCGAAGGAGCCCAGCGCGCCGCCCTGCTCCATTCTGGCCACCCGCGCCTGGACGGTGTTGCGGGACAGCCCCAGCTGCTCGGCCAGGGCGACGACGGTGGCCCGTGGCTGGGCGGCGAGGGCGAGCAGGATCCGCGCGTCGGTGGCGTCCACGCCTCGCTCACTGTTCATAGTGCTCAATCGACGTCCCTCATTCGACTCAGAGCATGAGCAGAATGCTCAACGAAAGAGCAGCATCTTGTGCAGCTGAAGAGCCATCTGTCTACTGACGGAGCACAAATTCAGTTTTCCCACGGCGTGGTGCGGACAGCGGAGGCGGTCGGTGATGGTCCTGGACCCGGAGCTGAGAGCGATCGGCGGCAACGACCCGGGCGGTGCCCGGGCGGAGGAGCTCGCCGTGCTGGAGGCGGTCGGGCAGCGGGTGCTGTGGCTGTCCACCGCGATCATCGACCACGCCAACCGGGTGCGGCCGAACCCCTCGGGGCTGAAGGTGGGCGGCCACCAGGCGTCCAGTGCCTCGATGTCCTCGATCATGACGGCGCTGTGGTTCCACGCGCTGACCGCCGAGGACCGGGTGTCGGTCAAACCCCATGCCTCACCCGTGCTGCACGCCATCAACTACCTGCTGGGCGAGTTGGACGAGTCCTATCTGACCACCCTGCGCGCCTTCGGCGGCCTCCAGAGCTACCCCAGCCGGGCCAAGGACCCCGACCCGGTCGACTACTCCACCGGTTCGGTCGGCATCGGCGCCACCGCCCCGCTGTGGGGCGCCCTCGCACGGCGCTATGTGGAGGGCCACTTCGGCGGGGCCGGGAGGGGACGGCAGTACTCCCTGCTGGGCGACGCGGAGCTGGACGAGGGCGCGATCTGGGAGGCCATTCAGGACCCGATGGTGCCCAGCCTGGGCGAGGCGGTCTGGGTCGTCGACCTGAACCGTCAGTCCCTGGACCGGGTCGTCCCCGGCATCGCCGCGGACCGGCTCCAGGGCATGTTCGCCGCGGCCGGATGGCAGGTCATCACCCTCAAGTACGGGCACGCGCTGCGGGAGTTGTTCGCGCGGCCGGGCGGCGAGGCCCTGCACGCCCGTATCGACGCCATGGACAACCCCGAATACCAACGCCTGCTGCGCTGCTCCGCCGACGAGCTGCGCGAGCGTCTGCCCGGCACCGGCTCGACCGCCGGACCGATCGCGGACCTCATCGCCCCTCTGGACGACGCCTCGCTGCTGGCGGCGCTGCGCAACCTGGGCGGGCATGACATCGGCGCGCTGATGGAAGCGTTCGACAGCGTCGACGACACCCGGCCGACCGTCATCTTCGCGTACACGGTGAAGGGCTACGGACTGCCCACCGAGGGCCACCCGCAGAACCACTCCTCGCTGCTGACCGCCGACCAGATGAGGACCCTGGCCGACCGGCTGGGAACGGACCCCGACCGGCCGTGGGCCGCCTTCGCCGCCGGATCGCCGGAAGCGGCCCGGTGCGCGGCGGCCGCCAGGCGGCTGCGCCGCCCCGGACACGCGGCGCGGCGGGCCCCCGAGGTCCCCGCCGACCTCGCCCGTCCGGCCCCGACCGGCTCCGGCAACACCCAGCAGGCCCTCGGACGTGTCCTGTTGGACCTCACCCGGCGGGCGCCGGAGGCGGCCGCCCGGATCGTGACCGTCAGCCCGGACGTCAGCTCCACCACCAACCTCGGCGGCTGGCTCAACAAGGTCGGTGTGTGGTCCCCGGCCGAGCGCCCCAACTGGTTCGCCGATGACGCCGAGACGATCCTGCACTGGCGGGAGCGGCCCACGGGCCAGCATGTGGAGCTGGGCATCGCGGAGACCAACCTGGTCGGTCTGCTCGGCGAGCTGGGTGCCACCTGGAGCCGCTGGGGCCAGCCGCTGCTGCCGATCGGCGTCGTCTACGACCCCTTCGTCAACCGGGCCCTGGAGCCGTGGTCGTTCGGCATCTACGCGGGCGGCCAGTCGATCCTGGTCGGCACGCCGTCCGGCGTCACCCTCGCCCCGGAGGGCGGCGCCCACCAGTCGATCACCACACCCTCGCTGGGCATCGAACAGCCCGGCTGCGTCACCTACGAGCCCGCGTTCGCGATCGACACCGAATGGTGTCTGCTCGACGCACTCGGCAACCTCGGTCGGCCGGACGGGAGTTCGGCCTACCTTCGGCTGTCCACCCGGCCCGTCGACCAGTCCGCGGCCGACGTGCCCGGCGACCCGGCCGCCCGTGAGCGCCGCCGCCGGCAGGTGACCGCGGGAGCGTACCGGCTGCGCCGCCACGAGAGGCCCGTGGTGACCCTCGCCGCGATGGGCGCCCTGATCCCCGAGGCCCTGGCTGCCGCCGACCGGCTGGCCGCCCTCGGCCACGGCGCCGACGTGGTCTGTGTGACCAGCCCGGACCTGCTCTTCCGCGCGCTTCAGGCCCGCCGCGGCCTGTCGCGGGACCCGAGCTGGATCCTCGACCAGGTCTTCCCCACCGACCGGGCCACACCGCTGGTCACCGTGTTGGACGGCCATCCGCACACACTGGCCTTCCTGAGCACGATCCAGAACACGCCCGTCACCACCCTCGGTGTGACGCGGTTCGGCCAGAGCGGTTCGATCGAGGACGTCTACCGCTACCACGGCATCGACACCGACAGCATCGTCACCGCCGCGCTGGACCTCGTCGACTGAGGCGGAGGTCAGTCCGCCCGGGCCCCGGCGGTGCCGAGGCCCGGGGACCGCCGGTCGGCTGCGGGCTCCGCGCGAACGACCGGGTGGCCGGGCGCGGGCATGTGGTGGGGGAACCCGATCCGGAGGAGGGCCGCCGCGACGGCGGACGCCAGCACGACGACGCCCGCGAGGAGCAGGGCCTGGTGGTACCCGTGGCGCAGCAGCGGGGTGGCGGCCAGTGGGCCGAGGATCTGGCCCACCGAGTATCCGGCCGTCAGCAGCGCGACCGCGCGGGGGAAGCGCAGATGCGCGCCGGTCGCCAGAGCGAGGGTGCTGACGCCGATGAACGTGGCGCCGAAGAGCACCGCGGAGATCAGCGCCGCGGCAACGCCACCGATCAGCGCGGGCAGGGCGATGCCGACCGCCTGGACGCCCAGCGCGGCCAGCAGAAGGCCGGGGCGGGACCAGCGCCGGCCCAGCCCAGCCCACAGCGCGGAGGACGGAATGGCCGCGAGGCCCACCAGCACCCAGGCGCCGCTGCCGATCCAGCCGGGAGAACTCTGCTCGATCGCGGCCACCAGGAAGGTGCCCGCGATGATGTAGCCGACGCCCTCCAGCGTGTACGAGGCGAGGAGCGCGGTGAACCAGCGATGGGTGCGCGGGCCGCCGGCCTGCCGCGCCGCTCCGGGCGCGGGAGCGGCGGACACCGGCGCGGGTGCGGGTTCGGGCCGCAGGAACCACGCGGGGAGGGCGAGCAGCGCGCTCAGCCCGGCGGCGGCCCACCACGTGGCCTGCCAGTCGGCGATCGTGCGCAGCGCCAGGACGAGCGACCCGGACAGGGCGATACCGGCCCCGACTCCGCCGAAGGCCCACCCGGGCAGATGGGCGGGATGGTCACGCAGATGACTGAGCAGGGAGCTGACGGCGATGACGAAGATCACCGCACTGACCACGCCCGCGCACAGCCGGAGCAGCAGCCATACAGCGGTGGCGCGGCTCAGTGGCATCCCGGCCAGCGACACCGCCAGTACCACCAGACAACTCCGCAGCACGGCGGGGGAGCGCACCAGACGTGGCAGGAAGGTCCCGGCGAGCGCACCGAGCAGATAGCCCACGTAGTTGGCGGTGGCGAGATGCGCACCCGTCGCGGCGGACAGCCCGGCCTGAACGTGCATCAGGGGAAGAATCGGCGTGTAGACGAAACGGCCGACCCCCATGCCCGCCCCCAGCGCTGCGGCGGCCTGCGCGACATGGGTCCAGGGTGAGTGACGTACGCCCCGGGAGCCGGTGGCGTACGGGCGCGGAGGTGCTGCGGTCACGATGTGTGGTCCCTTGACGGTCTGATGGTACGGAACCCTGGTGGCGCCCATGCGCGCCACCGGGAATCCCATGGCCTCAGACTGCGCCTGTCACCAGGGCGAATGCCACGATCGCCGTCCTCCCTCGTGGTAGGCCCAGCCTCTTACGGGCACCGCGCGCGCGGATGTGCGGATCCCTCCTCTCCTCGGCCTTGATGCCTCGGATGGGCCGGTCTGACCAGGGCATCTGTGTGACCGGCTGCCTCCCTTCTGGTAGGCGCTGCCTCCCACCACAGGTCACAGCCGTGCGGGGGAGGTGGGGCGCTCTCGCCGTCCCTGGATGTTTGTCGACCGGTCGTCTATGTTCGTCGAAAGGCCGGTGATCAGCGCCGGTCCGGACAACACCCCACCCCACTGGAGACAGTCACCATGAGCATTTCCGGTCAGAAGGTCGCCGTCATCACCGGCGCGTCCCAGGGCATCGGCGCGGGCCTGGTCGAGGCGTACCGCAAGCTCGGCTATGCCGTCGTCGCCACCTCACGCGGGATCGCCCCCTCTTCCGATCCCGAGACCCTCACCGTCCAGGGCGACATCGCCGACCCGGCCACCGCCGAGCGCGTGGCCGGTGCCGCCATCGAGCGCTTCGGCCGCATCGACACCCTGGTCAACAATGCCGGCGTCTTCGTCGCCAAGCCCTTCACCGAGTACACGCAGGCGGACTACGACGCGGTCACCGGCGTCAACCTCAGCGGTTTCTTCCGCATCACCCAGCTCGCCACCGAGCAGATGCTCCGCCAGGGCGGCGGACACATTGTCCAGATCACCACCAGCCTGGTCGACCACGCCCACTCCGCGGTCACCTCCGTACTGGCCTCCCTCACCAAGGGCGGACTCCAGTCGGCCACCAAGGCCCTGGCCATCGAATACGCCACCCGCGGCATACGCAGCAACGCTGTATCCCTCGGCATCATCAGGACGCCGATGCACCCGGCGGAGTACCACGACACCCTCGCCGCCCTCCACCCGGTCGGCCGGATGGGTGAGATCGGCGACATCGTCGACGCCGTCGTCTACCTGGAGAACGCCCCGTTCGTCACCGGCGAGATCCTCCACGTCGACGGCGGCCAGAGCGCCGGCCACTGACCCCCGACCGCCTGCCCGGGCGCCGGTACGGGGCGCCCGGGATGGAGCTGGACGTCACGGACGAGCACGCGGTGCGGACCGTGGTCGACCGGATCGAGCGCGGGATCGGCCCGATCGACGTGCTGATCAGCAATGCGGGGTACGGCGTGGAGGGGACGGTCGAGGAGTCCTCGATGGACGATCTGCGCCGCCAGTTCGACGTCAACGTCTACGGGACCGTGGCGGCCATCCGGGCCGTCCTGCCTTATCTGAGACGCCGCCGCGGTGGACACGTCGTCACCCTGTCGTCCATGGCCGGTCTCACCGCGCTGCCCGGAGTCGGCTTCTACGGCGCCAGCAAGCCAGCAAGTTCGCCATCGAGGGCATCTCTGCCTCGCTCGCCCAGGAGGTCGCCCAGTTCGGCATCCACGTCACCTCCCTGGCGCTCGGTTCCTTTCGCACCGACTGGGCCGGGCGCTCGATGGTCCGCGTTCCGCGCACCATCCCCGACTACGACGCCGTCTTCGAGCCCATCCGCGCCGCCCGCAAGGCCAAGGACGGCAACAGACCGGCGACCCGGCCCGCGCCGCCAAGGCCCTCCTGACCGTGCTGGACGCCGAAGACCCGCCCGTGCACCTGGTGCTCGGCAGTGATGCGCTGCGCTTGATCGAGCAGGGCCGGCAACGGCTCCAGGACGACATCGACGACTGGGCCCATCTGGCGGCTTCCACCGACTTCCCGACCGACCACTGAACCACTGGACACCACATGCCCCCTGTACCGTCGTCCCTGCCGGTCGACTTCTGGTTCGACCCCGTCTGCCCGTGGACCTGGCTGACCTCCCGCTGGATGCTGGAGGTCCGCAAGACCCGGCCCGTCGACATCACCTGGCACGTCATGAGTCTGGCGGTCCTCAACGAGACACGCCTGGACGAGTTGCCGGAACACATCCGCGACCTCATGGACCGGGCCTGGGCGCCGGTCCGCACCCTGATCGCGGCGCAGATCGCCTTCGGTGCCGACGCGCTGGAGCCCCTCTACACCGCTCTCGGCACCCGATACCACCTCAACCAGGAACCCAGGACACGCGCCACCATCGAAGCGGCGCTCGGCGATGCCGGGTTGCCTGCCGACCTCGCCGACGCCTCCACGCCCGGCTTCTACGAGATCAAGCGTAGCCGCGCCGCCGGCCCGCTCTTCGACTGAGCCCCGCCACCTGACGTGACACGCCGGGGCGCCGATGCCGGGGGAATCCGGTGCCGGCGCCCCGGCGTGCGGGTGCGCCGTCGTCGGGCGCATGATGGAGACAGCGGAAGCAACCGCGCCTGGGACCTGAATCCACCGAGCGGCCCCTCGGGAAAGCGGGCGCACTTCCACAGCGCACCTGCCCGGCGCCGCGGCCCGGATCGCACCTACCGCCTGAACCGGAGAGAGCGGTGGTCGAATGAACACCGTGCAGAAGGCCGCCATCGTCACCGGCGCTTCCCGGGGAATCGGCGCCGCCCTGGTCCCCGCCTACCGCGAGCTCGGCTACGCGGTTACCGCGACCGCCCGCTCCCTGGACGAGTCGAGCGATCCCAGTGTGCTGACCGTCAGTGGTGACGTGTCCGAGCCGGGCGTGGGCGCCCGTATCGTCGACGCGACCCTGGCCCGGTTCGGGCGGATCGACACGCTCGTCAACAACGCCGGGGTCTTCGTCTCCAAACCGTTCACCGACTTCACCGACGAGGACTATGACCTCGTGACCGGGGTCAACCTGCGCGGCTTCTTCGAGACTTCCCGCAGCGCCGTCGCCGCTATGCTCTCCCGGGACGGTGGCGGCCACGTGGTGAACCTTTCCACGAGCCTGGTCGACCACGCCAACTCACAGACGCCCTCAGCGCTCGCCTCGCTGACCAAAGGCGGACTGAACGCGGTCACCAGGGCGCTGGCGATCGAGTACGCGGCCCGTGGCATCCGGGTCAACACCGTCGCGCTGGGCACAATCCGCACTCCCATGCATCCGCCCGAGACGCAAGAGGCCCTCGCGGCGATGCACCCGCTCGGCCGGATGGGGGAGGTCGACGATGTGGTCAACGCGATCGTCTACCTCGAGAACGCCCCGTTCGTCACCGGCGAGATCGTGCACGTGGACGGCGGCCAGAACGCCGGACACTGAGTCAGCCGGTGACGCCGGCCCCACCCGGGTCATTGGGGTGCGGCTGAACGGCGGTGACCACCGCGGTCATCCAGGGCCACAGGGGCAGCGTACCGAGCACCTTCTCGTGCAACTCGGCCTCGTCGGCGGCCCGCCACAGACCGATGCTGCGCAGTTCACCCACCGGACGCCACAGCCTGGCCAGGTGGCCGGCGGCGGTCAGTTCGCCGGCCCGTACCGCCTCGGCCGCACGGCGACGGTCGACCTCGGCCGGGTCGGTGCCCTCGGGGACGGTGGTGGTGAGCTCGACCAGGAACTCTTTCATGGCTTTTCCCTCTCTCGGGCCCCTGCGGGGGGCGAGGCCGTGCGGCGCGCCCGGCCTGGCGTCGCGTGGATCGTCGCCGGCCTCAGTGATCAGCGACGATCCGGGAGACGTGGTACTGGCGGATCCGCCAACTGCCGTCCTCGTACTGGAGGACCAGAGACAGGTGCACCGGGGCCTCCCAGCCCGTCGGATCCCGGAAGGTGACGTCGGCGAAGCCACCGGCCACGTGCTCGCCGATCCGGTAGCCGTGGACGTCCCCGAGATGGGCCCTGCGGTAGTCCGGAACGGCCTCGTAGTAACCGCGCACCGCATCCCGGCCGGAGATCGTCTCGGGACCGAATCCCTGGAAGAGGGCGTCGGGTGTGAACAGGTCGGCCATGACGTCCGCCTGGTGGCTGTCGAAAGCGGTCTGCCAGCGCCTCAGCACCTCGTGCATCGGGTCGTTCGCCGCGTCAGTACTCATAGCGTCTGCTCCTCCAGCGGAGAGTGCGGGGCGGTCGTTCTCGGATGGTCAGTAGATGACCAGTCTAGTAAAAAGGTAGTCGATCGGTCGTATACTGGCAACATGGGACGGACGAGTGATGCCAGGGAAAAGATCCTCAGCGCTGCGCGGTCGCTCATCGAGCTGCGCGGTTACTCGGCTCTGGGGGTGGCCGAGATCTGTAAGGCGGCCGGAGTGCCGAAGGGCAGTTTCTACTACTTCTTCGAGTCCAAGGAGGCCCTCGCGCTGGCCGTGATCGACGAGCACTGGACCGCCCAGCGGCAGGACTGGACCCGCGTCCTGAACAGCGACGCGCGGCCGTTGGAACGGCTGCGGCAGCTGTTCGAGGAGACGGAGGCCGCCCAGCGCGCCGGCCAGCGGAGCTGCGGGACCGTTTCGGGCTGCATGTTCGGGAACCTCACCCTGGAGATGAGCAATCAGACCGAAGCCGTCCGCGAGCGGCTGCAAGAGATCTTCGAGACCCAGGTCGAGATGGTCGACTCGGCCATCGCCGAAGCCGTCGAGCGTGACGAGGTCACCGTCGCCGACACCCGCGAAGCCGCTCGGTCCGTGGTCGCGCAGCTCGAGGGCCAGGTCCTGTTCGCCAAGCTCTACAACAATGCTTCGCGGCTCAGCGCGGTGTGGCCGAACTGCCTGGCGTTGCTGGGAGCCCGCACACCGCAGGCATCGGTCGGCGCATGAGCCCTGCCACTGATCGGCTCATGGGTGCCGCCTCCCACCGCGGGTAGCATGGCGATCGTGGAGCTGCGCCAGTTGCGGTATTTCGTCGCGGTGGCCGAGGAGCTGAACTTCGGCCGGGCCGCGGAGCGGCTCCTTATCGCCGGTCCCTCCCTGTCCCAGCAGATCAAGGCGCTGGAACGGGACCTCGGTGTCCGGCTCTTCGACCGCGACCGCCGTTCGGTCGCCCTCACCCCGGCCGGAGCGGCCCTGCTCCCGCACACCCGGGAGCTGCTCGACCGCGCCGACGATCTCCGTAACCGCGCCGCGAGGATCGCGGGCTCGGAACCGGTCCGGCTCGGATATGTGAATTGGCTGCCCCCGGACCTGACCGACCGCGCCTCGTCCGTGGCGCGCCTGCACCTCGACGCATGGGTGGCGCCCTCCCATGCCCAGGCCGCCCGCGTCGCGGACGGTGGCCTCGACCTCGCGGTGTGCTGGATCCGCACGGACGATCTGGAGAAGCGCGGACTCAGCGCCCGGCTCATCGGCGCGGACCGGCTGTACGCCGTCTCCGCCGGGCCGGACACCGGCGAGGTCCGCGCCCGGGACACCATCGTCCTGCTGGACGACGACGCCACCACATGGGTGTCCTGGAACGACTACGCGGAGCGGCTGGCCGCCGCCACCGGCGCCACCGCGGTGCGTATCACGGACGGCGGTGTCACAGGCCCCGTGTTCTTCGACCACGTACGCCGGCACGGGCGGCCCATCCTCAACTCGCCCAAGGGCCAGACCACTCCACTGCCGCCCGATCTGGTCATGCGTCCCGTGGTCGAGCCGAAGGTCTATTGGACCTGGTCCCTCGTCTGGCGCCGGGAAGAACTCCGCCCGGCCGTACTGAGCGCCGTGGACGCCCTGACGGAAGACGTCGGCGACTTCGGCATCCACGCGCCGGACGCGTGGCTCCCCGACGGGGATCCGTACAAGCGGTAGTTCTCGTTTCGTCGGACCTTCGTGGGGGATGGCGTGGTCAGGCGGTGGTCACGGCGGCCGCGAGCATGTCGAGCGAGATCTGCCACAGCCGGGCCGCGTGCTGAGCGTCCAGTGCGTGGGCGGCCACTCCGCGCCGTACACCGGGCCGATGGGGCCCGGCCTCGTCGCAGTCCTCGAAGTACCGGCCGGTCACGCCCTCGGTCAGCGGGGAGGCGGCGAGCAGCACCGAGGTCGCGGCCCCCTGCTCGATGTTCTTCCAGGACACGTCGGTGCTGGTGGGATCGAACGAGGCGGGGCTGTGGGAGATGTCCCCGATGTGGCGGCCGAGCCGGGTGCTGGTGATGCGGCCGGGGTTGAGGGCGTTGACGGCGATCAGGTCCGACGCCCAGCGGCGGCTCGCCTCGACGGCGAACAGGACGTTGGCGGTCTTGGACTGGCTGTAGGCCGCCCACGGGTCGTAGGGGTGGCGCTCGAAGTTGATGTCGTCGAAGAGCACCTCGCCGTTGACGTGGCCGACCGAGCTGACCGCGACCACACGTGCGCCACGGGCTGCCGCCAGAGCGCCGTGCAGACCGGTCGCGAGGGCGAAGTGGCCGAGGTGGTTGGTGGCGAACTGCGTCTCCCAGCCCTCCTTCGTCCGCTGAAGTGGCGGGGCCATCACACCGGCATTGAGGACCAGGATGTGCAGTGGCCCATGCCAGGCATCGACGAAGGCGCGCACCGAGGCCTGGTCGGCGAGGTCGAGCATGGTGGCGTGCACCGTTCCCGGGCCGCTCGCCGGGGAGATCTCCTCGGCGGCCCGCCCACCCGCCGCCAGGTCGCGGACGCCGATGGTGACCTCGGCACCGGCGGCGGCCAGGACGCGTGCGGTTTCGCGTCCGATGCCGGAGGCCGCGCCGGTGACGAGGGCGCGCTTGCCGGTGAGGTCGACGCCGTCCAGGACCTCGGCGGCGGTGGTCCGGGCCCCGAAGGGGGTGGTGAGGAGGTGGTCGGTCATGGCGAACTCCAGGGAGATGGGGGCGTGGGGGCGAGCGCGCGGCCGGTGGCGCGGCGGGCGCGGGCCGTCGTACGCTCGTATCCGGAACGGGTTCCGGTTCGCTTTTCCGACAGTAAGCGGAACTGGTTCCGGTTGCAAGTGGTGGCGAGAGGAGACCCGGATTGACCGGCATCGAGGGGAACGCGGGGCGGCATCGCAGGCCGCTGCGCGCCGACGCGCAACGCAATGAGGACCGGCTGCTGGAGACGGCGGCGGCCGTCTTCGCCCGTGAGGGTGCGGGGGCCTCGGTCAAGGACATCGCCCGCGAGGCCGGTGTCGGCGTCGGCACGCTCTACCGCCGGTTCCCGTCCAAGGAGCTCCTGGTCGAGGCGGTCTACCGGCAGGAGGTGCGGCGCCTGTGCGAGGCGGCGCCGCACCTCGCCGCCACACTGCCCCCGGTGGACGCGCTGCGGACCTGGATGGAGCGCTTCATCGACTTCATGGCCGCCAAGAGCGGGATGGCCGACGCGCTGAGGGTGGTGCTGACCGACGACGGCGAGCGGCTCCAGACCCGGGCTCTTCTCGCCGAGGCGATCGACCATCTGCTGTCGGGGGAGGGCCGGTCGGTGGCGCGGCCGGAAGCCGATGCCCAGGACGTGTTGATGGCCCTCGGCGGGATCAGCCTCATGGCCGCCGGTGAGGACCGGCGCGACCTGGCCACCCGGCTCATCGACCTACTGCTGCGCGGCGTCGTGAGGAGCTGACACAGTCCGCGCTACCGGGACGATAGAGGTCCTTTGAACACTCGGTGGACCCACGCCGGGTGGCCAAAGGAGTGGCGCCATCGCGGGACGGTCCGGCGCCAGAGAGTAGTTGCGCATGTTTACCCAACAGTTTCTCCAGACTCAGCTCGCCTCCAGGATCCGCGCCGCACGCGCGGGGCATGACACGGAGGCACTGGACGCCCAGCCGCTCACCGCGGAACGGATGGCGGAGCTGGCCGCTGAGGCCGCGTCGGCGACGACGACCGTGACCGTCGTCCTGCGCCGGTTCGAGCCCCGGATCTACGCGGAATCGGTGCTGGGCTACGCGCTGAGCCTTCCGGACCCCCTGCGTGAGGCATGGCTCCGGGCCTACACCAGGACCGTGTTCCTGACCGGCAACCCGGCGAACCTCGCCACCCGATTCGACTTCCACCACACCAGCCGGGACGGCTCCATGGCGTGGACGGCGCCCGATGACTCGGGGGAGCGGTCACCGCTTCGCCGGCTGCTCAGACTGTTCCCCACGGCGGGGTTGCCGGCCCTCCCCGCCCGGCTGGAGGTGTCCGCGACGGCCTCGCCGGAACGGGACCCCCACGCACCGGTCCGCCGTGCGCGGCTGTACGCCGTCACGACCCGGGTGTCCCTGGCCGCCTACCTCGTCCACGTCCACCATGTCCTCGCCGAGGCCGTCATCACGAAGCTGATCGACGAGCACACCCGGCTGACGATCCACCACGTACCGCAACTCGATCCGTCGGACGGCCCCTTCGACATGCTGCGCGTCGTCCCCGACGCGGACGCGGACGCCTCCGGTGACGGTCCGGAGACCGCCGGCCCCGGCCGGCTGCGCGCCTGCGCGGGACTCTCCCTCGGCGGCGGGGTCCGGGCCCTGACGTGACGCCTCGCCGCCGCCGGCGCTATCGAGGCGATACATCGCGCTCGGATACTCGGTAAATCCAAGTGAACGAGCGAAGGAGGAACTAATGCCCGAAACGCGTACGGCCCGTGCGCTGCCATCCGAAGGGGGCCCGGAGCCCGGTACCACCGCCGGGGGGAGGCCCGCCGGGTGAGGCCGCGATCAACGGTCCTGCTGGGGCCCGACTACTCCGGAAAGTCCTCGGTGCTGGAGCGGCTCGCCGAGCGGGGGACCTGGACGGTCGTCTCGTACGACGAGGCCCTGCTGGACCCGGTGTACTCGCTCATCGGCAGGGTGCGCGACGAATTCCTGACGGAGGCGCTGCGCGCGCCCGCGGGACGTTACTCCTCGGATCTCTTTCTCACCCTGGTGCAGATCGCGGCGGTGCACCTTCGTGACCGGGTGGCGGACGCCCCGCCGGACCGGCCGGTGATCGTGGACTCCTACCACTACAAGCTCCTGGCCAAGTGCTCCCTCCTCGGCCACGACAACCCGTCGCTGCTCTCCTGGTGGCGGTCCTTCCCGCCGCCCGACCAGGTCGTCTACCTCGATGTGGAGCCCGCCGTCGCCTGGGAGCGAAGCGGCTGGGGGGCGGACGCGAATCCGATGGAGCACTACGGCGAGAAGCCCACCGAGGAGTCGTTCACACGCTTTCAGGCCGATCTGGGCGATGTGATGAGGAAGGAGCTGGCCGGGCTGAACGTCATCACCCTCGGCCAGTCCGATGGTGTCGAGGAGTCCGTGGAACTCGTGGAGAAGGCAGTGAGGAACGGTGCACATGGCTGAGGCGGCGGAGACGGCCGACGCGGCGGGCGGGACGTTCTCCGCCTACCGGAGCAGGGTGTTCGGCGAGCGCGACCGGCTGTGGGCGGCGCTGGACAACGCGCGGGAATCCCAGGACGACGCGCTGCGCGGCATGCTGCGCGAGAACGCGGACACCGAGTTCGGCAGGGCGCACGGCTTCTCCCGCTGCGGCGGCGTGGACGAGTACCGCGCGGCGGTCCCCATCGCCGACTACGCCTCGCTCGCCCCCTGGATCGAGTCGGCCGCCGCCGGGGCGCGGAACGTACTCAGCGCGGATCCCGCCGTGGTCTTCTTCAAGAGCAGCGGCAGCACCGGGGACAGCAAACAGATCCCGATCACCCGGCAGTTCATGCGCACGTCCTTCTTCCCCTTCTACTACGCGGCGTGGGCCAACTTCGTCGAACACTTCCCGGAGGCCGTCCACCGCGCGGACGCCACGCTCAACCTCAAACACGACCCGGCCCCCGCGGTCGGCACCACCCGTTCCGGACAGCCGCATCTGGGCGCCAGCCAGGTCGACTTCGGCCAGGCGTTCGGCGAACCCCTCGCGGCGGAGCCGGGCAGCCGGGCTCCCTGGGGCACCCTGCCGGACTTCGTGGACCCCGCGGACCACCTTCAGCGCGGCTATGTACGGCTGCGCGCCGCGATCGAGCACGATGTGCGGTGCGTCATCGGTATCAACCCGGCGATGGTCGCCGCCGTGCCGCACCAACTCGTCCAGTGGTGGCCCCGGTTGGTCAAGGACCTGTACGACGGCACGATCGACGGCCACCCCGGCTCCACCCCCGACCCCGGCCGCGCCCGCCTGCTGGAGAGGTCGGCGGAGCGCGCGGGAGGGCTGCTGCCCACGCATGTCTGGCCCCGGATGCAGTTGCTGTTCTGCTGGACCACCGGCCTGGCCTCGCTCTATCTGCCACGGCTGCGGGAGGCGTTCGGCCCCCGGGTCACCGCGCTGCCCGCCCCGGTGGCGGCGTCGGAAGGCTTCGTGGCCGTCGCCCTCGACCGCCATCTGACGGCCGGATCACCGGCGATCACCGGCGGGCTGCTGGAGTTCGTCGACGCCGACGAGGACCTCCGGCCCGACTCCGCCACTCAGCTCTTCCACGAACTGGAGACCGGTCGCGAGTACCACGCCGTCATCAGCCACGTCGGCGGCCTGTACCGGTACGCGCTCGGTGATGTGGTGCGGGTGGTCGACCGGGTCGGGGACATCCCGCGGGTCGAGTACGCCGGCCGGCGCACCCTCTCGGACGCCGTCGGCGAGCGGCTGCGCGAGTCCCATGTGGTGACCGCCCTGCGCACGGCGCTCGCGTCCACCGGGCTCGAGGTGCGCAACGCCACCTGCCGGGTGGTCGACGCCCCGGCGACGCGGACCGGTGGGGACCCGGCGGGCGCGGGGCCAGCGCAAGGTGCCGTGCGGCCGCGCTACGCCTTCGCGCTGGAGCCGTTCCTGCCCTGGTCGGACCGGGAGACCGCGGCCTTGGGACGTGCGGTCGACGCGGCGCTGAGCGCCGCCGCCCCCGGCTACCGGTCGGCGCGTGGGACGGGCCGGCTCGACGCCCCCGAGATCCACCGCGTGGCGCCGGACGCCTTCGCCCGCGACTGGCAGCACAGGGTCGCCGCCGGAACCCGTCCGGCCCAGGTCAAGGACCGGGTCTTCCAGCAGGACGACGCCGCCTGGCAGCGCCTGCTCGGCAGCTGAGGCGTATCTGCGGCCGCCTGCCCGGCCCTCTTCACCAACCTCGTACAAGGAGCACCCACGTGGCACCATTGGACGCGATCGCCCGGACGTCCCTGCTGACGGCGGCGCTGCGCGCCGAGGAGACCCGGCGACCGGACCGGCTCTACGAGGACCCCTTGGCCGCCCGGCTCGTGGGCGCCCTCGGAGGCGATCTGCTCGGCCAGGTCGTCGATGCGAGCGGGCCGCGTGACACCGATCCCGGACAGGGCGATCCCGGACGACACGTTTCCGTGCGGAAGGTGCCGAGCACCGTCGATTTCAACGCGATCCGGACCCGGTACTTCGACGACTATCTGCTCACCCAGGTGAGGGACGGCGGATATCCCCAGGTGGTCATGGTGGCCGCGGGCATGGACACCCGCGCCCACCGGTTGCCCTGGCCCCGGGCGATCGAGCTCTTCGAACTGGATCGTCCGGGTGTCCTGGAGGCGAAGGAGTCGGCCCTCGGCGACGAGCCGGTGCACCAGCGGGTCACCAGGCGTCCGATCGGCGTCGACCTCCTCGGCCCGGACTGGATGGACGCCCTCGTCATGGCCGGTTACCGGCCGGAAGAGCCCTCCCTGTGGCTGCTCGAAGGACTGCTGTACTACCTCACCGATGACGAGACCCGGCGGCTTCTCTCCCGTCTCGCGGACCTGACGGCCCCCGGCAGCCGGATAGCCGCGGACATGGTCAGCGCCACCACCCTGACGGCCCCCGCCGTCGCGCCGCTGCTCGACGTCTTCGAACGCCAGGGCTGTCCCTGGCTGTCCGGACACGACGAGCCGGAGGCGCTCTTCGCCGAGTACGGCATCGAGGCGGAAGCGGTGCAGCCGGGCGAGGAATCCGCGCACTACGGACGGTGGCCCGACCCCGTCCATCCGCGCCATGTCCCGGATGTCGAGCGGGTGTTCCTCGTCCACGGCGTGCGGAAGTGAGCATGGCCACGCCCCGACGGTCCACCACCGGACCGCACGACGGCACCGGTCCGGTGGCGGTGGACGGTTCCCCGCGCCGTCCCAGGGTGCTGATCGCCCCGGTGACCGTGACCCCCACCAAGGCGCTGGGCCTCAGCCACCTCAAGGGCCTGCTGTGGGTGGACGTCATGTACCGCGCCACCCGATCGCTGGCCGATGTCGACTACCTCTACAACCACACCGCCTTCAACATCACCCGCCAGACCGCGGGCTTCTGGGAGTACCTGGACCGCGCCTGCCCGGACATCGACCCGTCCCGGTGCACGGAGGACGATGCCGGCCGTCTCTACACCGCCTTCCAGGCGCAGCCGTCGCCACCGCCGGAAGAGGCGCTTCAGCCGTACGTCCGCGCGGTCGAGGAGACCGGCTGGACGCATCCGGTGAGCCGGCGCCTGCTGGAGATCTGGCGCGGCCACTATGACTGGCTGGGGCTGTACGATCCGGGCATCACCCGCACCATGCCGCCCAGGATGGGGCTCGAGGAGGTGGTCGAGTACCTCGCCAAGCGCGGTCTGTGCCTGGACGCCCGCTGCGACGGAGGCCCCGTCTATCTCGATGCCACCGCCCAGGGCCTGCCGCTGCGCGCCGTCACCTCGGCCACCGGCCACCCGAACTACCTGGGCTGCGCGCTGCGTGACCTGGTGCCGATGCTCGAGCAGTACGACGAGATCGTTCTTGTTCACGACCTCGAGCTGACCGAGGACTACATCCTCCTCCAGAAGGTCTTCGGCGCGCTCGGCGCCGACACCTATCGCCTCGGTCTCGGCAGAGTGCCGCTCGACGGCATCGTGCGCTCCAGCCGCCATGGAGTCGACCACCGCCACACGGTCGCCGGGCTCGCGGACGAGTTCGGCACCTGCGGATCCACGGACGCCGTCCGCCTCGGCATGCGCCTGTACTTCATCGCGGCTCTCGGCAAGGGCTGCGGTCAGTCGTTCCGCATGGACCTGCTGCGCGAATTCATCGACCGTGCCGGGAAACTGCTCGCCAGGGACGACGCTCCCGACGCACCGGACGTGGCGGCGTTTCTGCGGCGGAACACCGGCGGCCGGGCATTCGTCGACGCTTATCGCCTCACCTCCGCGCTCCTCGGAAGACATCGTCGAGTTCCGCTGAGGGCCCTCATCTCCGCTCTCCACGGCTGAAATTCCTGACCCGGAACACTAGGTTTTCTGCCGGTGTTTTGGTTTGAGTCATGGTTTAGCCTTATTGAGGCCACGCTGCGGAGAGCGTGGTGAGGTCTACTCGACGTCCGAATGAGGTAGTTGTGGACTTCGCGCTTCTCGGGCCTCTCGTCATCAACGTCGAGGGCCGTCAGCTGACCGTTCCGGCGGCGCGGCAGCGCGTTCTTCTTGCCGCGCTGCTGCTCAACGCCAACCGCGTCGTGTCCGCCGACCGCCTCTCGCACTTTCTGTGGGACGGATCTCCGCCGTCCAGTGCCTCGGCCACCCTGCGTACCTATGTGATGCGGCTGAGACAGGTGCTCGGACCCCAGGCGGGCCGGCGGATCGTGACCCGTTCCCCGGGATATCTCATCGAACTGGGCGAGCGCGAAAGCGATCTCGGCCGGTTCGTCGCGCACCGCCGGGCGGGCGAATCCGCCATCGCCTCCGGCGACCTGGCCTCCGGCGCCGAGGAACTGAACCGGGCACTGTCGCTGTGGCGGGACGAACCACTGCTGGACATCGCCTCGTCCACCCTGTGCGACGTCGAGGTGCGCCACCTCCAGGAGCTGCGCAGACAGACCGTCGGCAAGTGGATCGACGCCGAGCTGGAACTCGGCCGGCACCACCGCATGCTTCCCGAACTGTGGCGGCTGGTCCTCCAGAACCCGCTGGACGAACCGATGGCGGCCCGCCTGATGCTGGCCCTGTCCCGATCGGGTCAGCAGGCGGAGGCGCTCCAGGTCTTCCAGCGCAGCCGTGCCCTGCTGATCGACCAGTTGGGCGCCGAACCCGGGCCCGAGCTGAGGCGCATGCAGCAGCAGGTGCTGAGGGACGACGAGCCGCGGCCCTCCGCCGGGCACGACAGGCGCCTGAGCGCCGCCCGGCCCTCCCGGAGCCGACCGCGGCCGGCGCAGCTGCCGGTCGCGCCCACGGCCTTCGCCGGCCGGGCCGACGAGGCCGCGGCTCTCCGTTCCCTGGTGTGCTCCCCGGTGTCGGACCCCGGCGGTGCGGTGATCGTGGCCCTCACCGGCGGGCCCGGCGTCGGCAAGAGCGCACTGGCCCTGCACCTGGCCCATGGCCTGCGCGACACGTTCGAGGACGGCCAGCTCTTCGCCGAACTGCGGGACGCGGACGGGCGGCCGGTCTCTCCCGCCGATGTACTGGCCCGGTTCCTGACCGACCTGGGGCTGCGCCGATCGGCCGTTCCGCACAGCCTGGTCGAACGGACGCATCTGTACCGGACATTGATGGCCGACCGCAGGATGCTCGTCGTCCTCGACGACGCCCAGGACGCCGCCCAGGTCCGCAGCCTGATCCCGGGAAGCGGCGACAGCCGGCTGATCATCACCAGCCGCGGCCACCTCGCGGATCTGGAGGGGGCGTACACCTTCACGGTGCGGCCGCTCCCCGAGGCCGCCTCACTGGAGTTGCTGGGTGGCGTCGTCGGTCATCAGCGCGTGCGGGAGGAGCCGTTCGCGGCCCGGCGCATAGCCTCCGTCTGCGCCGGGCTGCCGCTGGCGCTCCGGATAGCCGGCGCGCGCTGTCTGGCCCGGGAGCAGTGGTCGCTCGACGACATGGCCGAACGGCTCACCTCATCCGGCCGATTACTCGACGAGTTACGTGTCGGCGATCTCACCGTGGGCACCGGGCTGCGCTCCCAGTACGCCGCGCTGCGCGCCCGCTCCGCCCACCCCGGCCCTCCGGCGGACCCGGCCCCCGACGCCGCCTTCCGCGCCCTGGGTGTCCTGGGCGCCGCCGATGTCACCCCCGAGCCGGTGGCCGTCATGCTGAACTGCCGGGTCCACCAGGCCCAGGACACCCTGGAACGGCTGGTCGACGCCCGGCTGCTGACC
Organism: Streptomyces sp. NEAU-174; assembly: GCF_052665095.1. Classification (NCBI taxonomy): domain Bacteria; kingdom Bacillati; phylum Actinomycetota; class Actinomycetes; order Kitasatosporales; family Streptomycetaceae; genus Streptomyces; species Streptomyces sp. NEAU-174. Next base: position 183,767 of record NZ_JBQTCE010000006.1, on the reverse strand, counting down.
TCCCCGAGCCCCGGCCGGTACCACCTCGACGACCTGGTGCGGGCGCTGGCCCGGGAGGTGGCCGAGGCCGAGGAGCCACCGGTCGGCCGCGCCGTTCTCCGCGAGCTGCTGACCTGGTACGGCTGGGTCTGCGAGCGGTTCAACCCCGATGTGGGGCCCGGCACCCGGCCGCCGTCGTCGCGCACCGGCCGCACGCTCCCCGCCGTCGACGGCGACGAGTCCGCCGCACGCTGGCTGGCCCGGCAGCGGGACTCCATCGTGGCCGCGGTGCTCGCGGGACGGCGCAGCGGGGTGGGTCACACCGCCGACCTGCTCGTCGCGGTCCTCGCCGATCTGAGGTCCGTCGAGGGCCTTCTCCCTGGTCTGGAAGCCGTTCTCGACAGCATCCTGAGCCGTGTCGGCGCCCGGACCGGACCCACGACGCGCGCTTTCCCCGAGAGCCATTTCTGGCGGCTTCACGGCCCTGTTTCGCACCCCTGACGTCGTACCGACGCGGGTTGGGCCAAGATGAGCGGATGATCTACCCAGCCGATATAGACCGGTCGACTGCGGATCAGACACGGCTGTTACTGGTCGAGGACGACCGGGAAACCGCAGACATGCTGGCCGAACTGTTCAATTCAGAGGGTTACGACGTCGATGTGGCATTCGATGGCCAACGGGGGCTTCATCTCGCTCTGGGACGACGACATCAGGTGATGGTCATCGACCGGATGATTCCGGGCATCGAGGGCCTGGACCTGGTGAAACGATTACGAAGGGTCGGTGTCACCACCCGGGTGCTGGTGCTGAGCGCGCTGGGGGCACTCGACGAGCGTGTCACCGGCCTCGACTCCGGCGCGGACGACTATCTGGTCAAGCCCTTCGAAGTGGACGAACTCCTGGCGAGGGTACGGGCGCTGCACCGCCGCGACCTCGTCGCCGCGGAAGTCCTTCCGCTCGGCAACGGAGAGCTCGACCTCCGGCGCCGCGAGGTGCGCCTGGCCGACGGCACGGGCGTCGAACTCTCCCTGCGGGAATTCGGACTGCTCCATGCCCTCGCCGAAGGCCCCAGGATGGTGCACGAGCGTGCGCACCTCCGCGAGCGTGTCTTCCCCGACACCTCGGCCGAGTCCATCGTCGACACCTATGTCTACTACCTGCGGCGGAAACTCGGCCGCGATGTCGTCCGCACCGTGCGCGGACGCGGCTACCAGCTGGGGGCGCTGTGAAAGCGATGCCGATCCGTCTTCCGCGCCGCAGGGCGCGGAGCCCCGAGCAGCGCAGGCTCGCCGCCGCCCAGTGGACGATCACCTGGCGGATCTCGCTGGTGATGTCGGTGATCATGCTGATCGTCGGGGGCATCGTCTACACCGTGGTGCTGTTCGCCCAGCGCGCCGACGCGGAGCGCGAGACCCAGTGGGGCATCGACCACAACACCGTCGAGAGCCCGCCGGTCTGTGTGTGGATGACCGTGGAGCGGGGCGGAGTGGTCAGCAGCACCCCCGGCACCCCCGCCGGACTGCCCGTGAGATCCAGCCTGGCCGCGGTCCGCGCGGGCGCTCCCGCGGTGCTGGAACGGGTGGAGCGAGGCGGTGAGCAGTACACGGTGCGCACCGCCCGGCGTGGCCCGGAGCTCGTCCAGGCGGCGTACGGGGAACGGTTCCAGCGCGCCGACCGCAACCATCTGCTGCTCGCCTTCGCGGCGGCCGAGGCGGTCGGTCTGCTGCTCGTCGCGGCCGCCAGCGGCATGCTCGCGCGACGGTCGATGGAGCCGCTCTCCGACGCGCTGGACCGGCAGCGGCGGTTCGTCGCGGACGCCAGCCATGAACTGCGCACCCCGCTGACCCAGTTGCACACCCGCGCCCAGCTGCTGGCCCGGCGCTCCGGCTCGGAGATCCCCCAGCAGCTGGCCACCGACCTCCAGCGCCTGGTGACCGGCACCCGCCAGCTCGGCGACGTCATCGACGACCTGCTGCTGTCCGCGCGGCTGCCCCAGTCGCCGGGGTCCCGCGATCCGGTCGACCTGACCGCGCTCGCCGAGGAGGCGGTGTCCGCCGAGGACGCCCGGGCCCAGGAGATGGGGCTGACCGTGCGTCTGCGGCCCGGGCCTGGGCGGCATGTGGTGGTGGGCACCGCGCCGGCCCTGCGCCGGGTGATCGCCGCGCTGGTCGACAACGCGATGGGGCACACCCCGCCCGGCGGGGAGGTGACGGTGTCCGTGGACGCCCCGCTTCCCGGCACCGTGTCGCTGTCCGTACGCGACACCGGCGTGGGGTTCGCGCCGGAGGAGGCCGCGCGCCTCTTCGAGCGGTTCGCCAGGGGCTCCGCCGGTCGCGGCAGACGGTTCGGGCTCGGACTGGCGCTCGCCCGCGAGGTGGTCGAAAGCCACGGGGGGCGGATCACCGCGGACGGGCGACCGGGGCACGGTGCGCTGTTCACCGTGGAGCTGCCGGCGGCGCGGACCGGGGAGGCGGTTCCGCGGGAGCGGACGATCGCGTCGTGCCTCTCCGTCGGAGGCAGACGGCCCGACGCCCGGGGGGACTGAGCCGGCCGGGTCCGCGGCCGGGCTCACGAGGCGTACGGCCGGCGCCAGTCGAGCGCGCCGCCGTCGAGGTCCTCGGCGAGCCCGGCCAGCGGCGACTCGGCGTCCCACACCAGCCGCGTCCGGCGCCACAGCCGGCCGTTCGCCAGCCGTTTCAACGAGACCCCCGGGCAGTGGTCGCCCGGTGCGAAGAAGGCCCCGATCGCGTTCCCGGCGCTCACGATGGCCGCCGCGGTCGTCGGGTCGGCGCCGAAGTACCGGAACCGAGGGGTGAACCCCGCACGCTCGCAGGCGATCCTCAGGCTCAGGCCGAGCCCGTCGGAGCGGTCGCCCGGCGCGACCCAGGTGTCCTCGGCCAGCTCCTCGAGGGTGATCAGCTGCCGGTGGGCCAGCCGGTGGCCGGGGGACAGACCGATCAGCACCGGTTCGGTGTCGAGGTCGCGGACGGCGAACTCGCGGATCGCGGGCGGCACGACGTCCGGGAACTCGCTGATGACCGCGAGCGCGATCTTCTCGGTGCGCAGCAGCTCCAGCACGGCCTGGGACGAGGGCTCCAGATAGGTCAGCTGTTCATGATGGGGCAGCCGCTCCCGGACGAGCTCGGCGATCAGCGGCACCCAGGGGTTGTCCACTCCGCCCAGTCCGACGGCCCGCGGTGGTTCGGCCGGCTGGGCCAGCGCCCGCGCCGTGGAGAGCAGATCGCCGAACTCGTCGAGCAGCTGTCGGGCCCTCCCCAGCACATGGACGCCGAGCTCGGTCGGCACCACGCCGTGCGGGCGGCGGCGGAACAGCGGTCCGCCGAATTCCTGCTCAATGCGTCTGAGCTGGGTGGACAGGCCGGATTGGGCGATCTTCAAGGTGGCGGCCGCATGGCTGATACTGCCCGATTCAGCCACGGTGAGCACGATTCGAAGATGGCGCAGCCCCATATCCACTTCCTGCTCCCGTCGTTGAAGGTCGCGGCCGGAAATATCCGATGACGAGGACGGCACCGGCGAGGGACAGCAGCGCCGTCCACGCGGCGGTGACGTACATGGCGTGCAGATAGGCCCGGTCCGCGGCGGCGATGAGCTCGGGCCGGTTCAGCGACCGCGCCACCGCCCGGGCGGCCTCCGCGGAGTCCAGGGCCTTCTCCCGTGGCCCGGGAGGCAGATCGCCGAGCTCGGGCCGGATGGCCCCGCGATAGGCGGTGGCGAGGACCGAGCCGAGCACCGCGACCCCGAGCGTGCTGCCCACCGGCCGGGCCGCGGCGTTGATCGCCGCGCCGGCCCCGGTGTACCGCGGCGGCAGGGCGGCCATCATCTCCGCCGTCATCGGCGCGACCACCAGCCCGATACCCGCTCCTTGCGCGAACAGGGTCCCGGCGATCCAGGCCACCGGGGTGTCCGCGTCGAAGAGCAGGTAGTCGCCGAAGGTGGCGCTCGACAGGAGTATCCCCGCGACCGCGCACCAGCGGACGGTCAGCAGCCGGGACAGCGCGGGGGAGACCTGGTTGCCGAGGACGATGCCGCCCGCGGCGGCCGACATCACGGCCCCGGCGGCCAGCGTCGACAGCCCGTGCACCCCCTGGAGATAGAAGGCGCAGTAGAAGAGCTGCCCCGCCAGGCCGAAGAAGAGCAGCAGCAGGGTCACGCTGCCGCCTGCGAAGCGCGCCTCGGTGAACAGGCGCACATCGAAACCCGGCACGGCCCGGCGGCTCTGCGACACCACGAACGCCGCCAGCAGGACGAGGCCGAGCGCCATGGGCAGCAGCGCGGCCGGGCTCGTCCATCCGGACGGGCGGCCGCCCCGGATGACGCCGTACACCACAAGGCCCAGCCCCAGCACGGAGAGCGCCAGGCCCAGCGGGTCGAGCACCCTGCGCTCGGCGTAGCGCAGCTCGGGCACCAGCAGACCCGCGCCGATCAGGCACACGGCCACCACCGGAAGGTTGACCAGGAACACCGAGCCCCACCAGAACCGGGTCAGCAGCGCACCGCCGACCACCGGTCCGAGCGCGACGGCGGCGCCGCCCGCGGAGGCCCAGACCGCGATCGCCCGGGTCCGGACGGCCGGCGCGGTACCGCGGGTGACGATCGCCAGCGTCGCCGGTGTGATCAGCGCCCCGCCCGCGCCCATGAAACCGCGGGTGACGATCAGCTCCGTGGCCCCGTCCGAGAACGCGGCCAGCGCGGAGGCGCAGGCCAGGAGCGTCAGCCCGGCGATCAGCGTGCGGCGCGGCCCGTAGCGGTCGGCGAGCGCGCCACCGGCGAAGCTGCCCGCGGCGAAGACCAGCGAGTACGAGGCGTTGGCCCACGCCAGGTCCGCCGCGCTCGCCCCGAGCCCGTGCACCGGATCGGCGAGGGTCTCCATCGCCACGTTGAGGACCGTGTTGTCCAGCAGGACCAGCGTCTGGGCCAGGACCGCGACGGCCACGGTCCACCACTGCCGGGCGGGGGCCGCCACGGCATGGCCCTCGTCCCCGGCCGCGGTCGGCGCGGCGGGCCGGTGGCTCACGACTCCAGCGCTCGTCTGCCCGCGACAACGGTCCGGGTGAGTTCCGCGACCCGGTGCCCGAGATGTTCCGCGGTGGCGAGGTCGGACTTGTGCACCGTCCCCGTTCTGTCGTCCACCGGGGACTGCGCGGCGGCGCCCTGGTAGAAACCGAGCCGGTTCGGGTCGAACTCGCTGCCGGCGGAGGAGTTCCAGCCGGGGGCCAGCCCGAGGCTGACCCAGAGCATGCCGTGCTGTGCGGCGAAGGTGGCGAAATAGCCCAGGGTGCCGGCCTTGTCCCCGGCCATCGAACCGGAGTTGGTGAATCCCGCCGCCAGTTTGTCCTGCCAGCGGCGGGTGAGCCAGCGTCTGGCGCTCGCCTCCGCGAAGGTGTGGAAGGCCGATGAGGCCGTACCCATATAGGTCGGCGCACCGAAGACGATCGCGTCGGCGTCGTCGAGCCGATGCCATTCCTGATCGGTGATCCGGTCGACCCGGACGGATGTCACCTCGGTGTGCGGAACCCGGCTCGCTCCGGCTTCTACGGCCTCGCTCAGCCGGGCGGTGTGACCACGTCCGCCGTGACAGGCGATCGAGATGCGTACCGGGTCGGTCAGGGCGGTCAAACCAGCCTCCTGGAAAACGCGGTTTCGGCTCCGGCGGAATAGCCGTCGGACAGCCTGTCAGAGCAATCTCAGAAATTCCTCAGAGTCGCATAACCGCAGAGTTATGGAGATTCGATATCCGCCCGCTATTGCATAACCGTGCCATTCTGTCTCCGCAATCCTCTGCGTGGTTCGCCCCTTGGGAGAGGTGTGCCTGGCACATGACCGATATTGGTAAATCATTCCGGATGCGGAGGCTCTCGGTCGCGGGGGACGGAAGATATCTTTTCGTCCCGCTCGACCACAGTGTGTCCGATGGGCCGGTGGTGTCCCAGGCCCGCTGGAACGGGCTGCTGAGGGCCCTTGTGGACGGCGGCGCGGACGCGGTCGTCGTCCACAAGGGCCGGGCGCGGGCGATCGCACCGGACATCCTGCGCCACTGCGCCCTGGTCGTTCACCTGAGCGCGGGAACCGTGCACGCGGCCGACACCGACGCCAAGGTGCTCGTCGGCGACGTCGAAGAGGCCGTACGGCTGGGCGCGGACGCGGTGAGCGTGCATGTGAATCTCGGATCGGACACCGAGCACCGGCAGCTCAAGGATCTCGGGACCGTCGCGGCCTCGTGCGACCTGTGGAACATGCCGCTGCTCGCGATGATCTACCCGAGGGGGCCGCGGATCGCCGATCCGCACGACCCGGCGCTGCTCGCCCATGCCGTCAACATCGCCGCGGATCTCGGCGCCGACCTCGTGAAGACCTCGATCGCCCTGCCGATGGAGCGGATGGCCGAGGTGGTGAACAGCTGTCCGCTGCCGATCCTCGCCGCGGGCGGCCCGCCCGACGGCTCGGACCTGGTCAGCCATGGGACCTCGTTGATGCTCGCGGGCTGCCGGGGCCTCGCGGTGGGCCGCCGGATCTTCTCCTCGCCCTCACCCTCCTCACTGGTGGCACGACTCGCCGCCGTGGTGCACGCCGCCGAAGCCGGGACGACCCCCCACCCCTCGACGATCGCGACAGGAGCCGCATGAAGTTCGCATGGATCGACCTCCGCACCGTTCCGCAGGCCCGGCTCGAGTCCGTCGTGGACGCCGCCATCCACACCCGGATGCAGGGTGTGCTGTGCGATGACGAATCCGTCCTCAAGGCGCTGCCCCCCACGGTCACCGCCGTCACCACCGCGGCGGTGACCGAGGAGAAGCAGCTGTACGGCCTCGACGCCGACGCGGCCTGGGTCGATGTGCACGACGAACCGTCGCTGCGGCTGGCGTGCGCCGCCGCGGTCGCGCTGCCCCACACCGTGGTCCGCTTCGCCGACCCGACCAAGATCCCCCTGGAGATCGTGCTCGCCGCGGCGGACCGCTCCGCCGGAAAGCTGATCACCGTCTGCGCGGACCTGGAAGAGGCCGCCACCGTGCTGGACGTGCTCGAACGCGGTTCGGACGGGGTCCTGTTGGCGCCCTCCGACGCCGGCGAGGTGTTCGCGCTGGCCCGGCTGCTGGAGGCCGGGACCTCTCCGCTGGAGCTGACCACGCTGACCGTCGACCGCATCGAGCACCACGGGCTCGGCGACCGGGTGTGCGTGGACACCTGCACCCACTTCGCCGAGGACGAGGGCATCCTGGTCGGCTCGTACTCGACCGGCTTCATCCTGTGCTGTAGCGAGACCCATCCGCTGCCGTACATGCCGACCCGTCCGTTCCGGGTCAACGCCGGCGCCCTGCACTCCTATGTGCTCGGCCCGGAGAACCGGACCAACTACCTGAGCGAGCTGGGCTCGGGCAGCACGACCCTGGCCGTCAACGCCGAGGGCCGGACCCGGCCGGTCACGGTCGGCCGGGCCAAGCTGGAGTCCCGTCCGCTGCTGACCATCACCGCGCGGTCGGCCGACGGCACCGTGGTGAGCCTGACCGTCCAGGACGACTGGCATGTGCGGGTGCTCGGGCCCGGCGGCAAGGTCCACAACGTCACCGAGCTGCGGCAGGGCGACGAGCTGCTCGGCTACCTGGCCACGGATCAGCGCCATGTGGGCTTTCCCATCGGCGAGTTCTGCAAGGAACACTGATGAGCGCACCGATGCGGGAGCTCATCGACACGCTGTTCGACGCCCATCCCGACGACCTGCCCTACCTCGTCCACGGCGACCACCCGGTGAGCCGTGGCGAGGTCCGGGCCGCCGTGGACATGGAGGCGGCGGTCTTCGCCGGGCACGGCATCGGCGAGGGGCATACGGTGATGCTCCAGATCCCGCCGAGCTGCACCCAGATAGAGGTGCTGCTCGCGCTGTGGCGGCTGGGCGCCCAGGTGCTGCTGGTCGACCACCGGCTCAAACCGTCCGAAGTGGACGCCCTGCGCTCGCTGTGCCATCCGCAGTTCCTGGTCCACGCGGGCACGGCGGGCCGCTCACCGCTCAGGTTCGAGCCCAGGTACGAGGTGGTCACCTCCCGGTACCCGGACGGCCGCCCGGCGACGACCGAGCACAAACTGGTGCAGTTCAGCTCGGGTTCCACCGGGCTGCCCAAGGTGATCGGACGGACCGCCGCCTCCCTGTCGGCCGAGATCGAGCGGTTCACCCGGATCGAGGGGATGCCGGTCCTGGGCGAGCGGATGCTGCTGCTGAGCTCGACCGCGCACAGTTTCGGCCTGATCGCCGGGGTGCTGCACTCCCTCGCCGCGGGCGTCTCGGCGGTCTTCGCGCGGCGGGTGTCGGCCAAGGACATCCTCGCCGCCGCCGGGGGCCACGACGTCCACGTGATCTTCGGTACCCCGTTCCACTACGAACTGCTCAGCACCGCCCGCAGCCTGCCCGCCCTGCCCTCGCTGCGCGCGGCGGTCTCCGGTGGGGAGATCATGCCGCCGCAGACCGCCGCGCGGTTCGCCGAGCGGTTCGGCACCGGGGTCGGCGAGTCGTACGGGACCACCGAGACGGGCGTCATCGCGATGGAGGTCAGCGGCGCCTCGCGGCCCGCGGTCGGCCGGGCGGCGCCCGGTGTGCGCTTGAGGATCCGCGAGGGCGAGCTGGACGTCTGGCTGCCGGACGGCTCACCGTATCTGCACGACTCGGGCGGCGACCGGTTCGCCGACGGCTGGCTGCGCACCCACGACCGGGCCGAACTGGATCCCTCCGGCGCCGTGCGGCTGCTGGGCCGTGGCGACTCCCTGGTGGTCATCGGCGGCCTCAAGGTCGATCTGACCGAGGTGGAGGCCGTACTGCGCCGGCACCCCGGGGTGAGCGGGGCCGTGGTCGTACACGCCGGAGCCACCGAAGCCTATGTCTCGGTCGCGGCGGACGGCCCCTCGGCGGGGGAGTTGCTGCGCTGGTGCCGGGACCGGCTGGCCGACTACAAGGTGCCGCGCGTCGTCCACGTCCTGGCGGATCTGCCCCGCACCTCCAACGGCAAGCTGGTCAGGCGCCGCGATGCGCTGCTCGCCCGCGCTCCCGACCGCTGACCCGGCTGACCGCCCCTTGCCGACCACCCCCCAACGACCCCTGTGGCACAGAAAGGTTGCGCACCATGGAGACGCAGACGGCCTTGCAGAAGGAGATCCGCGAGTTCGTGCTCAGCACGATCAGCGAGGAGATGAACCATCCGCTCGCCGCGGACGAGATCAGCGATGACAGCCCCATGGGCACCGGTGGAATCGACATCGACTCACTGGGCCTGATCGAACTGCTCCTCCGCCTGGAGCGCCGGTTCGACGTGAAGTTCCCCGACAGCGACATCGAACAGGCCGGCGCGATGAACCTGGGCGACCTGATCAACGATGTCGTGAAGCGGGGCGCCACGGCATGACCGCGGAATCCGAAGCCCGGCCGAGGATCACCACCGACGCCGTCCGGGAACTGCTGTCCGACCCCAAGATCTTCGCCGATCTGCCGCCCGGCCTGGACGACGACGCCGAACTCGCCCTGGACTCGCTGGGACTGGTGTGGTTCCTGCACCAACTGGAGCTGCGCTACGGCCTGGAGATCGAGCCGGCCGACGCGTTCCTCGCCGAGTTCACCTCGATCCGCCGGATCACCGACTACCTGGTGGACGTCCATGAGCCGTGAGGTACTGCTGACCGGATTCGGGGTGCGCACGGCCTTCGGCACCGGGGCGGACGCCGTGCGGGAGGGGGTGTTCGACGGGCGGCCCGCGTTCGCGCCGATCACCCGCTTCGACACCGGCCCGTACCGAACGGGTCTGGCCGCCACCGGCGGCCCGGCCGCCCCGCTGCGGGAGGTACTGGCCGACGTAGGCGGGGCGGCGGTCGCCATGGCCGGGTTGCCGACGGGGGCCGAGGCCGCCGTCCTGGTGGGGACCGCGGGCGACTTCACCGGCCTGACCCGCTTCTGGCGCGGCGCGGACGTGCCCGGCGCGTCCGGCGCATCTGGCGCTCCCGGGTTTTCCGGGGCAGCCGACTCTCCCGGGTCTCCCGGCTCTTCCGACTCTCCCGGCTCTTCCGACGCGGTGGACTCCGGCGGCGCCGTGGAGACCGTACCCGCGTGGCAGGCCGAGGCCCTCGCGGACACCCTCGGTCTGCGCGGCCCCCGGCTGGCGTTCACCAGCGCGTGCGTCGCCTCGGCCACCGCGATCACACACGCCTGCCGGCTCATCGCCTCCGGCCGGGCCGACACCGCGGTCTGTGCCGGGGCGTATCTGGTGGAGGAGGAGAACCTGGCCAAGTTCGACTCGGGATTCGCGCTGTCCCGGGACGGGATGGTGCGTCCGTTCTGCGCCGACCGCAGCGGTCTGCTGCTCGGGGACGGAGCCGCCGCCGTCGTGCTCGAATCCGCCGGGAGCGCCCGGCGCCGGGGAGCGCGCGCGCTCGGCGCGCTGACCGGCTGGGGCGCCGCCGGTGACGCCCACCACGTCGCCCGGCCCCATCCGGAGGGTGCCGGGCTGGTCATGGCCGCCGGCCGGGCCCTGCGGCGTGCGGGCGGCCCGCGGATCGACTACGTGAACGCGCATGGCACCGCCACCCGGTACAACGACCCCGCCGAGACACGGGGCTTGCACACGCTCCTCGGCGCGGCGGCCGCCCGGACGCCGGTGAGTTCGACGAAGAGCACCACGGGACATCTGCTGGAGGCGTCCGGAGTCGTGGAACTCGTGATCACTCTGCTCGCGCTGCGGGACGGGGTGCTGCCGCCCACCGCCGGGTTCACCGAACCCGATTCGCACTGCGACCTCGACTATGTGCCCAACCGCCCGCACAAGGCCGAGCTCCGGTGCGCGCTCACCGTCAACGCCGCGTTCGGCGGCGCCAACACCGCGCTGGTACTGGAGCGAGCATGATCGCCGCGATGTCCGGTCCCTCCGCGCCACCGGTCTCCGGTTTCGTGGAGTCCGCCTTCAACCCGATGGTGTACGAGGCCGTCGAGCGCTGCCTGACCGCCCGGCCGGGCGACGGCGATCGGACCGCCATGGTCCTGGCCAGCACGATGGGGGACGCCGCCACCCTCGACCTCGGCAGCCGTCTGCTGGTGGCCGGGCAGGTGCACAATCCGCTGCTGTTCATGCAGTCCACCGCCAACGCAGTGCTGGGGCAGCTCGGCCGCGAGTTCGCCATCACCGGGCCGCTGGTCTGCCTGTCCACCGTGGCGGACCCGGCCGGTGAACTGCTGGCCGCCGCGGAACTGCTGCTGGAGGACGAGGAGCTGGACCGCGTCGTGCTCATCGGGGTCGAGCTGACCGGCACCGAGCGCACCACGGCGGCGTACCGCGAGCTTCGTACCGGCCCGCCCGCCGCGGACCTGGCCGTGGCCCTCGTACTGGACCGGGACGATCCGCTCCCGCGCCCGCCGTCCGACATCCCGCCCGCCCCCTCGGGGGAGTACGGCACCCTTCGCGGCCTGGTCGAGCTGGCCGCCCGAATCCAAGGAACCACTCCATGATCACCAAACAGGAACGCGCGCGGATCAGCGAGGACGCCACCCTGGGAGCCGGGAACGTGATCCACCGGCTGAAGGCGTACGGCAGACCGCTCGACGAGCAGGTCCTGTGGACCGACGCCACCTGGCAGGCGCCGGACGGCGGCCACCCCGAGGTGCTGACCCTGGGAGAGCTGCACGAGGCCGTGGAGATCTATGCGAGCTGGTACCACGCACAGGGCGTCGGGCCCCGCGACCCGGTGGCGATCCAGACCTGGTCCAGCACCGAGTTCGCCATCAACTTCCTCGCCCTCACCTCCCTGGGCGCGATCCCCTCGTTCGTCAACGGCAACCTCCGCCCGGAGATCGCCCGCGAGTACGTACGGCGCCAGGGCGCGGTCGGCGCCATCACCGACCAGGCCCACCACGCGGTCCTGGCCCCGGACCGGGAAGAACTGGGCCTCGGCTTCTGCGTCACGGCGGCCGACATCCGCGCGGAGAACCGCGCACCTCTCCCCGCCAGCTACCCGTACGCCCACCACGCCACCGACCCCATCATCATCTCCCACTCCTCGGGCACCACCGGTATGCCCAAGGCCGTACCGCACACCCACGAAACCCTGCTGTACGCGCAGTTGCACCGGCTGAAGCTGTCGGTCGGCTCCGCGATGGGCCGGCTGCTGGTCGCGCTGCCCGGCTCGCACAACGCCGCCATCTCGGTCATGCTGTTCGGCTTCCTGCTGCGCTCGCCCGTCCGCATGCTGTCCAGCCAGCGAGGGGTCGACGTCCTGGACGCCATGGAGTCCTTCCGCCCCACCACGGTGTTCGCGTTCGCCGGAACCTACGGGGAGATGGCGGCCCAGGATCTCTCCGTGCGCGATCTGTCCAGCGTGGAGGCCTGGTACAACACCGGGGACGCGGCGCACGAGAGCCATATCAAGGCGCTGATCGCGCAGGGCAGCCATGAGACGGTCGGCCAGGACCTGAAGCGCCGCCGCGTCTCCGGGTCCGTCTTCACCGACGGGCTCGGCTCCTCCGAGACCGGCTACTCGCTCTTCCACAACGGACACCGGCCCGGCAAGTCGTCGTTCTCCCGCTGTGTCGGCAAACCGATGAGCTTCGCCGAGGCCGCGGTGCTCTCCGAGGACGGCACACCGCTGCCGCCCGGCGAGATCGGCCGCCTCGGTGTGCGCTCACCCACGCTCACCCCCGGATACTGGAACGACTCGCTGACCTTCCACCGGCTGCGGCTCGGTGGCTACTGGCTCACCGGCGATCTGTCCTACCGGGACGAGGAAGGCAACTTCTACCACCTCGACCGGGCGCCGGACGCGATCCGCACCCCCGCGGGCATCGTGTTCAGCACCCGCACCGAGGAGTTGCTGCTGCGCGAGCTGCCCGAGCTCGAGGACTGCACGGTGGTGGCCGTCGCGCCCGAGGGCGTACGCGCGGACTGGGACGGCGACGGGACCGCCGACGCCTACGCCCTGCTTCAGGTGCGCGCGGACACGTCGGAGACGGCGGACACCGGGGACACAGGGGACACGGGCGGGGACGACGCCCGATGGACGGCCGACGTCAACCGGGTGCTGGCCGCCGAAGGCTTCCCGCAGCTGACCGGAGCGCTCCGGATGGACGCGAGCGAAGTGGTGAAGGGAGCCACCGGCAAGGTGCTCAAGCGGGAGATGCGCGAGCGGTTCCGGGCCCGGGTGGCCGACGGTCAGCTGGACGGGAAGGCGCGATGACGGCACTCGACCACACGAGCCACGGCACGGGCCCCCGTCCGAGGACCATGGATGTGTACCGGCAGTGGTGGCTGCACGACGCGCGCTGGTACCAGGGCGTGGCGAAGCGGTTCGGGCACGAGGTGGCGAATGAGATCAACGCCGAGGCGCTGCGGTATGTGGCCGTCCAGGTGGGCAAGCGGATCCGTCGCCACTTCGGTGGAAAACCGGCCGCCGACCTCGAGGAACTCCGCCGCCGGTACGACGCCTGCTCCGAGTGGATGTTCCCGAACGAACTGCGCGACGGCGGGACCGCGGTGCTCCCGGACGGCGATATCGAGCTCACCATGCGGCAGAACTTCGCCGTGACCATGGTCCGGATGGCCGGTTCGCTCGACGGCTACGAATGCCCGTGCACCGACATCCACGCCGGCTGGTCGGAGGGGCTCGGGGTAGAACTCACCCGCAACTGCGCCACCGCGTGTCTGCGGGACGGCGATCCCGCGTGCCGTCTGCTGATGCGGGCCCGGGGAGGCGTGGCATGACGGTGCGAGTGCTTGTCGCCGGGGCCACCGGGGTGATCGGCCGCGCCCTGGTCCCGCTGCTCAGCGCCCGCGGCCACCATGTGACCGCGCTGGTACGGGAGCCGTCCGGGGCGGCCTCGCTGAGCCCGGACGGCGTCGTGGTGGCCGACGCGCTGGACGCCGAGGCGGTGCGCGCGGCGATGCTCTCGGCGCGGCCCGAGGTGGTGGTGCATCAGCTGACCGCGCTGCGCGGGCCCACCGCGGAGGGCCTGGAGCACACCGCCCGGCTGCGCACCGAGGGCACGGCACATCTGATCGCCGCGGCCGAGGCGGCCGGAGCGCGGCGGATGGTGGCCCAGAGCATCGCGTTCGCCACGGCCCCCGACGGCGGGCCGGTGCTCACCGAGGACGCACCGCTCCATGTCGACGCACCGGATCCGGGCTGGGCGCTCACCGCCCGCGCGATCGCCGAATTGGAGCGCCGGGTACTGGGCGCCGCGCACCTCTCCGGGACCGTGCTGCGCTACGGCACCCTGTACGGTCCTGGCACCCTCTACCACCGCGGCGGCGCGATCCACGACGCGGTGGCACGGGGCAGGCTGCCGCTGCCCGACCCCGCCACCGGCGTCACCTCGTTCCTCCATGTCGAGGACGCCGCGCGGGCCGCGGTCCGTGCCGTCGAGGCGGATACCGACGGCGTGTTCAACGTGGCCGATGACGACCCGGCGGAGGCCGCGGTCTGGCTGCCCGAATACGCCCGACTGCTCGGAGCGCCCCCGCCCCGTACGGTGCCGGCCGCTCTGGCCGAGCGGCTGCTGGGCTGGCTCACCGCCCACCAGCTGACCGCCATGCGCGGCGCGTCCAACGACCGCATCCGGCAGGCGCTCGACTGGAAGCCCTCGATACCCAGCTGGCGGACCCGCCTGGCCGCCGACTGACCGGCCGCGCGCTGGGGTCCGCCACCACTCCTTCACTCTGCCGAGGTCAACAGCGGACCGCGGGGTGAGATGCGCGGTGTGCCCGGCGGCCGTCCACCGTTTCGCATGGTGGTCACTGCTTGACCAGTGCACGAACGCCGGTGTTGGGTGACGCCCATGGCCTCCACACTTTTGGTGCACCGCCACCACGTCGACCTCGGTCGAGTGGCGAGCGCGCAGTGTTGTTGAGGCATTGACGGCTGCCCGCCGGGGCGCCTTCTCCCAGCTGTTTCTTCGCGTGTGATCCGTCTGCCCGTACGGGTGCCGCACTCCCGTGCGCCTTTGGGGCATGACGGCACGTCAACTCGTTCGCGTCGGTTCCGAAGAGCCCGCGCACCTCATGAGGAAACCACTGTGACCGACACCTGTCATCGGGAGCCGCGCCAAGCCCCCGCCGCCGTACCCGCCCCCGCGCTCGCCACGGACGGGCCCGTCCGCTGGGTGGCCCTGGGCTGGGACGACCCGGCGGCCGCCGAGCTGCGGGCGCTGATGGACGCGGAGATCAAGCCCCGCTACGCAGCCTTCGGGCCGCGTCCGCATCTGCCGCCCCAGCCCACCGCCGACGAGGTGGCCGTCACCTGGATCGCCTTCACCGGCTCCGGCGAACCCGTGGCCACCGCCTCGCTGCGCGCGCTGCCCGGCGACCGGTGGGAGGTCAAGCGCGTCTTCGTCCGTGCCGACCACCGCGGCCGCGGGCTGGCCGCGGCGGCCCTGGCCGCCGTCGAGGCGTCCGCGGCCGAACGGGGCGTGGCGGAGCTGATGTTGCAGACGGGTGTCCGGCAGCCGGAGGCCGCCGCCCTCTACGCACGCGAGGGCTGGTACCGCATCCCGCCGTATCCGCCCTACTCCCGCGACCCGTACAGCGTCTGCTTCGCCAAGTGGCTGCCCGGCGCACTTTTGCCGGGCTGGTCATAGGTGGCGGGGAATATGGCCCGGCCCCGTCTGGGTTGGCGATTGCGTGAGGTCACCGGCCTCACGTAGCGTTCCGAGCTATCAGCGAGGGCTCGAAGGCCCGTCGGACACGGGAACGGACATGGGAACGGGAGGCGATGGTGTCGCGGCCGATGATCTGCCCGCCCGCGCCTGCTCCGGCCCTCCGCGGGGGTGTCCGCCTGTACTCCCGGCACCACATCGACCTGCTGCGCGTCGCCGGCGCGCTCTGTCGCCGCTGACCTGATCACCTCGAGGACACCGCGCCCTCCCGATGAGGGGCGGTGATCACCCATGGCCGACCAGGGAGGCACCCTTCGTGTCCGAATCCTCATCCACACCGCTGCACCTCGCCGTCGCCCTTGACGGGGCGGGCTGGCATCCGGCCGCGTGGCGCGAGCCGCAGGCCCGCCCCCGGGAGCTGTTCGACGCCGCGTACTGGACCGATGTCGTCACCGAGGCCGAGCGCGGGCTGCTCGACTTCGTGACCTTCGAGGACGGGCTCTCGCTCCAGTCATCACACCGCACCGAGCCCGACGGCCGCACCGACCAGGTGCGCGGGCGGCTGGACGCGGTGCTCATCGCCTCCCGGGTGGCGCCGCTGACCCGGCACATCGGGCTGGTGCCGACCGTCGTCGCCACCCACACCGAGCCGTTCCACATCTCCAAGGCGATCGCCACCCTGGACTACGTCAGCACCGGCCGCGCCGGGCTGCGGATCCGGGTGTCCAGGCGGAGCCACGAGGCGGAACACTTCGGCCGCCGCGCCATTCCACGCTTCGGCCCCGAGGAGCTGGACAGCCCGGTGGTCCGGGAGCTCACCGCCGAGCTCTTCGAGGAGGCCACCGACTACATCGAGGTGGTACGCCGCCTCTGGGACAGCTGGGAGGACGACGCCGAGATCCGGGACGTCGCCACCGGACGCTTCATCGACCGCGACAAGCTGCACTACATCGACTTCGAGGGCCGGCACTTCAGCGTCAAGGGCCCCTCGATCACCCCCAGGCCGCCCCAGGGACAGCCGGTCGTCAGCGCGCTGGCCCATCAGAGCGTGCCCTACCGGCTGGTGGCGACCTCCACCGACATCGGCTACCTCACCCCGCACGACACGGACCAGGCCCACGCCACCGTCGCCGAGATCCGCGCCGCCCAGGCAGCGGCGGGCCGGGCCGAGGAGCCCTTGCACCTCTTCGGCGACCTGGTGGTGTTCCTCGACGACGAACCGGGTGCCGCGGCCGCCCGGCTGGAGCGCCTGGACGCCCTCGCGGGCTACCCGTACACCAGCGACGCCAAGGTGTTCACCGGTACCCCCGCACAGCTCGCGGATCTGCTTCTGAGCTGGCAGCGGACCGGACTGTCGGGTTTCCGGCTGCGCCCCGGTGTGATCGGCCACGACCTCGAGGCGATCACCCGCGGCCTGGTGCCCGAACTCCAGCGCCGTGACGCCTTCCGCCGGTCCTACGAGGCCGACACCCTGCGCGGGCTGCTGGGCCTCGCCCGCCCCGCCAACCGCTACGCCACCGTCTGAGCCGGAGGGACCACCGACCATGAGCACACCGCTCAAGCAGATCCACCTGGCGGCACACTTCCCCGGTGTCAACAACACCACGGTGTGGAGTGACCCGGAGGCGGGCAGCCATATCGAGTTCAGCTCGTTCGCCCACTTCGCGCGCACCGCCGAGCGCGCCAAGTTCGACTTCCTGTTCCTCGCCGAAGGGCTGCGGCTGCGCGAACAGGGCGGCAAGATCTACGACTTGGACGTGGTGGGACGGCCGGACACCTTCACCGTCCTGTCCGCGCTCGCCGCCGTCACCGACCGCCTCGGCCTCACCGGCACCATCAACTCCACCTTCAATGAGCCCTACGAGGTGGCCCGCCAGTTCGCCAGCCTCGACCACCTGTCGGGCGGGCGCGCCGCGTGGAACGTCGTCACCTCGTGGGACGCCTTCACCGGGGAGAACTTCCGCCGCGGCGGCTTCCTCCCGCAGGACGAGCGGTACTCCCGGGCCAAGGAGTTCCTGGCCACCGCCACCGAGCTGTTCGACTCCTGGCGGGGCGACGAGATCGTCGCCGACCAGGCGTCCGGCACCTTCCTCGGCGACGCGCGGGCCGGAGCCTTCGCCCATCAGGGACGGCACTTCGACATCGCCGGGCAGTTCAACGTCCCGCGCAGCCCACAGGGCCGCCCCGTGATCTTCCAGGCCGGTGACTCCGAGGAGGGCAGGGAGTTCGCCGCGGCCGGCGCCGACGCCATCTTCAGCCGGTACAGCACCTTCAAGGAGGGGCAGGCGTTCTACACGGACGTCAAGGGCCGCCTCGCCCGCCATGGCCGCACCCACGACCAGCTGCTGATCCTGCCCGCCGCCACCTTCGTCCTCGGCGACACCGACGCCGAGGCGCGGGAGCTGGCCCACGAGGTACGCCGCCAACAGGTCAGCGGCGCCACCGCGATCAAACACCTGGAGTTCGTCTGGAACCGCGACCTGTCCGCGTACGACCCGGACGGCCCGCTCCCCGACATCGACCCCGACCCCGGTGAGCACACCATCGCCCGCGGCCGCGCCCAGGTGCGGATGTACCGCGATCCGCTGGCCGTCGCCCGGGAGTGGCGGGAGCTCGCGGCGGCGAACAAGTGGTCCATCCGTGACCTGGTCATCGAGACCGGCAGCCGCCAGTCGTTCATCGGCTCCCCGGCCACGGTCGCCGAGACCATCAACTCCTTCGTCCAGGCGGACGCCAGTGATGGCTTCATCCTCGTACCGCACATCACCCCCGGCGGGCTGGACGTCTTCGCGGACACCGTCGTCCCGCTGCTCCAGGAGCGCGGTGTGTTCCGCACCGAGTACGAGGGCACGACCCTGCGCGACCACCTCGGCCTGGCCCACCCCGGCACCGAGTCGCACCAGAACCGGGCCGCGTCATGAAGTTCCTGGCCATCACCCTCATCGTGCACGCCCCGGACCCGGTGACCGGGATCCAGAAGACCACCGGTGAGCGCTTCCGCGAGGTGATCGACAACGCGCTGCTGGCGGAGGAGCTCGGCTTCGACGGCTTCGGCGTCGGCGAACGCCATGAGCGGCCGTTCATCTCCTCCTCACCACCGGTCGTGCTCAGCCACCTCGCCGCACTCACCTCCCGGATCCGGCTGTTCACCGCGGTGACCCGACCCGCTGTTCTCGGCCAACGTCACTCACCCCATCAAGCCGTACGCCGAGCTGATCCTGGTCGCCGACCGCGTGGACACCCAGTTCGTCGGCTCACCCGCGCGCGTCGCCGACCAGCTCGAGCAACTCCAGGAAGCCACCGGCGCGGACGAGCTGCTCATCACCACCATCACCCACCGCCACGCCGACCGGGTGCGCTCCTACGAACTGCTCGCCGAGGAGTGGCGACGCCGCTGAGCCGGGGCGGAATCGCGCAGCAGGGGAAGCAGTTGGTCACCGATCCGGCTGATCTCTTGCTTGTAGGGGGTGTCGGACAGGACGAAGTGGGTGATGCCGAGCTCGCGGTAGCCGTGCAGCGCCCGGGCGACGTCATCGGCGGAGCCGACCAGCCAGGTGGTCCCCGCTCCGCCGGCGCCGAACGTGCCCGGGGTGGTGTACAGGCAGGTGTCGAGCACCTCTCCGCGCTGGGCGAGTGCCGTCGGTCCACCTCCTCGCTCAGCGTCTTGAGCCGGTCGACGCGTTCGGCGATCCCGTCGAGTGGTTCACCCCAGAAGAGCTGGACAACCGCCTCGGCCGCCGACACCCGTTCGGCGGCCGGGGACGCGCCGCCGAAATAGAGCGTCGGATGCGTCCTCCCACCGGTGGGGTACGGACGTGGAGCGACGGTTGAGCCGGTGACCCGCCGCACTGGCGAAGTTCGCCGGGTGCCAGTAGCCGGGGCGGATCGCGATCAAGGGTTTGAACGTCGTGGTCCGGGCGGCCAGCGCCGTGGCGACGGTGAAGGTGTCCGGACGCCCCCATCCGGTGCCGAGCAGCGCCCCGCTCCAGCCGTGGTCCTCCGCCAGCCGGGCGAGGTCGGTCGAGTACTCGATGGACCCCCAGCCGGATGTCGTGTCGTCACCGCGATGGCCCGGTTCGACGGTGTTGGGTATGTACCAGAGAAATTCCAGGCTCATGCTGGTTCCGATCGCTGCTTGGCTTGTGGGCACGACACGAGCCGGGCCGGTCATGGAGGGTGAGGGGCAGAGGGCGGTGGACCGGTCGACTGCGGCGCCGCCGTCTGTGAAGGGCCCGCGGGTCAAGGGGAACGCGGCGGAACGTGAACGGAGCGTTGGTTCACGTTCGGAGGGCCGCGGCGGCGCGGCGGCGGAGCGGATGGAGGATCAACACTGCGCGCTGGACACGCGAACGAGGTCAACACAACGCTCGCTGGTCAGGAGCAGGACCTCATAACATGTGATCGAGTCTCTGCGTGAGCGTTCAGAATGTCAATGAGCCTTTTACGGCCTCGGCCCGGCGCCACCCGGTGCGATGAGGACGGCGCCGTCCACTGTCGCCTGTCCCTGGCATGGTGCGCGGCCCGTCGCGGCCGCGCCCCTTGGCTCGATTACGGTGAGGCGGCGTTGGCGCCGGTCGCCTTATCGATCGCCGCCATCACCTCCGCGCGCCGGGGCTGCCCGGACGCCCTGCCGACGACCCGGCCGGCCCGGTCGAGCACCAGCACGGTGGGCGTCCGCAGGATCCCCAGCCGCTTGGCCAGCTCGAGCCGGTCCTCCGCGTCGATCTCGACATGCGTCGCTCCCGGCACCGTCCCGGAGATCTCCGCCAGCAGACGCCGCGTCACCCGGCAAGGGCCGCAGAAGGCGGTGGAGAACTGAACCAGGGTCGCCCGGTCGCCCAGCTCGGTCCCGAGCTCCACCGCCGACAGGCGCACCGCGCTATCCCGGGGCCGCGCCCGGAACCTCCCGCCGGACACCGCACGCGCCACTCCGACGACGCTCGCCAGAATGAGCACCGCCGCACACACCACCAAGCCGGTCATGCCACCAGTCTGCATCCACCCGGTCCCTTCGATGACAACCGGCCATCGCCCCCCGGCTGTCCTTCGCCTACCATGACCGCCATGGACTCCACCCGTTCGCCGCGGCTGACCAGCCGCCGCGTGGTCGACCTGTGCCGGGCCACGGCATCCCGTTGTCGCTGACACCCGCACCGGTCATCGCCGTTCCCGCCCTTCCGGAGTCCTCCTCATGCAGATCGATCCGCGCGGCCCCCGGTTCGCCGCCGCGCTCACCACACTCGTCCTGTCCGCGGTGCTGATCACCGGCAGCGGCGCCCTCCTCGCCGCGCAGACCGTGGTCTTCGCGCTCGGTGCGTTCGGCGGCCTGCGGTACTCCCCGTATGGCTGGCTGTACCGAGTCGCGGTTCGGCCCAGGCTCCCTGCGCCCGGTGAGCTGGAGGACGCCCGGCCGCCCCGCTTCGCCCAGGGTGTCGGCGCCGTCTTCGGCCTGCTCGGCACCGTCGGCCATCTCACCGGCACGCACTGGCTGGGCCTGGCCGCGACCGCTCTTGCCCTCGCGGCGGCCTTCCTCAACGCGGCCTTCGACTACTGCCTCGGTTGCGAGATGTACCTGCTCGTGCGCCGCGTCCGAAGCGCCTGATCACACGCCTTCGAGAGCTCTCCGGGCGTTGCGGGCCGCGGTTCGTACGGGAATCACGCGGGTCGCGACGGGTGGGCGCCGCTGCGGGGGTCAGGTACTGACCGCGCCCCGGTGGTCCGCCGCGAATGGTTGCCCGAGATCAGTTCGGACTCGCTGGTTCGTCAACAGCGTTGTGTTGCCACGCCATTGCAATCATGTGCATCCCGATTCCGCGTCGCCTCACGATGTCCCGGTTCCGCCACGTCCGCCCACGTCGGCCTGGCGCAGGGCGTCGTGGGTGACGGTGCCGGACACCCGGCCGTCAATGAGGACCCAGGCGGTGCCGGTGTCCGGGGCGAGCCGGGCGGCGGCCTCGTCGACGGCTTCACCGATGCCCACGGCCGGGGGCGAGGGGAGGAGATGGTCATGGAGCGGGGCGGTGGACGCTGAGGGATCCCCGGCCACCAGGGCGCGGAGGGCATCGGGCCGGACGGCGCCGATGACCTCGGACACATCGGTCGTCGCGTTGCCGCCGGAGCGGGGGAGACGCACCGGGACGAGCGCTCCGGCGGCGGTGAGCGCGTCCGCCACCGTGGCCGTGGACGGAAGGGCGGTGAGGGGGGCCGGGCGGTCGCCCAGGACGTCGGCGACCGTCGGCGTTCCCGGGAGGTCCTCCAGGAAGCCGAAGCGCCGCAGCCAGCCGTCGTCGAAGTACTTCGACAGATATCCCCGGCCCGAGTCCGGGAGCAGGACCACCACCAGGTCGTCCGGGGTGAGGGTGGCGGCCACCCGCAGGGCCGCGGCCACCGCCGTGCCTGCCGAGCCGCCCGCGAGGATGCCCTCCTCGCGGGCCAGTCTGCGCACCGTCGTGATCGACTCACGGTCTGCGATCCGCTCGAACCGGTCCACCACGGACGGGTCGTACGACTCCGGGTACTCGTCCTCCGCGGTCTGCGGGTGGAGGTAGTGGCCGATGCTCTCCACGTAGTACGGACTTCCGTCGCCGCCCGAGTACGTGGATGTCAGCGGATCGGCGCCGATCACCCGGACCAGGCCGCCGCTGGCCTCCTTGAGGAAACCGCCGGTCCCGGTGGCCGTCCCGCCCGTGCCGACGCCCACGACGAAGTGGGTGACCCGGCCGCCGGTCTCGGCCCAGATCTCCGGGCCGGTCGTGGTCCGGTGGGCCTCCGGATTGGCCGGGTTGTCGTACTGGTTGGCGTACCAGGCGCCAGGTGTCCGCGCCGCCAGGCGCGCGGCGACGTTGCGCACGTGCTCCGGATGCTCACGCGGGAGCGCCCCCGTGGTGACGACCACCTCGGCGCCGTACGCCTTGAGCGTCTTGATCTTCTCGGGGCTCGTACGGTCCGGGACGACGACGATCGACCCGTAGCCCCGCTGGGCGGCGATCATGGCCAGCGCCATCCCGGTGTTGCCGGAGGTCCCCTCGACGATGACGCCGCCGGGCGCCAGCGCCCCGGACTTCTCCGCCGCCAGGACCATGCCCAGCGCCGCCCGGTCCTTGACGCTGCCGGCGGGGTTGAAGAACTCCACCTTGGCGTAGACGGGGGCGGGCACCCCGGAGGCGATCCTGGTGAGTCTGACCAGCGGGGTGTCGCCGACGGCGTCGAGCAGGGATTCGTGAAGAGTCATGGCTCCGCCTGAGTGAGGCCCGGTGCGGGCCGTGGTTATCGGTCAGTTGACAGTCTGGTCCGTTTCATCACCTCCCGCGGCGGCACCGGCGTGGCGACACGGCCGATCCGAGTGGGAAACATCGCACCGCCGGACAGCGGAGTACCGCCCGCCGGGTGGGACCCGGCGGGCGGCGGGTGCGCCGATCAGGGTGTCACTGCACGATCTTGAGCAGCTTGTTGGGCGAGCCCGAACCGATGCCGGAGAGCGCCCCCGACGTGGCCCCGTCCACCAGCGCGCTCCCCACCTCGGACGGGGACGCGGTGGTGTGGCCCGAGAGGTAGATCGCCGCCGCGCCCGAGACATGCGGGGCGGCGAAGGAGGTCCCGGAACCCGTGTAGGTGGCGGTGTCGGAGCTGTTCCAGCCGGCCGTGATGTTCGAGCCCGGGGCGAAGAGGTCCACGGTCGAGCCGTAGTTGGAGTAGCTCGCCCGCGCGTCGGCGTTGGTGGTGGCGCCTACGGTGAGGGCGGTCGGCACCCGGGCGGGGGAGTAGTTCGCAGCGTTGGCGTTGGAATTGCCGGCCGCGATGGAGTAGGTCACCCCGGACGCGATCGACTTGGTCACCGCGTTGTCGAGGGAGGCACTGGCGCCGCCGCCGAGCGATACGTTGGCGACGGACGGGCCGGAGTGGTTGGCGGTGATCCAGTCCACGCCCGCGATGACACCGGCCGTGGTGCCGGACCCGTCATTGCCGAGCACCCGGACCGCCACGATCTTCGCCTTCTTGGCCACGCCGTAGGTGGTGCCGGCGACGGTCGTGGCGACGTGCGTGCCGTGGCCGTAACCGTCCTGTGCCGTGGTGTCGTTGTCCACGAAGTCGTAGCCGTACGACGCCCGGCCACTGATCTGCGCGTGGGTGATCCGCACACCGGTGTCGAGGACGTAGACGGTCACCCCGCTGCCGGCGCTATCGGGGTAGGTGTACGTGCCGCTCAGCGGCAGGTTGGACTGGTCGACCCGGTCCAGGCCCCAGGGTGCGTTGGTCTGGGTCGCGTCGGCGTGGACCATCTGGTCCTGCTCGACGGAGGCGACCGCCGGATCGGCGGCGAGTCTCCTGGCCTCGGTGGACGCGAGCTTCGCCGCGTAGCCGTTCAGCGCGGCGGTGAAGGTCCGCTTCACCTCGCCGCCGTATCCGGATATGAGGTCCTTCCCCCGGGCGGAGGAGGCCTTGAAGTCGGCCGTCTTCTTCAGGGTGACGATGTAGCTGCCCGGGACCGCCTCCGCGGCCCCGGCGTTCAGGACCGTGCCTTCGGCCGGGGCGGCGTGGGCGGGGAGCACCGTGGCTGCTCCGATAGCCGCCGCGGCGGCGATTCCCGCGGCGATCCGCCGCTTGGTGGTACGCATCACTGCCATCGCGAGGGGTTCCTCCTCGGTCGGTGGCGCGCCGTGGTGCGTGCGCGCTCTGCTGGTTGTGGGCCTTGCGCGGTTCGCGGGAAGCACACGGTCACGCTTCCGGCTCGTCGAGGATTCGCCGGGCCGGGTGCGGGCGGCAAGGGCTGACATCAACACGACACGCACACGTAGCGGGGCGTCATGTGCCGTTGCGGGCGGTCAAGTTCCCGCAATCACCCGTACACACCGCCTCGTGGTGTCAAGGCCCCGTGCGCGGTCCCATCGGTATCCGCCCGCGGACTCGCTGCACATCACGCAATCGGCGCTCAGCCAGCACATCTCCGCACTGGAACACGACGTCAAGACACGTTTTAGTGCGTCCCGGCCGGGGGATCAGGGAGCGGTCAGGACGGTCTTACCGGGCAGCCGCCCGGCGGCGGCGTCCTCGTGCACCGCACTCGACTCGGCCACCGGGCGGCGGTCGGCGATGTGGAGCCGGAGCCGACCGTCGTCGACCCTGGCGACCAGCTCGGTCAGCTGGGCGGCGTCGCCGCGGACGAACAGGCTCGCGGTGCGCACCGACCGGGCGGCTTCCTCGGGAACCGGGCCGGCCGCGCTGGCGGCGACCCCGCCGTCGGCGACGTAGCGCGACAGCCGCGCGGCCTCGTCCGGTGTGACGCGCACCAGGTTCAGCAGGACATGGAAGGGACCACCCACGGCGGCCGGGCCCTCGGCGAGATCGAGGTGGCCGACGACCCGGGTCGCGCCGTAGCTCCGCAGGCGCTCGGCGTGGAGCGGACCGGCCGCCGCGGTCACCTGCGCTCCCGCGTCGACGGCGAGCTGCACCGCGAGGCCACCCACCGCACCCCCTGCCCCGTTGACCAGGATGGTCTGCCCGGGCTTCAACTCGGCGAGCTCGAACAACGTCTGCCAGGCCGCCAGGCCGGTCAGGGGCAGCGCCGCGGCGTCGACCAGCGAGATCGTCCGGGGCGCCGCGACCAGGGCCTCGGCCGGGGCCAGCACATACTCGGCGGACGCGCCGGCGGCGTTGAGGGGCAGCATCGCCACGACCCGGTCACCGACCTCAAGGCCCGTCACCTCCGCGCCGAGTTCGGCGACGGTGCCCGCCAGGTCGATTCCGGGCACATGCGGGAGGGCGACCGGGATCATCTCGGTCAGGACACCGGCGCGGATGTGAGCGTCGACCGGGTTGAACGATGTGGCCGCCACCCGCACCAGCACCTGCCCGGTGCCGGGGACCGGACGCTCGATGTCCTCGTAGCGCAGGACCTCGCTGCCGCCGAAGCCGTGGTAACGCACTGCCTTCATGGCACTTTCCTCCAGTGTGTAGTCACATATCAATCGGCCGGTACACCCTCGCCACCCTGACCGAGGCCGGGCGGGAGAAGGTGCGCCGGGAACTCGAAGGAGATGGCCGATGACCATCGCCGCGGTTGTGGGAATCTCCGTCGTCGACGAGAGCCGTCGGCGAACCTCGTCCTACACCATCAAGGACACCGTGCCCCGGATGCCGAACAGCGACTTGCCGTAGATCTCGGCGGCCACTTCGGGGTTGAGGACCGCGTGTCGGCTCCCGGTCTCGATGTCGCGCCAGATGCGCTGCAACGGGTTGGACTCACCGAAGCTCGAAGCCCCCTGGGCCGAGCACACGGTGCGGACGGCCTCACGCGCGTGGACCGCCGCCGTTCCCGCGTCCATCCGCATCCGTGCCCGGGCGTCGTAATCGGGGAACACCCCCGCCCGTGCGGCCTCGTCGATGTCGTCGGCCGCGCGGTAGGCGTGCAGCCGGGCGGAGTCGGCGAGCGACGCCGCCCTCGCGGCGGCGAGCTGGATGGTGGGTGCCTCGGCCTGGGAGGTGTAGTTCGTCAGGGTCAACGCCCGCCCCGGGGCCCGCTCCACCAGGAGATCGACGGCGGCCGCGGCCAGCCCGAGCAGGGGCCCGGTCAGCACGAGCGCGGCGGTCGGCACGAACGGTGCCCGGTAGAGCGCCTCGTCGGTGAAGGGTGTGGCGTAGCGGCCCTCGACGGCGTCGGGAACGGAGTGGAAACGGTGTGCGGGTACGAAGAGGTCCTCGCCGACGAGCGTGTTCGAGGCGGTCCCGCGCATGCCCGCCACGAACCAGGTGTCCTCGACGGTCAGCTCCGACATCGGTGCCAGCACGATGCCGACGGCGTCCGGCGTGCCCTCGGCGTCCGGCCGGGTGACCCCGAGGACCGCCCAGTCGGCGTGGGCGCACCCGGACGCGGGGGCCCAGCGCCCGCTCACCCGGTACCCGCCGTCGACCACGCGCGCGGTACCCGAGGGGGTCACGACACCGGCGACCCGGGCGTGCGGGGTGTGGGCCCATACGTCGTCCTGGGCCTCGGCGGGGAAGAGCCCGACGAACCACGCGTTGGCATTGAGCAGTGAGGTCACCCAGGCGGTGGAGCCGCAGGCGCGCCCGACCTCGCGGCTGACCTCCAGCAGGGTGCGGTGGTCGGTCTGGAGACCGCCGTAACGGGCGGGTCGCATCAGCGAGAGCAGACCGGCCCCGGCCAGGGCGTCGATGTTCTCGGTGGGCACTCCGCGCTCGCGGTCGGTCGCATCGGCGTTGCCGGAGAGCAGCGGGCGCAGCGCGGCGGCGCGCTCGACGAGGTCGGCCCGCAGCTCGCGCACGGCGTCGGTGGTGCGGGGAACGTCCATGGTGATGTTCATCGTCGTCACTTCGGTGTCGGGGAAAGTGCGAGGTACGGGTCAGCTCGCGACGGCGAGCGGGGCGTGGGTGCCGAAGATCCGGCGCGCGTAGACCAGCGGGGCCGCGGAGGTGGCCTCGGCCTCCTCGAGGCATACGACGAGCAGGACGTGGTCACCGCCGTCCACGTGGCGTTCGACGCGTCCCGCCGTCCAGCCGGCCGACTCGGGCAGGTAGGGGAGTCCGGCGCGGACGGTCCAGGTGACGCCGTCGAACTTCGAGCCGGGACCCTGGCGCCGACGGGCGAACGTCGATGCCAGCTCCCACTGGTGGGCGCCGAGGATGTTCACGCCCACCCGGTCACCGGGCTGGAGGCAGGGCAGCAGCCCCGAGGCGCGATCGAGGGCGAAACTCACCAGCGGAGGGTCGAGCGAGAGCGAGGCGAAGCTCGACACGGTGCTGCCGTGCGGCCGCCCGTCGGCGGTCGTCGCCGTGACCACGGTGACCGGGGCACACACCCCGCTCATCAGCTCGGTAAAGGTCTCTCGGTCGATCATCGTGGGCCTTCCGTTGGGCTGGAATCCGGCTGTCGGGATGCGCGGGCCGGTGCGGCACCGCGTCCGACATCACGAAGTCAACTCCGGCTGAGAGAAGGCCGCTTGGTCCGTCGGCTCAGGATTCCGGTGTCCGGTTGGTCTGCCGGGCCGAGTCGGACCGGGACATCGGCCTCACCGGTCGGCGTCGCGCGGCAGGAGCACCGCGTCCCCCAGTTCCTCGGCGAGTGCCAGCGCGGTGTGGAGGGCGAAGCGGCGGTCGTCGAGGTCGTGTCCCAGCACCTCCTGGGCCCGCTTCACGCGGTAGGTCACGGTCCCCCTGGCCACGTGCAGGCGTCGGGCGACATCCACGAGGCTGCGCTCGGCGCCGATGTAGTGGTACAGCGTGGTCCGCAGTGCCTCCATCGGCGCGCCGCGGGCGGCGAGCCCGCCGAGTTCACGCCGTACGAAGTCGCCGGCTGCGTCGAGATCGGTGGCCAGCAGCGCGATGGCGGCGACGTCGGCGTAGGCGGTCGCGTACCTCGGAGCCCGTCCGGCCTCGCGCCGCAGTCGCTCGACCCTCTCCCCGCGCTCGGCCTCGCGGTGGGAGCGGCGGAAGCCCGCGACGCCGGAACCGGGGGTCCCGAAGGCCGCCCGCATTCGTTGCCGGGACAGTGCCTCCGCGATGGTCTCCCATGAGCCGGTCAGGTCCATCCCGTCCGCCCCCTCTGTCCCGTCCGGAGGTACGGTGCCCCATGCCCACAACCGCCCCGAGGCCACGGGTATGACCAGCGTCGTGGTGGCGCCACGGGCCCGTAGCACCTCGATCGCCGCCGCCTGGAGCGTGGAGCCGCCCATCGGCGAGTCCGACCACACCACCACCGCCTCGTGGGTCCGCCGCAGGTTGTAGCCGAGAGCACGCGACGCCTCGTCGACGTCCATCGCCGCGGCATCGCTCAGCAGGGAACGCACGAGGTCGGCCCGTGCCGCGGCCGCGCTGGTGCTCCACACCTCGTGCTCCACGAGGTAGGTGCGGATCATGGTGTCGGAAAGCTCATCGACGTAGGAGAACAGCTCGCGGGAGACCGCCGTGACCTCGTCGACCGCATTCTCCGGGCCGACCAGCTCGGCACAGGCCCGTAGGAACGCCTCGGTGGTTGCCGCGTGCCCGACCCGGACGCCGTGCAACACCCGCTCGAGCGGTATGGCCCGGTGCACGAACTCGCGGATGCCCTCCAGGATCGCCTCATCGGCGGGCGGGGCGGCTGCCCGGCCCTCCGCCAGAGTGAACAGCGCCCGCAGGGTGGTCGCTTCATTGCCCCGGCGGAGCATCTCGACCGCGGCCGGACTGCCGCCGAGGACCGGCACCTCGCCGACGATCCGCCGCAGGACCACGGAATTCAGCTCGATCGCCCACCGCACGGGGTCCGCACCGACGCGTGCGACGGCGTCCTCGACGATCGCGCGCGGGCTCGCCGCACGGTCGAGGTCGATCTCGCCTTGCGGCCCCAGCCGCGCGATCCAGGCCCGCCGCGGCGGCCGACTGGTCTTGGTCACACCGCCATACTCGATCCGACCCGAGGGGCTGATCAACTGGGCGCCGCCGGAAGCGGCGCCCCACGGTTCGGCTCGTGTGGCGACCCTCAGCCGGTGGGCGGCCGCGCGCTACGGCGCCAAGTACGACGCCGCCCTGTCGTGTGCGGCCTCCGAGCCCCTTGCGGCTGTCCGCGCGTTCTTCGACGTCACCCTCGAGCGCATGGCCGTAGTGGACGTGACCGTTGACGCGCTCTCGCAGGCGTTGCGCGCGCAACTGGGCCGCCTTTTAAGAGGTGCCGCCGCGCGCGGTCACGGCCTTGAGCCCGGCCAGCGATTCCCGCATCAACTGCGACATCTCACGTTCCTCCGGTGCCGTGAGCCAGCGCGTGAAACCGACCTTGAAGACGGCGACCCCCACCTCGGCGGTCAGGCTCGCGGCCGGCTCCTCGACACCGCGTCGGCGCAGGGCGTCGGCGAGCGCGGTCGACATCGAGGCGAGTTTGATCAGCTCGCGCTCCTGGAGTTCCGCGTTCGCCACGATGACGGCCTGCCGCTGCCGGGCGTGCTCGCGCCGACCCTCGAACACCGTGGAGACCGCCTCGAGCCCCGCCATCATCGCGTCGATCGGCGCCACGGACTTCGGCGCCTCGGCGACCGCGGTCGCGAACAGCTCCTGCAACGCGCCCGATCCGTCGAACAACACCTCGCGCTTGTCGGCGTAGTGCCGGAAGAAGGTCCGCTCGGTGAGGCCGGCCCGTTTGGCGATCTCCGCCACCGTGGTCTGTTCGTAGCCGAGCTCGCCATAGAGCTCCAACGCCGCCTTCGCCAGGCGTCCGCGCGCGTTCGGCTCCCATCTACCCATGCTCGGATCCTACCGCGATGGCAGTGGCTGACATCAGGTGCTAGAGTTCGATGACAGTCACTGACATCAATGATTTGGGGCATCTCTCATGCGCGTCTTCGTGACCGGAGCCTCCGGTTGGATCGGCTCCGCCGTCGTTCCCGAGCTCATCGGCTCGGGGCACCAGGTTGTCGGGCTCGCCCGCTCCGACACCTCCGCCGCCGCCCTCACCGCCGCCGGGGTGGAAGTGGTCCGCGGCACCATTGACGACCTCGACGTCCTGGGGAGCACCGCCGCCGCGTCGGACGGCGTGATCCATCTCGCGTTCAAGCACGACATCGCCTTCACCGGCGACTTCCAGGGCGCGGCCGAGGCCGACCGCCGCGCCGTCGACACCCTCGGAGAAGCGCTCTCCGGCACCGGCCGCCCCTTCGTCCTCGCCTCCGGTTTGGCCGGCCTCGCGCCCGGGCGGGTGGCGACCGAGCGGGACACGCCCACGATCGACGGTTCGTCGGTCTCGGTCCGGGCGACCACCGCCCAGGCGGTGCTCGCACTCGCCTCGCGCGGTGTGCGCTCGTCCGTGGTGCGACTGTCCCCGACCTGCCACGGTGACGGGGACAACGGCTTCATGGCGGCCCTGGTCGCCATCGCCCGGGCCAAGGGCGTCTCCGGCCACATCGGCGACGGCGCCAACCGCTGGCCGGCCGTCCACCGCCTCGACGCCGCACGGCTGTTCCGCCTGGCGGTCGAGAAGGCCCCGGCGGGCTCGGTGCTGCATGGCGTCGCGGAGGAGGGTGTCCCAATCCGGGACATCGCCGAGGTGATCGGCCGTCATCTCGGCGTACCGGTGACCTCTGTGGACCCCGAGGCCGCGGCCGAGCACTTCACCTGGCTCGGCGGCTTCCTCGGCCAGGACATCCCGGCGTCGAACGCCCTGACCCGTGAACTGCTGGACTGGCGGCCGACCCACCCCGGCCTCCTCGAAGACCTCGACAAGGGCCACTACTTCCGGGTCCCCGCCACCCCCGCCTGACCCGGATCCGCCCCCGCCTGACCCAGCTCCGCCACGCCGGGCTCCGGGCCATCTCCTGTGCGCGCGGGCCGAATACGGCGTGTTAAGCTCCGAACCGGCTTCTCACCGTTGGGCTCTCCGCCTCGCCAACCAGCTTCACCCGGGTCCCGATGACACGGGGAAGGTGGAAGTCACTCATCACATCCTGGAAAAGGGTGTTCTGTGATGGTGGCGACGTGCGTCGGCTCTCCTGGTTCCTTCCGAGCCCCTGGGGATCTGCCCGGGGCCGTGTCCCGGCCATATCGCCGATCCGGCATCAGCGGTCCGGTCCGTGTCACCACCCCGCAGACGGTTCCCCTCAGGGAGGTCTCCGGAGTGCCGGAAGTCAAATCCCCCGAGCAACCCGCCACGCGACACCCGTGGCGGGTTCTCGCCGTCATGTGCATCGGCTTCTTCATGTCGTTGCTCGACGGATCCATCGTCAACGTAGCCATCCCCACGCTGATCCACAGCATGGACGCCTCCTACGACCAGGTGCTGTGGGTCATCGACGGCTATCTGCTCCTCTTCTCGGTGCTGCTGATCACCACCGGGCGGCTGGGTGACATCTTCGGATACCGGCGGCTGTACGTGATCGGCGTCATCACCTTCACCATCGCCTCGGCGCTGTGCGGGCTGGCCAGTTCACCGACCCAACTGCTGGTCGCCCGGCTGCTCCAGGGAGTGGGCGGCGCGGTGCTGTTCCCGCAGGTCATCTCGTCGATCCTGACGATCTTCCCGCCGCAGCTGCGCGGCAGGGCGTTCGGCCTGTTCGGCGCGATCGTCGGCTTCGCCCCGATCGTGGGGCCGGTCCTCGGCGGTTTCCTGCTCGCCCACCTCAGCTGGCGCTGGATCTTCTTCATCAACGTTCCGATCGGGGTCGCCACGGCCGTGCTGGCGCTGACGGTCGCCCCGCCCATGCGCTCGGAACGCCGGCACCGACTCGACCTGGCCGGTGTCGCGCTGGCCACCGCCGGACTGAGCGGGGTCGTGTTCGGTCTGATCGAGGGAGAACGCTACGACTGGGGCGGCATCGCCGGGCCGATCAGCATCACCTCGGTCATCGTCGCCGGTGTCGCGCTGCTGACGGTGTTCGTCCTCCGGCAGCACCGGCAGCGGGACGAACCCCTGATGCCCCTGGCCCTGTTCCGCGCGCGCAACTTCGCGGTCGGCAACGGGGTCGGGTTCGTCTTCCAACTGGGCATGATCGGCATCATGTTCGTGCTGGTGCTGTACTTGCAGATGGCACGCGGGTACTCGGCGCTGGAGACCGGTTTGGTGGTGCTGCCGAACGCCGTACTCACCGCCGTCGGCTCGATGTACGCCGGGCGGCTGTCGGACACGTTCGGCGGCAAGTACATCCTGCTGGCGGGGATGACGCTGCTGGCCGTCGGCCTGCTGGTGCTGGTCGCCATGGTCGGCCCCGGCAGCGGCGCATGGAGTCTGCTGCCCGGCTTGACCATCATCGGGATCGCCAGTGGTGCCACGTTCGCACCACTTCAGCAGGCCACCATGGACGGCGTCGATCCCCGGCTGGCCGGGGCGGCCTCCGGAGTCTCCAGCACCACCCGGCAGATCGGCGGTGTCCTCGGCACCGCCGTGCTGGGCGCCCTGCTGTCGGCCCGCCTCTCCTCGACCCTGCGCGACGAGGCCGAGAAACGGGCCGGTCGGCTGCCGGAGGATCTGCGTGCCCAGTTCATCGACAACAGCGCCGCCGCCGCACATGACTACCGTCCGCCCACGCCACCCGACGGCCTGAATCCCGCCACGACCGGCCTGTACGAACGCGTCACCGCCGACACGTTCGCCACCGGCTTCGTCAACGCCATGCAGACCGCCCTCGTGGCATGCGCCGGGGTCCTGGTGGCCGCCGCCCTGTGCTGTTTCCTGTTCAGCCCGCACAAGAAGCCGCACAAGAAGCCGACGGCCAGGCCCACTGCTGGGCAGCGGGCCGAAACCACACCGCACGACTGACCCGGCGATGACAACGGCCGCGGCCCGCTGGCCGCGGCCGTTGCGCGGCCGCCGTCATCGCCGCGAGCCTCTCCCACAACGCGGCGTCATGCCTGCGCCGAGCCCAGGACCAGCACCTGGATGGCCAGCACTGCGGCGCCGCGGGCCCAGTCGTGGAAGTCGGACACCTTGGTCTCGAGGTTGACCTTCTCGGCCCGGGGATGGCGGTTGGCGAGGATGGCCTTCTCCACCGCTGCCCCGGCCACGTCGACCAGGCCCACTCCCTCGCCGGCCAGCAGGATCTTCTGGGGCATCGCGAAATTGGCGATCTGGGAGACGATGGTGCCGAGGGCCCGGGCCGCCTCGTCCACGACCCGGGCGGCCATGGGCTCGCCATCGGCGGCGAGGCCGAGGATCTCCTCGTACGTCATCTCCCGGCCGGTGGCGGCCTGGAGCTGGTAGCGGATGCTGGGGATGGTCAGCAGGGAGACGGCGCTGCCGCGTTCTCCGTACGGGGTGAGCGGGCCGTGGGGATCGACCATCCAGTGCCGCCCCCGGCCGAGGCTCAGACCGTCCTCGGAAGAGACCACCCGCCTGCCGCCACTGACCAGTCCGTAACCCAGTCCGGCCCCGATGGTGAGCACCGCGAACCGGTCGAGGCCGCGGCCCGCGCCGAACCAGCACTCGGCCTCGACCAGCGCCGCCACGTCGTTCTCGACGACCGTCGGCAGCCCCGTCCGCTCCTCGACCAGTTCGGCCAGCGGTACCTCGTCCCAGTCGAGGAAGGGCGACCGGATGACGACCGAGCGGTCCCGGACACCGGCC
Organism: Streptomyces sp. NEAU-174; assembly: GCF_052665095.1. Classification (NCBI taxonomy): domain Bacteria; kingdom Bacillati; phylum Actinomycetota; class Actinomycetes; order Kitasatosporales; family Streptomycetaceae; genus Streptomyces; species Streptomyces sp. NEAU-174. The sequence goes on along the minus strand of NZ_JBQTCE010000006.1, from coordinate 150,120 downwards.
CCCACCCCGATGCCGATCCCGGCCGTCCGGGGATGGGCCCGGGTGAACTCCCGCGTCATCTCGCGCAGCAGATCGATGACCGACTCGGGCTCGTGTGTGGTCAGCTGCCGCTCGGCGCGGGCCAGGATGTCACTGCGGAGCGTGGTGACCACCCCGTACACCATGTCCTCGGTGATCTTGAAGCCGATGAAGAGCCGGGACTCGGCGACCATGTCCAGCGGCTGCGAGGGCCGTCCCTGGCGCACCTCCGCCGATGCCGCACCCTCGGTGCCCCTCTCGACCAGCAGACCCGATTCGATGAGCGGTTTGGTCAGCCGGGTGAGGCTGCCCGCCGAGAGGTCCAGCCGGCGGGCGAGTTCGGCGCGCGACAGCGGACCGTGCACGAGCACCTCGATCGCCACCGCACGTTCCCCGGGACTCAGCGGCAGCCAACTGGCGTCAGGTGTGGTCATGAGGGGCGGACTCCTCCATGTTTTCTTTCGCTTCGGAAGTAATGCTGTCACCCTACGGCGCCATGGCTCGCATCAGAAGACGCTTGCACAACTCTTGACGGCAGGATTCTTCCGCATCAAAAGTAAATGGCACCTGAGGACGAGCCGCAGACGAAAGAGCCTCCTGATGACCGTCGCCTCCAGCAGCCCTCCCTCGCGCCTGCCCCTGCGCCGCGCCGAGGAAGCCACCTCGAAACTCAAGATCCGCAAAGGCCGGGGAGCGGGTGACGACGGAGCTCTCGCGGCCGTCTTCATCGCCCCCGCCCTGTTCGGCTTCCTGGTCTTCCTGCTCTGGCCGACGCTGCGAGGCATCTATCTGAGCTTCACCCGCTTCAATCTGCTGACTCCGGCCGAGTGGGTCGGCCTCGACAACTACGCCAGGATGATCCGCGATCCCGTGTTCTGGCACTCGCTGGCGGTCACGGTGGAGTACGTGGTCATCAACATCGGTGTGCAGACGGTCGCGGCCCTCGCCATCGCGGTTCTGCTCCAGCGGCTGACGCGGTCGGCCGTACTGCGGGGCGTCGTGCTCACCCCGTATCTGATGTCGAACGTCGTCGCCGGCATCGTCTGGCTGTGGATCCTCGACACCCAGATGGGCATCGGCAACGAGATCCTCCAGGGTCTCGGCTTCGACCGCGTTCCCTTCCTGGCCGACGAGACCTGGGCGATCCCCACCATCGCCCTGATCAACGTCTGGCGGCACGTCGGCTACACCGCCCTCCTCCTCTTCGCGGGCCTTCAGGCGATACCGAACGACATGTACGAGGCGGCCAGGGTCGACGGCGCGAGCGAGTGGCGGATGTTCTGGCGGATCACGATGCCACTGCTGCGGCCGGTGCTCGCGGTCGTGCTCATCATGACCGTGATCGGTTCGTTCCAGGTCTTCGACACCGTGGCGGTGACCACCGCGGGCGGTCCCGCCAACGCGACCAACGTGCTCCAGTACTACATCTACGGCGCGGCCTTCGGCCGCTTCCAGTTCGGCTACGCGTCCGCGATGTCCGTCGCCCTGCTGGCCGTGCTCAGCGTGATCACCATCGTCCAGTACCGGCTCACCCGGGCCGGCCAGACCGATCTCGGCTGACGGAGGGGATGAACCGGCATGGTTGCCATGACCACAGCGACACCGAGCGTCCGGCGCGTTCGGCGCGGGCCCACTCCCGGACGGGCCATGGCCTGGACCGTGATGGGCCTGATCGTCCTCATCACACTGCTGCCCTTCTACTGGATCCTGCGCACCGCGCTCTCCTCCAATTCCGCGCTGGCCGGCGATCCCGTCAACCCGCTGCCGGTGGACTTCACCCTCGGTGGCTTCGAACGGGCCCTCGGCCTCCAGTCCGCCGAGGAGGCGATCGCACAGGGCGGTGCGGGCGACGGGCTGGTCTTCTGGCGTTATCTGCTCAACTCGGTGCTGCTCTCGACCCTGATCACCGTGTGCCAGGTCTTCTTCTCCGCGATGGCCGCGTACGCGTTCGCGCGCCTGAAGTGGCGCGGCCGGGACAAGGTGTTCGGGCTCTTCCTGGCCGGTCTGATGGTGCCCGCCATCTTCACCCTGCTGCCGAACTTCGTGCTCATCAAGCAACTCGGCCTGGTGGACACGCTGCTCGGGATCGCCCTGCCGACGATGTTCATGACCCCGTTCGCGGTGTTCTTCCTGCGGCAGTTCTTCATGAACGTGCCACGGGAGGTCGAGGAGGCGGCGCTGCTCGACGGCGCCGGAAAGGTCCGGATCTTCTTCCGGGTGCTCCTGCCGATGGCGGCCACCCCCATCGTCACCCTGGCCGTCCTGACCTACATCACGTCCTGGAACGACTACTTCTGGCCGTTGATGGTGTCGTACAGCGACAGTTCGCGTGTCCTGACCGTGGCGCTGGCCACCTTCCGGGCACAGACCCCGCAGACCGGCACCGACTGGTCCGGGCTCATGGCGGCGACCCTCATCGCCGCGATCCCGATGCTCGTGCTCTTCGGTCTCTTCGCGCGCCGCATCGTCAGCTCCATCGGCTTCACCGGGATCAAGTAAGGGGACAGTGATGCGATTTCGTACGGTCATGGCGCTGACCGGGGCGCTGGCGCTGTCCCTGGTGACCGGATGCGCGAAGGGCGGATCCGCCGGGTCGTCCGCGCACACGGTGACGTACTGGATGTGGGACACCAATCAGCTGCCCGCCTACCGGGCCTGCGCGAAGGGCTTCGAGAGGGAGAACCCGGGCCTGAAGGTCAAGATCACCCAGATAGGCTTCGACGCCTACTGGACCAAGCTCACCGCGAGCTTCATCGCGGGCACCCAGCCGGACGTGTTCACCGACCACATCCAGAAGTTCGGGCAGTTCAGCGACCTGAAGGTGCTCGAGCCGCTCGACAATCTGGGCATCGAGAAGTCCGACTACCAGCCGGGGCTCGCCGACAACTGGGTCGGCGAGGACGGCCACCGCTACGGCGCCCCGAAGGACTGGGACACGGTCGCCCTCTTCTACAACAAGAAGATGGCCGAGGCGGCCGGGATCTCCGCCGGGAAACTCAACGCCCTCTCCTGGAACCCCGAGGACGGCGGCACGTTCGAGAAGGCCATCGCGCACCTCACCATCGACAGGAACGGCAAGCGGGGCGACGAACCGGGCTTCGACAAGCACCATGTCAAGGTCTACGGGCTGGCCACCGGAGGCGCGGGCGACGACAACGGCCAGACCCAGTGGAGCCCCTTCACCGGCTCCGCGGGCTGGTCCTACACCGACAAGAAGCGGTGGGGCACGAAGTACAACTACGACAGCCCCATCTTCCAGTCCGTCGTCAAGTGGTACTTCGGCCTGGCGAAGAAGGGGTACCTCGCACCGCTCGAGGTCTACGGTGATCAGGCGAACCCGCCCAACGCGCAGGTGGCCGCGGGCAAGGCCGCGACGGCCTTCGACGGCGCCTGGATGCTCTCCACCTACTACGGGGCCAAAGGCCTCGACGTCGGCACCGCCCGCACCCCGGTCGGCCCGACCGGCAAGCGGGCCACGATGATGAACGGCCTGGCGGACTCGATCTCCAAGGGCGCCCGCAACAAGGAGGGCGCCAGGAAGTGGGTGGAGTACCTGGCCTCCGACGCGTGCCAGACCGCCGTCGGCGCATACGGGGTCGTCTTCCCCGCCACCCCGGCCGGCACCAGGGCCGCCGTCGCCGCCTACGAGAAAAAGGGAATCGACACCACGGCCTTCACCCAGCCGGTGGCGGACAAGAAGGACTTCACGACCTTCTCGTTCCCGATCACCAACTACGCCGCAGACGTGTACGCGCTCATGCGCCCCGCGATGCAGGACCTCTACGGGGGCGGCGCGCCCGCGAGACTCGACACGGCCAACAGCCAGATCAACTTCATTTTCGACCAGTGAACTCTCCGCGACTTCACGAAAGGCATTGCCGCATGACGTTCTCCCTCGGCATCGTCGGCGCCGGGCAGTTCTCCGGCCAGTTCGCCAAGCTGTTCCTCGCCCACCCGGGCGTCGGCGACGTCCACGTCACCGATCTGCTGCCCGAGCGGGCCGAGCAACTGGCCGCCGCGGAAGGGCTGTCGGGCACCTTCCCCTCCTACGAGGCGATGCTGGAGTCGAACGCGGTCGACGCGGTGGCCGTCTTCACCCAGCGCTGGACACATGGCCCGCTCGTACTCCAGGGCCTGAACGCCGGAAAACACGTGTACTCGGCGGTACCGATGGCGATCAGCCGCGAGGAGATAGCGGCGATCATCGAGGCCGTACGTGCCACCGGCCTGACGTACATGATGGGGGAGACGAGCCAGTACAACCCGGCGACCGTGCACGCCCGCGACCAGATCGCCGCCGGCGCCTTCGGCCGCCTCTTCTATGCCGAGGGCGACTACGTACACGACATGGACCTCGGCTTCTACGAGGCCTATCAGTACAGCGGCGGCGAGAACTGGAAGGCGACGGCCAGCTATCCGCCGCTGCTCTACCCGACGCACTCCGTCGGCGGGGTCCTCGGCGCCTGGCAGACGCACGCGGTGAGTGTGTCGGCGATCGGAGTGAAGGACGACCGCGGGGACGGTGTCTTCGACCAGGAGGTCAGCCAGTTCGGGAACGACATCTCCAACGCCACCGCGTTGTTCGAGGTGGCCGGTGGCGGCTCGTTCCGTACGAACGAGTTCCGGCGGGTCGGCTATCCCTCGCATATCCGCGAATCGCGCTTCCGGTTCTTCGGTACGGACGCGAGCATGGAACAGCTCGCCACGGTGAGCTTCTGGCAGGACAAGAAGGGGGTCAAGGACATCACGGAGCTGCTGGAGCCCAAGCCGACACTGGCTCCCGATGACCCGTCGCTCGAGCACATCGCGCCCGCCCTGCGCGCCGCCTTCACTTCCGGTTCCGCGCCCGTGCACGACCGGTCGCGGCTGCCCCGGGAGTTCGACCATCTGCACAACGGGCACGAGGGCAGCCACCACTTCCTGGTGGACGACTTCGTGACCGCGGTCAACACCCGCACACTGCCCTCCGTGAACGCCTGGGTCGCGGCCCGCTACACCCTGCCGGGCATCGTGGCGCACGAGTCCGCGCGGCAGGGCGGAGCCCGGTTGGAGATCCCCGACTTCGGGGACGCCCCCGAGAGCTGAGCGGCCGTGGACCGGCTGCCCCTCGGGGCGGCCGGTCAGGTGCCAGGGCCTGTGCCTGGACCGGGCTTGGCCCACAGCGAGCGCACATGGCCGAGGTGGCGGGCCATGCATGTCTCGGCGCCCGTCACATCACCCGCGACCATCAGGTCGAGGAGCTCGATGTGCTCCTCGGCGGACGGGATCAGCTGATCGCGCTCGTCCAGTGTGGTCAGTCCGTACAGGCGTGAGCGTTTGCGCAGGTCGCCGACGGTTTCGACGAGCCGGTCGTTTCCTGCGAGCGCGAGCAGGGAGAGATGGAACTGACGGTCGGCCTCCAGATAGCCGATGAGGTCGTGCTCGCGCGCGGCGCGCACGATGTCCTCCGCCACCGGGCGCAGCGCCTCCAGGTCCTCGCGGGCGGCACCGCGGGTGATCCGGCCGATCATGGGGACTTCGATCAGGGCGCGGATCTCGGTGTACTGGTCGAGGTCGCGTTCGTTGACCTCGGTGACGCGGAAGCCCTTGTTGCGTACGGGTTCGACGAGGCCCTCGCGGGCCAGGTCGAGCATCGCCTCGCGCACCGGCGTCGCGGAGATGCCGAAGTCCTCGGCCAGACCGGGTGCCGAGTAGACCTCGCCGGGGCGCAGTTCGCCGGAGATCAGCGCGGCGCGCAGGGCGTGGGCCACCTGGTCGCGCAGCCGCTCCCTGGTGGTGATGAGGTTGCGCTGCTTGAGGTGGCCCATGACGGTTGGTGTTCCCTTCGTGCCCCGTGCCTGCACGGCCGAGAGGATCACCAGAGTACAATGTCATGTTGTTCTCACGGGCGTCGTTCTCGTGGGTGCCCGTGTGCGGATGCGGCTACCGGCACCGATTCAGCGGCTCTCGATCAGTTCTCCCATCCACGCCTCGATCGCGTCCGGGGTGCGCGGCAGGGCGCCCGACATCAGCCGTGCTCCTTCGGCGGTGATGACCAGGTCGTCCTCGATGCGCACCCCGATGCCCCGCAGTTCGTCCGGGAGCGTCTCGTCGTCGGCCTGGAGGTAGAGGCCGGGCTCGACCGTCAGCACCTGGCCCTCCGCCAGCACCCCGTCCAGATAGCTCTCCGCGCGTGCCTGAGCGCAGTCGTGGACGTCGAGCCCGAGCATATGTCCGCTGCTGCACAGGGTGTAGCGACGGTGGAAGTCGCCCTCGGGGCTTTTGAGCACACCCCATTCCGTGAGCCCTTCCGCGATCACGCGCATCGCGGCCCGGTGGAAGTCACGGAAGCTCGCGCCCGGCCTGAGCGCCGCGATGCCCGCGTCCTGGGCGGCGAGCACGAGGTCGTACACCCGCCGTTGCACGGGGGAGTACCGCCCGGAGAGCGGGAGGGTGCGCGTGATGTCGGCGGTGTAGAGGCTGTCCGTCTCCACGCCCGCGTCCAGCAGCAGCAACCGCCGTGCGTCCAGGGGCCCGTCGTTCCGTATCCAGTGCAGCACGCAGGCGTGGGCACCGGACGCCACGATGGTCTCGTAGCCGGTGCCGTTGCCCTCCGCGCGGGCGCGCAGGCCGAAGACGCCCTCGATCCAGCGCTCGCCGCGTGGATGGGCGAGGGCGCGCGGCAGGGCACGCACCACGTCTTCGAAACCGGCGACCGTGTGGTCCACGGCGAGCTGTAGCTGCCCCACTTCCCAGGCATCCTTGATCAGCCTCAACTCGCTCAAGGCCGCGCGCAGTTCGGCGTCGACCGTGGCGTCGCGGCCAGGCGGTGGCTCCGCCCCGTCGCCGATGTCGGCACAGCGGATGCCGGTCATACGCGCGGTCTCGTCGCGGTCGGGGCGCCGGCCGACCCAGAACTCGCCGTAGCGCCGGTCCCGGTAGAAGCCGCCATCGGTGCGCGGCGAACGGGGCCGCACATACAGGACCGCCTCATGCCGGTGGGGCCCGTCCGGCTCCAGGACCAGGACATGCCCGGCCTGCTCCTCGCCGGTCAGACCGGTGAGCCAGGCGTACGCACTGTACGGCCGGAAGCGGTGGTCGCAGTCGTTCGAGCGGACCTTCAGCTCGCCCGCGGGGATGATCAGTCGCTCGCCGGGGAAGCGGGCGGACAGCCGGGCGCGGCGAGCGGAGGTGAAGTCGGCGGCGGCCGACCGGATGTCCGCGGGCAGCGGGGTCGGCGCCCAGTCACCCGCCATGAAGACCTCGAACTCCGGTGAGACGGGCAGGTCATGGCCGGCCGTCCGAGGTGCGCCGGTCAGGGGATCGTGCATCGGTCCTCCTTGATCCGTACGTTGACAGGCTCAAGCTCTCCGCGGTCCGTCGCGTCGAGGGCCTTGCACCCTGTGCAATTTCACATTATTACGTTACGCATCACATGGCACCACGCGCTCTCATGTGCAGCCCCGCACAGGGCGATTCAGGCCCTGAGGCACCGCTGCCCCACAGCCCTTGCCACCTCCCCACACAGGAGCCAACGGTGTTCCAGTCGAGAAACCCGCGCGGATTCACGCGCGGATCCACGCGCGGAAGTCTGCTCACGGCCTTGGTGGCGGTGACGCTCTGCGTGACGGCGACCTCGTCCGGTCACGCGGCCGCCCCCGCTCCCGCGCGGCCTTCGGCGTTACGGACGGCCGCCTCGTCCGACCCCTTCGACAGGGTCGACCGCCTGGCCAAGGCCCCGAGCAGGGCACGGAAGGTCCCGGCCCCCGGCGGCCTCACCGGCGGCGGTGTCCCCGGAGCCCGAACGCCCGCGCCGAAGAGCCGGGGCGGCGCCGGCACTCCGCACGCCACACTCGGCACGGCATCCGTGCCCTGCACGCTCGACGGCGTCACGGGCCTGCCGCCGGAGCGGTTCGCCGACTTCCTGGCCGACCCCGCCGTCACCGCCGACGGCTGTCTGCGCTCGATCCTGTGGACCTGGGACCAGCGACTCGTCCCCGTCATGTCGGACGAGCACGTCCAGGCCGTCTCCCGCCGCATCACCCAACTCGCCGCCTCCCACGACGGCAAGGACGGCAGCCATCTGCTGGAGCTGTTCACCTACCTGCACGCGGTGGCGTACCAGGACTTCTCGCACGACGAGATCGACATCACCGACGTGCCGACCGTGAACGCCATGCGCGAGGCTGTCGACGCCTTCGGCTCGGCCGCCCGTACCTTCGACGTCACCCGCCCCAACGCCGAAACCCTGCGCGAAGCGCTCGACGCGGCCTCCGCCCCCGGCCTGCGTCAGCACCAACTCCCCCTGGTCAAGCGGGTTCTGGCCACCATGGACGCCCAGCACCCCGAAACCGCCCAGGACACCTCTTGGGCCGGTGCCGCCCTCGCGGCGCTCACCGTGAACTACCTCGGCGTGTATCCCGGCAACAAGGACGCCGCCTTCCACACCGCGGTGACGGCCGACCCCTCGTACCGGGCGGCCTTCAGCTCCTTCGCCGGCCACACCCACCTCAAGGACGGGCCCAACGCCTGGGTGATACGCGACGCGCTCAGCGAGTACGGCCGCTTCGGCCAGATCGAAGGGCTGCGCGACGAGATCGTCTCCGGCCTCGGCACCCTCCTGGACACCACCGCCCGCAACTTCGGGGACAGCAGCGCACCCTGGGCGAAGGTCGCCACCTGGCTGGGGGTGTTCGAAGCCTGCGCCCCGTACCACGTGTGCAAGGACGACATCGAGAGGCGACTCTTCCCGTACACGTACGTCTACGGCACCGAAGGCACCGACGGCATCCAGGTCCGCACCGCCCTCGACCGGGACACCGTCGACCAGCTCACTTACGCCAGCAAGCAGGTCAAGGCGCAGTTCCACCGCGTCCTCGGCACGGACACGCCCCTCGCGGACGACACCAACACCACGCTGCACATCGTCCTGTACGGCTCCCGCGCCGACTACGAGAACTTCCACCCGCTCCTCACCGGCATGGACACCAACAACGGCGGCGTCTACATCGAGAAGGGGGCGACCTTCTACACATACCAGCGCCGCGTCCCGCAGGACTCCTCACTGACCCTGGAGGAGCTGTTCCGCCACGAGTACACCCACTACCTCAACGGTCGCTGGGCGGTGCCCGGCAGCTTCGGCGAAGGTCACTGGTACGAGGGTGACCGGACCACCGCGATGGACGAGGGCACCGCCGAGTTCTTCGACGGCGCCACCCGCGACGACGGCATCCGGGTCCGCAAGTCCCTGGTTCAGGGGATCATCGACGACACGGCCGGCGGCGGGCCGCGCATGACCGTGAACCAGCTCCTGCACGCGACGTACGGCGGCGACGGCTTCCGCTTCTACGACTACGCGGGCACCTTCTTCGAGTTCCTGTGGCTCGAACACCCCTCCCTCTTGCGGGAGATGTACCGCGATCTGCGCTCCGACGACCCGGCGGCCTTCGACGCCTGGCGCGACCGGCTCGGCGGGGACGCGGGGCTCCAGAGCGCGTACGACCGCTTCCTCGACGAACAGATCGCCCACGTAGCCGACTTGTACGTGCCCCACACCACCTACACGCCCCTGGGTGAGCTCCGTGACAGCTCGGCCGACCAGATCCGCTCCTCCTTCACCGCGATGACCGCGTCCGACCCGGACTGCCGTGCCACCGGCGCGGCGGAACGTCCCCGGTTCGTCTGCACCGGCCGGATCACCGCGAACCTGACCGATGCCCGTGACACGGACGCGGTCTTCGAGGACATGTCCGAGACGGTCGACTACTTCATCCTCGACCGGGCCGCGGGCGGCGACAACAACTTGACCGATATGAACTGCTGGTTCGGCGAGGTGGACATCTGGTCCAACCAGCGCGCGGGCACATCGGACTACACCTGTGAGGGTCCCCTCCGCGGCTGATGTGTCACCGGCGTCGAGGCCGCTGTCGGCCGGTGGCTCAGGGGGACCTGGTCCAGCGTGGCGCGGTCTCGGCCCATTCGGTGTCCCACTCGGCGAGATTGCGCCGGCGCAGGACCACGGTGGCGCAGCGGTAGGCGGTGGCACCGGCGAACGCCACGGTCAGGAAGGCCACAAGCGCCCAGCCCATGGTGCGGCTGCGGATCTGTGCGGCGGTCATGGGCGGCTCGGCGATCGCTCCGTCCGCGTCGACCCAGACGTGGACGGAGCTGCCCGCGTTCAGCCCGGGCAGGACGTCGGTCTCCGCGGTGCGGGCCCGTCCGCTCGGGTCGGTGAAGCGGACCGTGGCCGGGTAGCGGTTCTCCCTCGCCTCCGCCGATCCGGGCTCCGGGTGATCCGGGGCGTCATGGGTGAGGACGGCGGTGGTGAGGCGCAGGCTCTGTCGCTGGTGCTCGGCGGCCGCGCGGTAGTGGCGGTGCGCGGCGTCACCGACGGCGAACGTGGCGGCGAGCCCCAGGGCCGGCACCAGCAGCAACAACGCCAGTGCGATCCGGGCCTGGAGGCGGTCGGTGCACCGGTACAGCGGATTGTGCCGCCAGCGCCACAGCGACAGGGGATGTACGAGGTCGTGGTGCGGGGGATCGGGAGGCGGCTGCGCGGGTGGTATCTCGCCGGACACGGTGGTTCTCCTTCCAGGATCGGGGGATGGCGTACCGGAGACCCCGGCCGGTGCGGCGGCGGGGTCGGCGGGGAGAGGTCGGCGTCCGCGGCCAGGGCGATGGCGCGTGCGGTGGGGACCGTCAGGACCGGCGCAGCACCTCCACGGCGGTGCGGGCGCGTTCCCGGTAGGCGGGGCCGTCCAGCACGGGCGCGGCGACCACCACCAGCGGCCGGGTGAGGCGGGGCAGGCGATGGCTGAGCAGCCGGTCGAGCATCCGGGCCGTTCCGGGGACGTCCACGATGGCACCGCGCTGGATCGGGTACACCGCCCCGGCACCGGGGAAGGTGATGGTGGGTACGTCGAAGATCATGCCGCGGCCGGCGAGCCAGGCGCGGGTGCGGGCGCTGCCCAGGTCGAGGGCGAGGCCGCAGCAGGTCCGGCACGACGGCCAGGGCCGGTGTCGGTGCCCGGCGGGGGAGCCGGACCGGAAGCGGCGGAGGACGGTCATCGTCCGGCCTCCCGCACCTGCTGGCACCGCGCGCAGTAGCGTGCCTGCGGAATGATCATCAGCCGTTCGCGTTCAACGGGGCGGCGGCACAGATGGCAGCTGCCGTAGCGGCCATCGGCGATGCGCCGCAGCGCCGCCTCCACGTCGGCGAGGACCATGCGCGCGGAGGCGGCGACTTTGACGTGCACTTCGGCCTGTGCCGCGGAGCGGCGCCGGAGCAGGTCCTCGGTGCGGGGCGCCGCGGCGATCTGCCGCAGCTGTTCCTGGCGGAAGAGGCGCTGTTCGTGGAGGTTCTCCCGCAGCGCGGCAAGGTCCTCGGGCGACAGATGCGCGGCCGGGTTGTCGATGGTCTGGTGGTTCACCACTTCACCCCTTTGAGCAGGGCGGAGACGAAGACGGGTCGGATGGGTCGGACGGGGCGGATCAGGCGGTGGCGCGGCCCTGGCAGCCGACGCAGTAGCGGGTGTAGGGGAGGATCTCGAGGCGTTCGGCGGGGACGGGCTTGGCGCAGCCCTGGCAGGTGCCGTAGGCGCCGTCGTCGATACGGGCGAACGCCTCGTCGATCTCGGTGAGGACGCGCTGGATCGCCTCTGTCTGTGCGGACACCAGATGGGCGTCCGTGCTCTGCGCGCTCTCGTCGAGGGCGCGCAGCTGAGCCAGGCGGCTGTTGCGGGCGTGTTCCAGGCGCTGGCGGGCCTCATGAGAGGTCAGCCGCCCGGGGCGGGGGCCGGTCTGGGCGGTGTCGAGCGGCACGGGTGTGGTCCTTTCGCGAAAGGCGCGCTGAGCGCGGCAGCGGCCGCCCGGTGCCGTCGGCCGCGGTCTCCACGACCGCGAGCACTGGCCGTACCGGACGGCTCGATCTTCTTCGACTCTGCTCGACCCGGCGTCGGAATCCCATCGGGCGCGGACCCCATTTGCCCGGGGCAGCGGTGACCACGGGGCGAAGGCGGGGCACGGCGCATGGGTACCCGACGACCCCGGATATGGGGAACGGACCCCATCGACCCCGCGCGGTGGGGGAGGCAGGCTGGGTCGGGCTCGGTCGTGATCAGTCGCGGCGGCTCGGTCCGGGGGAGCGATGAGCGACAGTAGAGCTGATCACAATCGGAGCGCAGAAGGAGGAGTTTCCCCGGTGTCGCTGTTCTGGCGGATCTTCGGGCTCAACGCCCTGGTGCTGGGCACCGCCACGGCGCTGCTGCTGTGGGCGCCGGTGACCGTCTCCGTGCCGGTGGTGCTGACCGAGGCGATCATCCTGATCGGCGGTCTCGCCGTCATGCTGGTCGCCAACGGCACCCTGCTGCGCTGGGGCCTGGCCCCGCTGGACCGGCTGACCCGGCTGATGACCACCGTCGACCTGCTGCGCCCGGGCCAGCGGCTGCCCGTGCCCGGCACCGGTGGCGGCAGCGAGGTGTCCGAGCTGATCCGTACCTTCAACGCCATGCTCGACCGGCTGGAGCACGAACGCGCCACGTCCAGCGCCCGGGTGCTGCTGGCTCAGGAGGCGGAACGCCGCCGTATCGCCCAGGAGTTGCACGACGAGGTCGGGCAGAGCATGACCGCGATCCTGCTGGTGCTGGGTCGCACCGCGGACGACGCCCCCGAGCCGCTGCGCGAGGACCTCCAGCAGGCCCAGGAGATCACCCGGGAGAGCCTGGACGAGGTGCGCCGCCTGGTGCGCCGGCTGCGGCCGGGTGTCCTGGACGACCTGGGCCTGGTCAGCGCACTGACCTCGCTCACCCAGGACTTCGCCACCCACACCGGGCTGCGCGTCGTACGCCGCCTCGACGCCGACCTGCCCGCCCTCGACCAGGAGAGCGAGCTCGTGCTGTACCGGGTGGCTCAGGAGAGCCTGACCAACGCGGCGCGCCACGCGGACGCGCGGCAGGTCGAGGTGAGCCTGCGCCGCGTCGGCGAGGCGGTGGCGCTGGAGATCGCCGACGACGGCCGCGGTATCGAGGCCGCCTGCGAGGGCGCCGGGATCCGCGGTATGCGCGAACGGGCCCTGCTCGCCGGAGCCAGCCTGGACATTACCTCGACGCCCGGCACCGGCACCCGGATCCGCCTCATCACACCCGCCCCCAGGAAGCAGCTCTGACCATGCCCGATCCGACCCCGCCCGGACCCACCACGGCCTCGACACCGGCTCCCACGAGCTCTCCCGCGCACGCGACGCCGATCCGCATCCTGCTCGCGGACGACCACGCTCTGGTACGCCGCGGCGTACGCCTGATCCTCGACCGGGAGCCCGACCTGGAGGTCGTCGCCGAGGCCGGGGACGGCGCCGAGGCCATCGAGGCGGCCCGGAGCCAGGAGATCGACCTGGCGGTGCTCGACATCGCCATGCCGCGCCTGACCGGACTCCAGGCCACCCGTGAGCTGGTGGCGCTCAAACCGGGCCTGCGGATCCTGATGCTGACGATGCACGACAACGAGCAGTACTTGTTCCAGGCGCTCAAGGCCGGGGCCTGCGGCTATGTGCTGAAGTCGGTCGCCGACCGCGATCTGGTCGCCGCCTGCCGGGCCGCGATGCGCAACGAGCCGTTCCTCTACCCCGGCGCGGTCACCGCCCTCATCCGCAACTACCTGGACCGCGTCCGTCACGGCGAGGAAGACCCCGATCAGCTCCTCACCCCTCGTGAGGAGGAGGTCCTCAAACTCGTCGCCGAAGGGCACTCCTCCAAGGAGATCGCCGAGATCCTGTTCATCAGCGTCAAGACCGTGCACCGCCACCGGGCCAACCTCCTGCACAAACTCGGTCTGCACGACCGGCTGGAGCTGACCCGCTACGCCATCCGCGCCGGTCTCATCGAACCCTGACGCCCGCCCCGCCCCCGACCATGCGTCCAGCACCCCGCGCCGTCCCGACCGCCGGTCACCGGCTCACGGGAACGCTCATCGCGCTCCTCGCCGTCCTGCTGGCGCTGGTTCCCGCCGATACCGCGCGCGCCGCCTCCGGTCCGGTGCCCCATCCGGTCTCGGTGGCCAATCCGGCCTCGGTGGCCGATCCGGCCCCGGCGGCCACTCCGGCCTCGGCGGCCACGGGCGCCGAGCGCCCGGACACCCGGCCCCGCGCGGACGACCCGTGCGCCGCCGGTTGCGCGGCCCAGGCCAGGGTCCGGCATGACCACCTCGGTGAGCGCCCGTGCCCACCGGATCACCACGCCACCGACCCCCGCGCTACGGATGCCGGTCCGGCCGTCGGTACCCGTACCTCAGCGCCTTCCGCATACGCCCCCGTCTCGCCCGGCCGATCGGCCCACGACCGCGGCCGGGCCCCTCCGGCGCCCGCAGGTACCTGACGCCACCCATCACCCTTTCCTCCGTCGCGGCCGCGTGCGCCGCTGCCGCGACATGCCTGCCGGAGGCTCGTGTTGAAACGCCGCGACGACGTGTCGAAACGCCGCAACAAGTGGAGCAAGCGGAACAAACGAAACAAGTCCCTGCGCATGCGGGCGCTGTTCGCCCTCGCCGTGATCGCCGGATCGCTGGCCATCGCCCTCACCACGCCGGTCCGCCTCGGACTCGATCTGCGCGGCGGCACCCAGCTCATGCTGGAAACCCGCTCCACCCCCACCACCGAAGCCGACGCCGCGGCCACCGACCGGACCGTGGAGGTGCTGCGCGGCCGCATCGACGCGCTCGGCGTCGCCGAACCGACCCTCGTCCGCTCCGGCGACCACCGCATCCTCGTCGAGCTGCCCGGAGTTCACGACCCGAAGAAGGCCGCCGATGTGCTGGGCCGCACCGCGCAGCTCACCGTGCACGCGGTCCTCGGCCCGGCCGGGACCGGTGACGGCGCCACCTCCCCGCCGGCCGATCCGGCCGAGGAGCGCGTGCTGCCGGACGATTCCGGACAGCCCCTGCGGCTGCGGGCCGCCGAGCTGACCGGGCGGGATGTCGAAGGCGCCGAGGCCCGCTTCGACCAGCAGGGCGGCGCCGGCTGGCATGTCACGGTCGACTTCTCCAAGACCGGTCAGGACCGATGGCGGCAGGTCACCGCGCGGGTCGCCTGCCACCCGGCAGGCGACCCGCAGCGCCGGGTCGCCATCGTCCTCGACAACAAGATCATCTCCTCGCCGCAGGTCGACCCCTCCGTACCGTGCGGGACCGGCATCCCGGGCGGCACCACCCAGATCACCGGCTCCTTCGACGACACCGAAGCCCGCGAACTGGCCCTGCTGATCTCCGGTGGCGCCCTGCCCGTACCGGTCGAGACCGTCGAACAGCGCACCGTCGGCGCCACGCTCGGCGACGCGGCGATCGAGGCCGCGGCCTGGGCCGCCGTCATCGGCACCGCCCTGACCGCGCTGTTCATCATCGCCGTCTACCGGCTCCTGGGCCTGCTCGCGACCGTGGCCCTGGCCTGCTACGGCCTTATCTCCTACGCCGCCCTGGCCGCGCTCGGCGCCACATTGACCCTGCCGGGCCTCGCCGGGTTCGTCCTGGCGATCGGCATGGCCGTGGACGCCAACGTCCTGGTCTTCGAACGGGCCCGGGAGGAGTACGCGGCCCGCAGCCGCCCCAGCCCCCGCTCGGCGCTGACGGCCGGGTTCCGCGGTGCCCTCAGCGCGATCGCCGACTCCAACATCACGACGCTGATCGCCGCGGGCCTCATGTTCGCCTTCGCCTCCGGCCCGGTACGCGGCTTCGGCATCACCCTCGCCATCGGCGTCCTCGCCTCGATGGTCAGCGCCCTGGTGATCAGCCGGGTGCTCGCCGAGTACGCGGCGGGCCGCCCCGCGGTCCGCCGTCGGCCCCGTATCACCGGCATCGCGAGCACCGGCTGGGTCCGCGACCGGCTGCTGCGCCGCGACCCGTTCCTGCTGCGCCGTCCGCGCCGCTGGCTGGCCGCCTCCGCCGCGCTCGCCGTCGTGGCCGCGTCGGGCATCCTCGTCCGCGGCCTGGACTTCGGCATCGAGTTCACCGGCGGTCGGCTGATCGAGTACGCCACCAGCACCCCCGTCGACCCCGACCGCGCCCGTACCGCCCTCACCGACGCCGGGTTCCCCCGCGCGGTCGTGCAGTCCTCCGGCGACACCGGGCTCACGGTGCGCGCCGAGAACCTGACCAACGCCGACGAGGCCACCGTCACCGAAACCATCGGCGCACTCGGCGGCGAGACGAAGAAGATCCGCGACGAGCTGATCGGCCCCAGCATGGGCGACGAGCTCCGCCGCAACGCCCTCATCGCGCTCTCCCTCGCACTCGGCGCCCAACTGCTGTATCTCGCGGTCCGCTTCCGCTGGTTCTTCGGGACGGCGGCCGTCGCCGCGCTCGCCCACGACGTGGTGATCCTCATCGGTGCCTTCGCCTGGCTCGGCAAGCCCATCGACGGGGTCTTCCTGGCCGCCTTGCTGACCGTCATCGGCTACTCGGTCAACGACTCCGTCGTCCTCTTCGACCGCGTCCGCGAACTGCTCGGCCGCGACCGTGCCACACCGCTTCCCCGCCTGACGAACCAGGCGATCCTCCAGACCCTGCCCCGTACCGTCAACACCGGCATGGGTGCGGCCTTCATCCTCACCGCTCTCGCCGTCCTCGCCGACGACACCCTCGCCGACTTCGCCCTCGCCCTGCTGATCGGCCTGGCGGTCGGCACCTACTCCTCCGTCTTCACTGCCGCCTCGCTCACCATCGAGTTGCACCCGCACCGGAAGCCCCTCGGCAGGGCCGCCGTCACGAACGGGCCTTCAGGCCGTCCAGGGTGAGGTCGAGCAGGCGCTCTGCCCGTTCCCGGTGTTCGGGTTCGGCCGAGGTGAGGGCGATGCCTTCGAGGGCGGCACCCATGTCGGTGGGGCTGATGTCGGTGCGAATCGCCCCGGCGGCCGCGCACGCGTCCAGCAGGGTGGTGATGGCGGCCTGGATCATGTCCCGGCTGTGGCCGTAGGGGTTGTTTCCCGTGGCGGCGATGGCGCGCAGGGCGTCGGCCATGCCGAACTTCGCGGTGACGTAGTCCAGGAAGAGACGCGTCCAGGCGCGCAGGGCCTCGTAGGGCGGCTGCTCGGCGAGCAGATCGGGGACGGCGTCGCACAGCTGGGCCACCTCGTTGCGGTAGACCGCCTCGATCAGCGCCTCGCGGGTGGCGAAGTTCCGGTACAGCGTCGCGCTGCCCACGCCCGCCTCCTTGGCGATGCGCTCCAGGTGCGCGTCCAGCCCCTCCTCGGCGAACACGCGCACCGCGGCCGCGAGGATCTTGTCTCTGTTGCGCCGTGCGTCAGCTCGCAGCGGGCGTGGTGCACTGCCGGTCATCAGCGGTTGCCATGTCCTCTCCGGTCTCCTTCGCCTTGCTAACCGGAGGCGTCCCCAATTAGGCTCGGCTTAACTGGGGGCGCCCCCAGTTCCACTGTAGGTCATGGTCTGACCTGCGCACATCCCCTTGGAGGACGTTGGCCATGTCAGGCATCGAAGGCAAGGTCGTGGCCATCACGGGTGCCAGCAGCGGCATCGGAGCGGCGACGGCGACGTACCTCGCCGAGAAGGGTGCCCGGCTCGTGCTCGGGGCCCGGCGGGAGGACCGGCTGCACGCGGTGGTGGACGAGATCACGGCGCGGGGCGGCTCGGCCGTCGGGGCCGTCATCGACGTGACGCGCCGCGAGGACCTCAAGCGGCTGACGGACATGGCGGTCGACCGGTTCGGCCGGCTCGACGTCCTGGTCTCCAACGCCGGCACGATGGCGGTGTCACCGTTCGACGAACTGCGCCAGGACGACTGGGACGCGATGGTCGCGACGCACATCACCGGCCTGCTGAACGGAATCGGGGCGGCACTTCCCGTCTTCCGGCGGCAGCGCTCCGGCCAGTTCGTCAACATCGCCTCCACCGCGGCCTACGTCGTGAAGCCCCCGCAGGCCGTCTACGCCGCCACCAAGACGGCGGTGAAGGTGCTGACCGAGGGGCTGCGGCAGGAGTCGGGGCCCGATCTGCGCGTCACCCTCGTCTCACCCGGATTCACCAACACCGAGGGCGTGGGCAAGGGGGCGAGTCCCGAGGCAGCGGCGGCGGCAGCCCGGCAGCGCGACGAGATCGCCATCCCGCCCTCGGCCATCGCGTCCGCGATCGGTTACGCGATCGAGCAGCCCGTCGGCATCGACATCAGCGAGGTCGTCGTCCGGCCCACCGTGCAAGCCTGACGTCCAACGGGGACAACAACGTCTCCGCGGCGGCCGGCTCAGGTTGCCCGCCATGGTCCGTCATGACACGTTGGACGTAATGAATGGCTCGTCCGCATTCCCGGGAGCCATCGAGTGTTTCCGCCGTGCGAGATCCAGGGGAGTACGGCGATGGCTGATAAATCGGAGCGAAACAAACGCGGGGACAGGGCCCGCGATATCGAGGGCCCGCAGGATCCGGTAGTCGAGAGGCGCCGCCCCGAGCCCACGGAACCGGCTGCCGAGGGGCTGACCCTCAAGGGGTTCCTGGGCGACAGTGACCGTGATGGATATCGGCGGCTGTACTTCACGGCAGACCTCGACCACTACGCGGAGTTCAGCGTCCAGGACGTCGTGGACACCACGCGCATACCGCCGGAACGCCTGCCGTTCCCGGGTGAGGAAGCCACCGAGGTCATGCTGAAGAAGGGCGCGAACATCGAGTACACCCACAACCGGGTAGTCCGTGTGCCCGATGAGTTCGACCTGGACTTTCGGCGTCTCCACAGGGCACGGCACCGGACCATGCGCTTCGAGTGGACCGAAGCACCCGAAGGGGAGTGCCCGCCGGCCACATGGGAGAAAACCTGTGAGGCGACCTGCGGTGACCAATTCACGTGTTACGACACGTATTGCGTGGGCGGCAGCTGCAATACCTGCTGGGAAACCTGTTACACCTGCGGGACCTGCGGAAAAACCGGTTGCACGGGGTGCTGCCCGATGCGGACGGATGACCCGCCATGCGGCCCGAGCGCGATTGAGACCGCGTGCGAGACCGGATGCTTTGTCTGCCACTAACCGCGTTCCCTGGATTGCGAGATGCCGATGAGCGAGAACGACCACACTTCGGCTGCGCCCACGACCTCCCCGTGGAAAGTGGCGCTGAGCGGGCAACGCCGCGACGCGGCGCTGACGGTGGCGCAGGACGTGGCCGCGCGCGCCGTGGACCGGCGGCGCGTCGCCGAGGCGCTCACAGCGGCCGGCCGGCAGACGCGGTACCCGGATACCGTCAGGTGGCTGCCGTACTCTGTGGCAGAAGGCGATGTCGGGACCGCGCTTCTGTGTTCGTACCTCGACCAGTGCCTGCCCCAGTGCGGCTGGGACGCGGCCGGTCATGGTTTCCTGGCCGCAGGAGCCCACGCGGCGGAACAGACCGCGTCCCTGGACTGCGGCCTCTACAGCGGGCTGAGCGGCCTGGCGTTCGCGGTGGCATCGCTGAGCCGGAACGGGGAGCGCTATCCGCGCCTGCTCACGGTGCTCGACGACGAACTGGCGCCACTGGTGTCGGCGCAGGCGAGCCGCTTGAGCGCCCACCGCGGCGGAATGCCGGTCCGTGACTTCGACCTCATCTCTGGGGCCAGCGGCGCCGCGGCCCCGCTTCTGACGCGCGATCCCCGCGGGACACTGCCGCAGCTGCTGGCCGCCCTCGTACGCCTGGTCGCCCCGAGGGACGGGCCACCGCTGTGGGCGACCCCTCCGGAGCTGATGAGCAACGAGGCCATGCGGCGCTCATACCCGGCCGGCAACCTCAACTGCGGTCTGGCACACGGGATTCCGGGACCGCTGAGCATCCTGGCCCTGGCCTTGGGGGAGGGGTACGAAGTGCCGGGCCAGGCCGATGCGGTGCGCCACGTGGCCGACTGGGTCGCGGGCCAGCGCAGTGACGATCGCTGGGGCATCAACTGGCCCTGCGCGATGCCCCTGCCAAACGGCCAGAACCCGCCGAACGGCCGGAAGGGGCGTGCGCTCGGCCACTCGGAGTCCAGCCGGCGGCCCGCTCCGCCCGTCCCGGCCCGCAGCGCCTGGTGCTACGGCGCTCCCGGCGTGGCCCGCGCGCTCTGGCACGCCGGACAGGCATTGGACGACGACGGCCTGCGCCGGCTCGCGGTCGATGCCATCGCCGCCGTACTCCGCCGCCCGCCAGGGGCCCGCGACATCGACTCGCCGACCTTCTGCCATGGCGTGGCGGGGCTGCTCCAGGTCGTCCTGAGATTCGCCGCCGACACCGGGCTGCCACTGCTGACGAAGGCCGTCGACCCACTCGTCGATCAACTGCTCGCCGCCTACGCGCCCGAGCGCCCCATGGGCTACGCCGACCTGGAGCAGGGACGGAACCCCGTGGATCGCGCCGGACTCCTGGACGGCGCGTCAGGCATCGCCCTGGTACTCCTCGCCGCCGCCACCGACACCGAGCCCACCTGGGACCGGTTGTTCCTGCTGTCATGACCTCCTGTGAGTACCGGCCGCTCGGGTGGGCGCTGGTCCGCGCCCCCCTGCTGCCGTTCCGCACCCCGGCCGTATCGGCGCCACCGGGTCCCGGTGGCTCTCTGCTCCCCACGGATCCACGGGCTCGCCTCGCGGTCCTGGTGGCCAGCCGTGACCTGACCGCGGCCCTGGAGCGCGCCCGCCCTGACGATGCCGCGGCGGCGCGGGTGCGGCGCAAGCTCATCCGATACCTCATCCGCATGAGCACCCGGCCGACCCCCTTCGGCCTCTTCGCCGGTGTCGGTCTGGCTCATTGGGCCGACGCCACCGACCTGGCCCTGACGGCGGAGCCGCCGCGTACCCGCACCCGTCCGGACATGGCGTGGCTGCTGGACCTGGTCGCCCACTTGGAGCAGGACCCCGTCGTCCGCGCCGAGCTCCGGCTGGTGGCGGACCCGGCGGTCACCGTACGCGGAGACCGCGCGTGGCTGACGGACGGCTCGGCCTCCGAGACCTCCATCAGGGCCACCGCGGCGGTTCTCCGGGTACTCGAGGCGGCCCGGCTGCCCACCCCGGTCGGCCACCTGGTGGAGGCGGCCGGACGGCTTCCCGGCGCGACGCCCGAGAGGGCCGCCGTACTGGTCGACCGCCTGTGGTCCCAAGGATTCCTGTTCTCGGAGCTACGGCCGCCGCTGACCGGTGGCGATCCGGCGTCCCATGTGCGGCGGTGCCTGCGGGGCGTTCCGGCCGCCCGGGACGTCACCGATCGACTCGCGGCGCTCACGGACGACCTGGCCCGATGGGACCGGCTTCACCTCGAGGCCCGCGCCCGGCCCTGGCCCGGCCTCCTGGAGCGCGCGAACAGCCTCCACCCCGTTCCGGACGGCGACCCGGTCTTCCAGACCGACATGGCGCTCCCACTGCGATGCGCCGGTCTGCACACGACCGTGGGAACCGAGGCGGCACGCGCCGCCGAACTCCTGCTCCGCCTGAGCCCGTATCCGGCGGGGAGCCAGGAACTGGACGGCTACCGGCGGGCCTTCCTCGCCCGGTACGGGCCGGAGCGTCAGGTCCCGCTGCTGGAGTTGCTCGATCCGGACACCGGGCTCGGCCCGCCCTGGGAGCACGCCCCGCACAGCTCGGTCGAGCCGGGAGAGCAACAGCGTGGCCGACTCCTGCTGGACCTGGCCCTGTGTGCCAACCGTGACCGCCGCGCGGTGCTGGAGCTGACCGACGAGCACATCGACGGCCTCACCATCGCCCCTCCGGCGCCCGCGGACTGTCCCCCGTCGCTCGACCTGTCGCTGCTGGTCGCGGCCACTTCACCCGCCGCCCTGGACGCCGGGGACTTCCAGCTGGTCGTCGGCCCCAACCCGGGAGCGCCCGCGGCCGGCCGCCACCTGGGCCGGTTCGCCGACCTGCTGGGCCCCGACGCCCACCACGCGCTGGAGGAGGCGGCTCGAGCCGAAGAGGAACTCCAGGCCGACACCCTTCCGGTCGAGGTCGTATACCAGCCGGACCCCGCCCGCTCGGCCAACGTCGCCATCAGGCCCGCCCTGCGGACCCATGAGACCGTCCTCGCCACCCAGCCCGGAGTGGAGCCGGAGCGCGTCGTACCACTGGAAGAACTGGTCGTCGGGGTCCGGTCCGGGCGCTTCGTCATCGGCTGGCCGCCCCGGCATGCCGAAGTGGCCGGAGTGCAAGGGCATATGCTCAACCCCTGGCGCGCACCCGCCCCGGCCCGCTTCCTGCTGGCGGCCGCCACCGATGGCCGCCGCCAGTTCGCCTCGTTCTCCTGGGGTCCCGCCGCCGGTTCGCTGTTCCTGCCCCGGGTCCAGCGGGGTCGCGTCGTCCTCGCACCGGCGCAGTGGCGTCTGGACCGCACCGGCTCGCTCGCGGTGGCGTCCGACGGCCGGTTCCACGCCGAGCTGGCCGCCTGGCGGGCCGACTGGCACGTCCCGCGCCATGTCTATCTGACGGTCGGCGACAACCGGCTCCTGCTCGATCTCGAGGAGCGCGACACCGCCGAGGTGCTACGGGAAGAACTGCGAAGGGACTCCGAGGGCCGGTCGATGCTCCTCCAGGAGGCGTTGCCGGGGCCCGAGCACGCCTGGCTGCCGGGCACCGCGGCCAGTGGCCACATCTGCGAGATCGTGGTGCCACTCGTTCGCCGTACGCGTGCTCCTCAGCAGGACCCGCTCGCATCGGCCGCACCGGCCGCGCCCGCCGTCCCGCCCGCTCACTCCGTTCCGTCCGAGGCCCGGCTGCGCCCTCCGGGCAGCGAGTGGCTGTATCTGAAGCTCTACTGCGGCTCCTGGCGGCAGGACGAACTAGTGGCCGGTCCGCTGCGCACCTTCGCGGAGACCGTCACCGCCGCCGGCTTCTGCGACGGCTGGTTCTTCCTGCGCTACGCCGATCCGGAGAGCCATCTGCGCATTCGCTTCCACGGCGACCCGGCGACACTTCTGGGACCACTGGTCGAGCAGGCCTGCTCATGGGCCGCCGACCTGATGCGCGCGGGCGACTGCGCCAGGTTCTCCTTCGACACCTATGAACCCGAGATCGAGCGGTACGGCGGTGAGGACGGCGTTCGCGCGGCGGAGATGGTCTTCGCGGCGGACAGCCCGATCGTCGCGCGCCTCCTGCATGCGAGCGGCGCGAACCGGCTCTCCCTCGATGCCCTGACCCTGGCGGTCGTCACCGTCGACGACCTGCTGGACGCTCTGGGAATGTCCGAGGAACAGCGCGTGGAGAACTACCGGACAACGGCCTCGGCGTCCCGGTCCGGCGGTGCCGTGTACCGGGAGCGGAAACAGGGACTGCGGCGGGCCCTCGGCCTTCCCGGGACGCTCGACCCCACCCTCGCCCCGCTCCTGGCCGCCCGCCGTGCGGCCCTGGCCCCCGCTGTTGATCTGCTGACAGCCCTGCGGGACATCAACCGGCTCCACCGCCCGTACGGAGATCTCTGCCGCGCCCATGTGCATATGCACCTCAACCGCCTCCTCGGCGCGGACCCCGCCGAGGAGCACACCGTCCTGGACCTTCTCCGCCGCACCCGCGAGGGTCTCGCCAGGTCACCGGTCGCCCGCTGACCCGGGCCCTTCGCCGGAGGCGGTGGTTCAGGCCGCCGGGGGGATCGGCACCGTGGCCATCTCGGTCGCCTGGCGCAGCGCCTCGACCATGCTGCCCGCCTCCGCCGTGCCCGTTCCGGCGATGTCGAAGGCGGTGCCGTGGTCGACGGAGGTGCGGATGACGGGCAGGCCCACGGTGAGGTTGACACCCGCCTCGATGCCCAGGACCTTGACCGGGCCGTGGCCCTGGTCGTGGTACATCGCCACGATCAGGTCGTAGTCGCCGCGTGAGGCGAGGAAGAAGGCGGTGTCGGCGGGGAGCGGGCCGCGGGCGTCGACGCCGTCGGCGCGCAGCTTCTCCAGGGCCGGGACGATCTTCTCGGCCTCCTCGCCGTAGCCGAACAGGCCGTTCTCGCCCGCGTGCGGGTTGATGCCGCAGACGCCGATCACGGGGTTCGGGGTGCCGGCGCGGACCATCGCCTCGTGGCCGCGGCGCACGGTGCGCTCGACGAGGCCGGGCTCGATGCGGTGGACGGCGTCGATCAGGCCGATGTGCGTGGTGACGTGGATGACCTTCACCTTCTCGGTGGAGAGCATCATCGAGACCTCCTCGGTCCCGGTCAGATGGGCGAGGAGTTCGGTGTGGCCGGGGTAGAGACGGCCCGCGGCGTGCAGGGCCTCCTTGTTGAGCGGTGCGGTGCAGATGGCGTGCACCTCGCCCGCCACGGCGAGCTCGGCGGCGCGCTCGATGTACGCGTACGCGGCGCCCCCCGCGACCGTCGACAGCTTGCCCCAGGGCAGCTCGGCGGGGAGCAGGCCGAGGTCGACCACGTTGACGCGGCCGGGGGTGAACTCCGCGTCGCGCGGGTGGTCGACGGCGGCGATCTCGCAGTCCAGGCCGAGGACGCGGGCCGCCTCGCGCAGCCGCCGGGCGTCACCGATGACGACGGGGCGGCAGCGGGTCAGGACGGCGTCGTCGAGCAGGGCCGCGACGACGACCTCGGGGCCGATACCGGCACCGTCGCCCATGGTGACGGCAATGAGGGGGAGGGGGGTGGACATGAGAGCAGCTCCTAGGCGGGAGGCGGGAAGCGGTGGCGGACGGCAGGAGAGGCGGACGGCGACGGGTTCGGGTGGCGGCCGTGGTGGCAGCCGGACGGGGCCGCGGCGCGACAGCGGTGCGCGGCGGCGAGTACCCGGCACCGTCGATGGACAACACGGTCGGGCCCAGTGAGGATCATGGCATAGGCTGCGTGAACTGCGCGATACATCTTGCGTGATTTACGCAACCGTGCGAGCGTTCCCATGGCGCCGACGGCCATCACCCATGGACCGTGTCGCCGTCGTGGGCGCGACGCTGACCGGCTGACCCAGCGGATCGCATCGCACCACACTCGGCCGCCGCGCGGCGCGTCGCCGGAAACCGCCGCGGCGACCGGTCGGGGCCACGGAGCCGCATGGCGCCATGCGCGCCATGCGCGCGATGCGCACATCACGCGTGTGATCGCCTATGAGCACGACCGCACCACCCGCGCCTCACCCGCACCACCGCCTCATCCGCACCACGCACCACCCGCGCCACGCACCACCGGCACCACCCGCACCACGCACCACCCGCCTCGGAAGGAACCCGCCCGTGACCGTCGGCCTCGCACTCCCGCATGTGCCCGTCCCGCTGTCCCCTCTCATCCTCGGGACGATGACCTTCGGCGACACCGCCGACCGCGCGACGGCGGCCGCCATGGTGGACGCCGCGCTCGACGCGGGCATCACCGGCGTGGACACCGCCAACGGCTACGCGGGCGGCGAGAGCGAGCGCATCCTCGCCGAGCTGCTGCCCGGCCGCCGCGACCAGGTGGTCCTCGCCACCAAGGCCGGTATCCCGCACCCCGACCAGGGCGAGCACGCGCCGCTCTCACCCGAGGGGCTGCGCGCCGCGCTCGACGGGAGCCTCAAGCGTCTGGGCACCGACCACGTCGACCTGTTCTATCTGCACCAGCCGGACCGCCGGACACCGCTCTCCGCGACCCTGGCGACCGTCGCCGAGTTCGTACGGGCGGGCAAGGTCCTCGCCCTCGGCGTCTCCAACTTCGCCGCCTGGCAGATCGCCGAGCTGAACCGGGTGGCCGACGAGGTCGGGGCGCCCCGCCCGGTCGTCGCCCAGCAGCTCCACAACCTCCTCGCGCGCCGCATCGAGGAGGAGTACGTGGAATTCGCCGCCAGTACCGGACTGCGCACGGTGGTCTACAACCCGCTCGGCGGCGGCCTGCTCACCGGCCGCCACCGCTTCGATCAGGTTCCGGAGGGCGGGCGCTTCGGCGACTCCAAGGTGGCCGCGATGTACCGCGAGCGGTACTGGAACGAGGAGGTGTTCCAGGCCGTCACCGACCTCGCCCGCATCGCCTCCGAGGCGGGGCTGCCGCTGACCGAGCTGGCCCTGCGCTGGCTGCTGTCCCGGCCCTCCACCGACGCGCTGCTGCTCGGCGGCTCCAAGGCCGAACATCTGAAGGCCAACATCGCCGCCGCGTCCGCGGGCCCGCTGCCCGCGGACGTCCTGACCGCCTGCGACGAGGTCGGCGCCCGGCTGCGCGGCCCGATGCCCGCCTACAACCGCTGACCCCGCCGCCCACCTCGCAACGTCGCAAGGGAGACACCCATGGCCACCGGCCGCACCTCCGCCCAGTTCATCGCCGCACTGCGCAATCGCGAGCAGCTCATCGGCTACTGGTCCCTGCTCGACTCGCCGATCGCCGCCGAGCGCCTGGCCCGCGTCGGCTACGACTACCTGGCCTTCGACGCCCAGCACGGCCTCTTCGGCTACCAGGGCATGCTGCACAACCTCCTCGCCACCGACACCAAGGGCAGTACCGCCGTCGGCATGGTGCGCGTCGAGGCCAACGACCTCACCTACATCGGCAAGGCGCTCGACGCGGGGGCGAGCGCCGTGATCGTCCCGATGATCAACACCGCCCAGGACGCCGCCGACGCCGTGGCCGCCGTCCGCTACCCGCCGCTGGGCCGCCGCTCGTACGGCCCGATGCGCGCCCAGCTCCGCATCGGCCCGAACCCGGCCGACGCACACGACCAGACCGCCGTCCTCGCGATGATCGAGACGGCCGACGGACTGGCCAACGTCGAGGAGATCTGCCGGACCCCCGGCCTGGACGGCGTCTACATCGGCCCGTCCGATCTGCGCCTGGCCATCGGCGGCGCGACGTCCACCGACCCCGCCGTACAGGAGGAGTTCGAGCAGGCCCTCGTCCGCGTCCGCGAGGCGGCCGAGGCGGTGGGCATCGCGGCCGGGATTCACAACGCCGACGGTGAGAGCGCCGCCCGTCGCCTCGCCGAGGGCTTCACGTTCGCGACGGTGGCGTCCGACGTCGTGCACCTCCAGCAGATCGCGACGTCCCACCTCCGGGCGGCGCGCGGCGAGGCCCGCTGATGCCGACCACGCTCATCACGACACCCACCTTCGCCCGGCATTCGGCGCGGCCCTGGCAGATCCTGGAGGCGGCCGGAGCGGGTCCCCTGCGCCCCCGCGAGGACACCGCGCTGCCCACCGCCGAACTTCTGTCGCACGCGGCCGAGGCGGATGCGCTGATCGTCGGCATGGACCCGATCACCGCCGAGGTGATGGACGCCGCGCCCCGCCTCAAGGTGATCGCCAAGCACGGTGTCGGCGTCGACACCATCGACGTGGCCGCAGCCCACGCGCGCGCGATCCCGGTGGTGTGCGCGCCGGGCAGCAACTCGCGTGCGGTGGCGGAGTACACCTTCGGCCTGCTGCTGTCCGCGGCCCGCTCGCTGACCGCCTCGCACACCGCGGTGGCGGCGGGCGGCTGGCCGAAGCTGTTCGGCCCCGAACTGCACGGCAAGACGCTGGGCATCGTCGGCTTCGGCCGCATCGGCCGCCTGCTGGCCGGCTACGCGCGCGCCTTCGGGATGGAGCTGCTCGCCCAGGACCCGTACGTCCCCGAGGCCGACGTCCGCGCGCACGGCGCGGAACCGGCCGCGCTCGACGCCCTGCTGGAGCGCGCCGACGCCGTCAGCCTGCACACCCCGCCCGACCCGTCCGGCGCGCCGCTGCTCGACCGCGCCCGCCTGGCGGCGATGAAGCCGGGAGCGATCCTGGTCAACGCCGCGCGCGGCGGCCTCGTCGACGAACGCGCGCTCGCCGATCTGCTCGGCTCCGGGCACCTCGGGGCCGCGGCCCTCGACGCGTTCGGCACCGAGCCGCTGCCGGCCGACCACCCGCTGCGCGGGGCCCCGCGCACCGTGCTCACCTCCCACATGGCCGCCTGCACCCCGGAGGCCAACCGGGCCATGGGCGCGATGGTGGCCGAGGACGTCGTCCGCGTACTGGCGGGTGAGGAGCCGCGCCACCCGGCGCGCTGAGACACCACGGCACACGGCATCACGGCACGCCCCCACACCACCCCTGCCCGCATTTTCCGGATACCGGCGACGACGCCGGAAGATCCTCTAAGGACCCGCTATGTCCACCACGACCGACGGCGCCACGGCGGCGCCGCCACCCGCGCAGGCCGACCCGTACGCGCTGCGCGCCGAAGACGCCCGCCCGGCCCCCGAGACCTTCCGCGGCCGACTGCGCCACCTCGGCCCCGGGCTCGTGCTGTCCGCCGCCGTCGTCGGCTCCGGTGAGCTGATCACCACCACCTCGCTCGGTGCGAAGGCCGGGTTCGCCCTGCTGTGGCTGGTGATCGTCTCGACCGCGGTCAAGGTGTGGGTGCAGATGGAGCTGGCCCGCTGGACCATCCTCAACGGCCGCCCCGCGCTCGACGGGTTCCGCGACGTCGGCCCCCGGATCGGCCCGCTGAGCTGGATCAACTGGCTCTGGATCGGCATGGACTTCGCCAAGATGTTCCAGCGCGGCGGCATCATCGGCGGCACCGCGGCCGCCTGCTCGATCCTGCTGCCGATCCGGGGCGGGTCGCTGAGCACATCGTCGCTGACAATCTGGGCGATCATCGTGACCGGCGCCGCCATTCTCATCCTCCAGACGGGCAAGTACCCCGTCGTCGAGCGGGTCGAGGTCGTCGGCATCACCCTCAAGACCATCATCACCTTCGGCCTGGCCCTCGCCCTGCCGTTCACCGCCTTCGGCTACGGCCCCGAGCAGTTCGCCGACGGGCTGAGCTTCCAGATTCCCGCGGGCACGGTCGGCATCGCGCTCGCCATGTTCGGCATCACCGGTGTCGGCGCCGACGAGATGACGACGTACACCTACTGGTGTCTGGAGAAGGGCTATGCCCGCTGGACCGGCCCCGACGACGGCAGCGAGCAGCGCGCCCGGCGGGCCGAGGGCTGGCTCAAGGTCATGCGGCTCGACGTGGCCGTCTCCTGGGTCGTGTGCACCATCTGCACCCTGTCCTTCTACGTGATCGGCGCCTCGGTGCTCCATCCGCAGGGCCTGGTGCCCGAGGGTAACGAGATGATCACCACGCTGTCGCACATCTACACCGACACACTCGGCCCCTGGGCGGAGTACCTGTTCCTGGCCGGTGCGATCGCCGTCCTCTTCTCGGTCACCGTCGCCTCGTCGGCCAGCGTTCCCCGTCTGTGGACCAACACCCTCGGGCTGCTCGGCGTGGTCGACTGGCACGACATGCGCATCCGCACGCGCACCATCCGCATCCTCACCTGCTGTCTGCCTCCGGTGTGGATGTGCATCTTCCTGTGGGTGCAGTCGCCGGTCCTGATGGTGCAGATCGGCGGCATCGGCGGTGGCATCTTCCTGCTCGCGGTCGTGGTCGCGGTCTGGCGCCTGCGCTACACCGGTGTCCCGCCCCGCTTCCGCGCCAACCCCTGGCTGACCGCCGCCCTCGTCATGAGCAGTGTGGCGATCGCCTTCCTCGGGGTGTACGGAGTGCTCGACACCCTCGAACTCACGCCCGGGAGCTGAACCGGCGACGGGACGTGCTCGTGCCGCCCCCGCACCGCACACCGCCCGACCCCTGTCGCCCCGCCATGCCGGTGCCCGCCCGCCTTCCGAAGGCGGCGGTGCCGGGCGAACACGGCGGGGCGTCGGTGGTGAACTGCCGCTTCCCCACGCCGAAGCACACGGGTCCTGGGCGCCACGGTACGCTTCGGACCATGTCAGCGTTCCGGCTCTCGACGACGTCGTACGTGGTTCTCGGGATGATCGCCATGCGTGGCCCGTCCACCCCCTACGACCTCAAGCGCGCGATCGGCCGGTCGGTGGGCTACTTCTGGAACTTCCCGCACGCTCAGCTGTACGCGGAGCCCAAAAGGCTTCAGGGGGCCGGGCTTCTGGATGTGCACGAGGAGGACACCGGGCGGCGGCGCAAGATCTACACGATCACCGAGGCGGGCGACGCCGCGCTGCGGGCCTGGCTGGCCGAGCCGGTCAAGGAGCACTTCGAACTGCGCGACATCGCGGAGATCAAGCTCTTCTTCAACGAGTTGGCGGAACCGGACGACGTGGCGCGCCTGGCCCGGGACCAGATCGAGCAGCATGAGCGGCGCATCGCGGAGTACGAGGAGATGCAGCGCCGTTACGGCGGGATCGAAGAGGTCTCCAGCCGTATGGTCACCCTCGAACTTGGTCTGGGCATGGAATACGCCGCTCGTGAGTTCTGGCGCGGTGTCCAGGAACGCGTCGAGCGCGGTGAGTTCTCGTCCATGAAGAGGCGGCCGACCGCCCGGTAACACCGGCGCACAGCACCCCGCCGCCATGCCCGCCGGGCATGGCGGCTTCTTGCGTGCGGGCATGCCCGGAAGCGCGGTCGGCGCGGGCGTCGTCTTCTCCGGACCGTTGACACCTTCCTCAGGTCGGCGTAGTTTCCAACCCCACGATGGTCCGAATCATACGGTGCGACTCGCACCGTTCGATTGGGAAGCTTCCGCCGAGCGCCGGCAGGCGCATGGGGAATGGAGAGGACCGCGATGGATCTGAGCACGGTTCTGCGCTGGACGGCCGAGCGCCATCCGCGTCGCCGGGCTGTCGGCGGCAGGACCCCGATGACGTACGGACAGTGGGACGCCCACACCAATCAGCTGGCACGGGCGATGGCCGAACTCGGGGTCCGCCCGCGGGAACGGGTGGTGCTCCTGAGCGCCGGAGGCGAACCACTGGCCAGCCTCCATCTGGCGGCGCAGAAGCTGGGAGCCGTCTCCGTGCCCCTGTCCTTCCGCTTCGCCCCCTCGGAACTCGCCTACTGCGTATCCGACGCGGAGCCGGCGCTGGTGATCGCCGACGAATCCACCTCGGCTCTCGCGCAGGAGGCGCTCGCCTCCGTCGAGGCGGTTCCGTGGATCCGCTCGGGAGACCCGGCCGAGGCGACCATCGAGCGCCTGGCGCGCGACCAGCCGGACGGCCCGCTCGACGTCCGGGTGTCCGAGCGGGACATCAGCGTCATGCTGTACACCTCGGGGACCACGGGCCGGCCCAAGGGCGTGCCGCGCACACATGGCGCCGAGTACCACGCCTCGGTCGCCCACCTGCTACAGAGCGGACAGTCGCTCTTCGACACGACGCTCGGCGTGATGCCGCTGTTCCACACCATGGGGCTGCGCACACTCATCGCCACCGTTGTCGCCGCGGGCACCTGGGTCCCCCAGACGAGGTTCGACGCCGGGGAAATGCTCGACCTCATCGCCCACGAGCGGATCAGTTCGCTCTACCTGGTGCCTACCATCTACTGGTCGCTGTTGCGCACCGGCCGCCTGGGACAGGCCACCTCCGTGCGCAAGCTGGCCTACGCCGGCGCTTCGATGACTCCGACGCTGGTGCGGCAGTTGGCGGACACGCTGCGGCCGGAGTCCTTCGTCAACCACTTCGGATCCACCGAGATCTACACCTTCACCGTCGGGACCGACGTCATCGCCAAGCCGGGATGTGCGGGCCGGGCGGGGGTCTTCTCCCGGGTCCGCCTGGTGGAGCCGTTCCCGGACGCCCCGCCCGATGCCGAGGTGGCGCCGGGCGAGCAGGGGCAGATCGCCGTCTCCATGCGCAACCCGGACGCCTTCGCCGGCTACTGGCACCGGCCCGACGCGAACACCAAGTCGATCCGCGGCGGCTGGTACTTCCCCGGTGACCTCGCCGTCGCCGACGAGGACGGCGACCTGTGGGTCACCGGACGCGTTGACGACATGATCAACTCCGGGGGCGAGAACATCTATCCGGACGAGATCGAGGACAAGCTGATCGGCTGTCCGGTGATCAGCGAGGTCGTTGTCGTCGGGCTTCCCGACGACCGCTGGGGACAGGCCGCCACCGCCTTCTTCGTCCCCGAGAGCGGGACGACCCCCGACCACGCGCTGACCGAGCTGCGCTCCTATGTGCGCGAGGGCTCCGGACTGCCGTCCCTCAAACGCCCCAAGCGCCTCATCGCCGTCGAGGAGATCCCGAAGTCGGGCGCCGGCAAGATCCTCCGCCGTCGGCTGAGCTCCGGCGACTACCACCCGCTGGCCGACAGCGACACCGCGACAGACAGGTGAACCACGTGACCGCGACCACGGAACGGCCGGGGCGGCCGACCGCACGGATCGAGGACCCCGCACTGCTCACCGGCCGGGGCCGCTTCCTCGACGATCTCGACCCGCTGCCGGGCACCCTGACCGCCGCGGTCGTCCGGAGCCCGCATCCGCACGCCCGCATCCGCGGCGTACGGCTCGAACGGGCGCGGCGGCACCCCGGCGTCGCCGCCGTGATCGGTCCCGATGAGGTCGCCGCGACACTGCGGCCGTTCCCGCTCTCTCTCAAGACGCCCATGCCGTACTACCCGACGGGCACCGACAAGGTCCGGTTCGTCGGTGAACCGGTCGCCGTGGTGGTGGCGGCGGACCGCTACCTCGCGGAGGACGCCGCCGAACTCGTCGAGATCGACTACGAGCCGCTGCCCCCGGTGGTCGACGCCGAGCAGGCCCTCCTGCCCGACGCCCCACGGCTGCACGAGGGCGCCGACAGCAATGTGGCGACCGACCGGACCTTCGAGTTCGGCGATGTGGACGGCCACTTCGCCACCGCCCACCACGTGGTGAAGGGCAAGTACACCTTCCCGCGGTACTCCTCCACCCCGATGGAGTGCTACGCGGTCGTCGCCCACTGGCAGGACGAGGCCGACGGACCGGGCGTTCAGGCGTGGGCCAACTTCCACGGGCCGTTCTCCATGGTCCCGGTCCTGGCCGGGGCGCTGGGCGTACCCGCCTCCCGCGTCCGGCTGATGATCCCCGCCGACAACGGCGGCAGCTTCGGCATCAAGGCCGGCATCTACCCCTACGTGGCCCTGATGGCGCTGGCCAGCAAGCACGCCGGCCGCCCGGTGCGCTGGACCGAGGACCGCATCGAGCACCTGCTCGCCAGCTCCGCCGGATCCGACCGTGTGATGTGGTTCGAGGCCGCGGTCTCCGCCGACGGCGAGGTGCGGGCACTCCGCGCGGATCTGGTGGACAACGTCGGCGCGTATCTCCGCCCGCCGGAGCCCAGCACGCTGTACCGCTGCTTCGGCAACATCACCGGCGCGTACACGATCGACGCCGTGCGGATCCGCTCCCGCGCGGTCGTGACCAACAAGACCCCCACCGGACTCAACCGTGGATTCGGCGGCCAGCAGTTGTACTTCGGCCTGGAACGGCTGATGGACAAGATCGCCGGGGTCTGCGGCCTGGACCCGGTCGAGCTGCGGCAGCGCAACCTCGTGGGCAGTGACGACTTCCCGTACACCACTCCGACCGGCGGCGTCTACGACTCGGGCGACTATCGGCGCGCCCTGGACATGCTGCTGAAGAACGCCGACTACCAGGCACTCCGGGAGGAGCAGCGCGCGGCGCGGGAGCGCGGTGAGTACTACGGCATCGGCGTCGCCACCATCGTCGACCCGTCGGCGACCAACATCGGCTATGTCAGCCTGGCCACCCCGGCCGAACAGCGCACGGCGGGGCGCGGCAAGTCCGGCTCCACCGAGCACGTACGCGTCAGCGTCGACCTCAATGGCATCGTGTCCGTCCTGCTGGGCACTGTGCCGCAGGGGCAGGGCCACGCCACGGTCGCCCAGGCCGTGATCGCCGAACAGCTCGGGCTGCCGCTGGACCAGGTCCGTCCGGTGGTCGAGATGGACACCGCCACCACCCCCTGGACGGTGACCTCCGGCAGCTATTCGTCGAGGTTCGCCCCCTTGCTGACCAGCGCGCTGGTCGAAGCCGGCGAAAGGCTGGCCGAGACGGTCAAGGTCGCCGGTGCCACCTTGCTGGACGTCCCGGCGGACCGGGTGGAACTCGCCGACGGCAGGGTCCGGGTCCGGGACCAGCTCGAGCGGTCGGTGCTGTTCCGGCACGCGGCCGGGCTGGTCCACTGGGACCCCGGAGCGCTGCCCGAGGGCACCACCGCGCGGCTGTACGAGGAGGCCGCCTTCACACCCCCTCAGTCGAAGGCCGCCAGCCGAGGCGACCAGATCAACTCGAGCCTGTGCTACGGATTCGTCGCCGAGCTCGCCACCGTACGCATCGACGCCGAGACCCGGCAGCTCCGGCTCGAGAAGGTGGTGACCGTCCACGACCCGGGCACCATCCTCAACCCCACGCTCCTCGAAGGCCAGATCCACGGCGCGCTCGCACACGCCATAGGCGGTGCGATGTTCGAGGAGATGCGCTACACCGACGCCGGGCAACCGACGGCCACGTTCATGGACTACTTGTGTCCCACGACGGCCGAGACACGGTACGCGCTCCACAGCGACCACCTCGAGACCCCCTCACCCCTCACCCGCCTCGGCGCGAAGGGCTGCGGCGAGGGCAGCAGCATGAGCCTCCCCGCCGCGATCGCGGGCGCCGTCGCCGACGCGCTCGCCCCGGCGGGCGTGGACATCACCACCCTGCCCCTGCACGGAAACGTACTCAACGAGCTGCTCAACGGCAGTGACAGCGAAAGGGATCTGTGACATGGCACTGACCGGAGGCCGGATCGGGCTGGACCACGGCCACGACGGACGTGTCGCCTACCTGACCCTCGATCACGGCACGTACAACATCGTCACCATGGAGACCCGCCAGGCGATGGCCGACCGCTTCGCCGAGATCGACGCGGACGAGAGCATCCAGGTCGTGGTCGTCCGGGGCGAGGGCGAGCACTTCACCTCGGGCGGCGACATCCCCGGCTTCATGGAGATGGAGCCCGTCGACTTCACCGATCTGGGCCAGAACATCACGGCTCCGTCCCGCAGCCCGAAGCCGGTCATCACCGCGGTCGACGGCTACTGCTTCGGCGTCGGCTTCGAGCTCGCGCTGTCCACCGACATCCGTATCGCCACCGAGCGCAGCGAGTTCGCCCTTCCGGAAATGCGCCTGGGCATGATCCCCGGCTCCGGCGGCACCCAGCGCCTCGCCCGGCTCATCGGTCTCTCCCGCGCCAAATACCACGTCATGACCGCGACCCGCATCACGGCGCGGCAGGCGGGGGACTGGGGTCTGGTGTCGGCCGTGCTGCCCGATCGCGCGGCGCTGGACGCGGAGGTCGAACGGGTGGTGAAGACCATGCTGGGCTACTCGCCGCTGGCCCTGCGCACCGCCAAGGAGGTGCTCGACAAGGGGATCGACGCACCGCTCTACTCGGGGATCGAGCTGGAGCGCAAGGCGTACGCGATGCTCCGGTCGAGCCACGACTTCGCCGAGGGCGTCGCCGCGTTCGGCGAGAAGCGGGCCCCGAAGTTCCAGGGCCGGTGATCTGATCCATGAAAGCCGCACCGTTCGCCTACGTCCGGCCCTCGCGCCTCTCCGACGCGATCGCCGAACTGGCGGAGACCCGCGGGGGCGGCAAGGTCATCGCGGGCGGGCAGTCGCTGACACCGGTGCTCGCCATGCGGCTCGCCCGCCCCGACACGCTGATCGACATCAACTCCATCGAGGAACTCGGCGCGCTGACCCGCTCCGGTCCCGCCCTGCACATCGGCGCGACCGTGACGCAGCGCCGGGTGGAGCGGGACCCGCTCGGCGCGAGCGTTCCCCTGCTGCGCCTGGCGCTGCCCTGGGTGGGCCACCGCGAACTGCGCAGCCGGGGGACGGTGTGCGGCAGCCTCGCCCACGCCGACCCGGCCGCCGAGCTGCCCGCCGTGGCCTGCTGCCTCGACGCGGAGCTGACGCTGACCGGACCCAACGGCGCCCGGCGCGTGTCCGCCCGGGAGTTCTTCCACGGCGCGATGACCACAGCGCTGACCCCCGACGAGATCCTCACCTCCGTACGGCTGCCCGTGGCCGCCGAGGGGGAGGGGTTCGGGTTCGCCGAAATCGCCCGTCGCCACGGCGACTTCGCGCTCGCGGGCGTCGCCGTGCGGGTGCGTCTGCGCGCGGGCCGCCCGGAGGCGACGATGACCGCCTTCGGCGTGTCCGACCGGCCGGTCACCCGCGATCTGTCCGAGCCGCTCGCCGCCGCGCTCACCGGCGGCGACGACGGCCTCGCGGACCGGCTCAGGGAGCGGCTCGCCGCCGTCGTCGAGGAGACCGTCGACACCGACGGCGACATCCACGCGTCCAGGGACTACCGGCGCCGGCTGCTGCTCGCCCTGACCGGCCGGGAACTGTCCAAGGCTTACGAGCGCGCCCGCGACGGCGCCGAGGAGGTGGCCACATGACCGTCGGCGAAGCCGGGTCCCGCGAGGCGGGACCCCGTACGCCGCGCCCGGTGAAGGCCGGTGCGGACGACCCGGTCGAGGTCCGGATGACCGTCAACGGGACGCCCACGGCGCTGAGCCTCCCGGCGCGGGTCACCCTGGCCGACGCGTTGCGTGACCACCTCGGCCTCACCGGTACGCATGTGGGCTGCGAGCACGGGGTCTGCGGTATGTGCACCGTGCTCGTCGACGGCGCGGCCGCCCGCGCCTGTCTGCTGTTCGCCGTGCAGCTGGACGGGACGGACATCGTCACCGTCGAGGGTCTGGGGCGGCCCGACTCCCTGCACCCGCTCCAGGAGTCGTTCGGCCGTCACCACGCCCTTCAGTGCGGCTTCTGCACGCCCGGCTTCCTGATGAGCTCCTACGACCTGCTGGTCAACAAGCCGGACGTCACCGAGGAGGAGCTGCCGGAGGAGCTGTCGGGCGTCATCTGCCGCTGCACCGGGTACCGGAACATCCTCACCGCGGTGGACGAGACCCGGCGCGCACACCCCGAGGGCATCCCCGGGCCGGGCAACCGCGTGCGTACGGCGCTGGTCGGCCGGGCCGGGCAGGGCGCGGACGCGTCCGGCGGTCCGGACGAGGCCGCGGACACGGCGTCGTCGGGCGTCCAGGACATCGTGCTGCCCAGCGGTGATCCCACCATCGCGGTGCGGATCACCACCGAGATCGACCTGTCCGAGGACCGGGTCTGGGGCGTTCTCGACGACATCTACCTGCTGGCGCGCTGCCTGCCGGGTGCGGAGCTCACCGACGACCACGGCGACGGACACTACGCGGGCAGGGCCCGGGTCTCCGTGGGCCCGATCAAACTGGCCTTCAACGGGGTGGCGCAGATCCTCGAACACGACCGCGCGGCCGGCCGGCTGCGGGCGATCGCACAGGGTCAGGACACCGGGGGAGCGCAGACACAGGCGGACATCACCCTGACCACCGAGGCCACGGAGACCGGCACCGCGATGCACGCCGACGCCAAGGTCTATCTCACCGGCCGCATCGCCCAGTTCGGCCGCGCTCTCGCCGGAGACGTCAGCCGCCGGATGTTCGAGCAGTTCGCCGACGCCGTCACCGAGGCGGCGACATCCGGGCAGGCGCCGTCCGGGCCGGTGAAGGCCCCCAGCGCCCTGAGCCTGGTGTTCGCGCCCCTGCTCGACCGGGTCAGGCGGCTGCTGCGCGGTGCCGGAAAGCGCGCCCGCCCCGAGCGCGGATCGTCCGACCCCGAGCACGGATCGTCCGACCCCGAGCGTGGATCGGCCGATCGTCGGCCGTGACGCACGAGCGTTGACAGCGTCTGATATCTCGCCTAGCTTCCAATATATTGATCGACCATCCTAAACATACGGTCCGTTGAGTATGGCGACGCGCCGTTCGCGAAGAGGTCCACGATGACCGGAACTTTCCACGCACGCATTCCCTACGAGTCGCTGGACCCGCTGACCATCGGCGTCATGGACGACGAGAGCAACGTCCGCCGCGAGGAGCTCGAACTCGCCATCCCCGAGCGGAACCTGCTCGCCGCGATCTATCCCGACGAACCCCCCGCGGTGAAGAACACCACCGACGAGGCGCGGCGCGCACTGGCCAATCCGGTGGCGGGGCCGAGTCTGGCGCAGTTGCTCGAAGGCGGCCGGAGCATCACGGTCATCATCGACAACCAGTTCCGGCCCACCCCCGCCTCGAAGATCCTTCCGGCGGTGCTCGACGAGATCGAGCGGGCCGGTACGACCAGGGCGACCGTTATCACCGGCAACGGCAAGGTCATATCCATGTCGCGGCGCGACATCGAGCAGAAGGTGGGCCGGGACAACCTCGCGCGCATGGCCCGGCTGGGTATCCCGCTGCTCCAGAACGACCCCCTCAACTACGACGCCTACACCCACCTCGGCATCACCTCGCGGGGTACGCCCGCCTGGGTGCATGAGTCCGTGACCAGCCACGACGTGGTGATCGCGATCGGACAGGCACAGGCCAATCACTGGGGTTACGGCGGAGGCGGCAAGCTGGTCATGCCGGGGGTGTGCGCCGACATCACCATCGAGGCCAACCACGGCAACTTCGTGATGTCGCCCCAGACGCATTACGGGGCCCTGGCCGGGCCGATGCGCTCGGACATCGACGAGATCGCCACGATGGCCGGTCTCACCGCGACCCTGGACGTCCTGCTCGACACCCGCGGCAAGGTGATCGAGATGAACTTCGGGGCACATCCGGTGTCGCACCGCAGGACCATCGAGCGGTTCAACGAGATCTACGCCTTCGACAGCCCGGTGGCCGAGAGCGGTCCGGCCGACATCGTCATCTGCGGGGTGTTCGCACCCACCGACCATCTGTTCTTCCACACCGGCTGGGGCTGTATGTCCGCCGACCACGTGGTGCGCGACGGCGGCACCGTCATCTACACCAGTCCCTCGCCCGGTGTGCGCACCGAGACGGGCTTCTTCCCCGGCCTGGCCCTGATGGACCTGATGAAGCCCTACATGCCACCCTCCGAGGCCGGTTACCACCGGCTGCTGGGGGACATCCACGCCCGTGAGATCCAGATGTGGGCGGGCTGCATCTGGGCCCCGATCTACGAGGTGATGGTGCGCAAACACCTGACCCTGGTCACCCTCGAAGAGAACCTCGCCATGGCGGAGGACATCGGCATCGACGCCACCACCTCGCTGGACGCGGCGTTCGCCGCGGCGATGGAGCGCCACGGCCCCGACGCCAAGGTGGCGATCCTGCCCTTCGCCCGGTACCAGTTGCCCCGGGAGCTGGTCCGGCTGGACGCCCAGCCGCTGCGTTTCCCGCAAGAGGCTCTCCGGCAAGAGGCTTTCCCGCACGAGGCGCCGAGGTGAATCCGGACGGGCCACCCCGGCCACCCGTCCGGGGCTCGACCACGATCACGGAACTGATCAGGAGGCATCCCGACGGCTCCGCGATGCGGTTGCTGTCCGCGATAGGCGTGGGCTGTGTCTACTGCGGTGGAGCCCCACGGGAGCCCATCACCCTGGCCGCCCGCCGCCATGGCCGTGATCCGGGGGCATTTCTGCGGGTGTGTCAGGCGCTCGACGACGGGTGGCCACCGGACGAGTTGATCGACGCCGCGAAGGCGAAGAAACCCAAGGAGGGCTGACCGTGCACACCACCACTCCGCTGGAGGCCCTGACCGCGCGCATCGGCGCCGTCGGCAGTGCCATCGTGGCCTTCTCGGGCGGCGTCGACTCGTCACTGGTGGCGGCGGTGGCGGCGCGGGCGCTCGGGTCACGGACGCTGGCCGTGACGGCCGTGTCGTCCGCGCTCGCCACCGGTGAGCTCGAGGGCGCGCGCGCCGTGGCCGCCTCGGTCGGCATCGCCCATGAAGTCGTCGACACCGCCGAGCTGGCCCGGGAGGGCTACCGCCGCAACGACCGTTTCCGTTGCTACCACTGCAAGTCCGAGCTCTACGACCGGCTGGACGAACTCGCCGCGCGGCGCGGCTACGCGGCGGTGCTGTCCGGCGCGAACGCCGACGACATCGGCGACTGGCGCCCGGGACTGCGCGCCGCGGCCGAACACGGCGTACGCCACCCCCTGCTGGAGGCCGGTCTGGGCAAGGAAGCCGTACGGGCGCTGGCCCGCGCCCTGGCCGTGCCCTCCGCCGAGAAGCCCGCCTCCCCGTGTCTGGCCTCCCGCCTTCCGTACGGCACGGCCGTCAGCGCTCCGGTACTCGCGCAGGTCGACCGGGCGGAGCTGGCGCTGAAGCGGCTCGGCTACAAGGTTCTGCGGGTGCGGCACCACGGCCCGCTCGGCAGGGTCCAGCTGGCCGCCGAGGAACTCGTCCGGGTGGGCGATCCCGGGGAGCGCGCCGCGGTGGTGGCGGCCGTGCGGGCCGCCGGCTACGACCAGGTGGACATCGATGAACAGCCCTTCCGCTCCGGCTCGTTGAACCTGCCGATCACCCCGGTGGAGCGGGGCCGGTGAGCGGGGCGGTCGGAGTCGGCGGCTACGCCCGGCTGGATGTGGACCGCAGGACGCGCACGGGCGTCCCCGAGGTGGTCTTCGGCGCGGGCAAGCCGCCTGAGCAGACGCTGCGGCTCCTGGCCGAGCTGCGGGCGCACGACCGCACCGGCCCGGCCCTGGCGACCCGCTGCCCGGAAGCGGTTCTCGACGCCGCGGCCGAGGCGTTTCCGGGCGAGGTGGTGAGCGTCGACCGGACGGCCGCGACGGTCACCGTGGGAGAGCCGCCACCACCGGCGGGGCACGCCCTGGTCCTGACCGCGGGCACGACCGACCTGCCGGTGGCCCGTGAATGCCTGGCCACGCTGACGGCCCTGGGAGTGGGCGCCGAGGTGATGGCGGACGTCGGAGTGGCCGGACTGCACAGGCTGCTGGCGAAGCTGGACGAGGTGCGCGCGGCGGACTGTCTCGTCGTCGTGGCCGGAATGGACGGAGCCCTGCCCAGCGTGGTCGCCGGCCTGGTCGCGGCCCCGGTCGTCGGCGTGCCCACCAGCGTCGGATACGGAGTGGCCACCGGGGGCGTCGCCGCCGCCATGACCATGCTGTCGTCCTGTAGCCCCGGGCTGGCCGTGGTCAACATCGACAATGGCTTCGGCGCCGCCGTGCATGTCGCGAAGATCCTCGAAGTGGCGTGCCGTGGCTGAGCGAGCCTGCTGGATCGACGCCACGTCCGGACTGGCAGGCGACATGCTGATGGCCGCTCTCCTCGACGCGGGCGCGGACCAGGAGCGGGTCGCCGCCGCGGTGGCGTCACTCGGCCTCGGCGTCGCCGTACGCGTCGAACCCGGCCGGCGCGGCGGATTCCGCTGTCTGCGCGCCCAGGTCGGCGTCCCTGCGGGACCTCCGGCGCACCGCCACCTGGACGACGTCCTGGCGCTGGTCGAGTCGGCGGAGCTGGACGCGGACGCCAGGAGCTATGCCAGGCGGGTGTTCG
Source organism: Streptomyces sp. NEAU-174 (assembly GCF_052665095.1). Lineage (NCBI taxonomy): Bacteria > Bacillati > Actinomycetota > Actinomycetes > Kitasatosporales > Streptomycetaceae > Streptomyces > Streptomyces sp. NEAU-174. The sequence continues at coordinate 109,073 of NZ_JBQTCE010000006.1, read as the reverse complement.
AGGTTCTCGCCCACGCCGAAGGCGGCGTGCACGGAATCGACCCCACGGCGGTGCATTTCCACGAGGTGGGGGCGCTGGACGCGCTGGCCGACGTCGTGGGCTGCGCGGCGGCGCTGGACGACCTCGGGCTGCTCACCGGAAACCCCGTGGTGACGACCTCGCCACTGGCGGCCGGAAGTGGCACCGTGCGCGCCGAACACGGCCGGCTGCCGGTGCCCACCCCGGCGGTGCTGGGCATCGCCGCGCGAGCGGGCCTGCCGCTGACCCAGGGAGATCTGGAGGGGGAGCGCACGACCCCCACCGGGGCGGCCCTGGTCGCCGCGCTCGCCCGGCCCGGGGCGTTCCCCGCCATGACGGTGCGCGGCGTCGGCATCGGCGGCGGCTCCCGGGACCCCGCCGACCGCCCCAACATCACCCGCGTCGTCGTGGGCACCGTCCAGGAGACCGTGCGCAGGCCGTCCGGCGAGGTGCTCGTGGTCGAAGCCACGATCGACGACCTGGACCCGCAGCTGTGGCCGTCGGTGCTCACCGCCGTCCGGGCCGCGGGCGCCTGGGACTGCTGGACGAGCCCCATCACCGCCCGGCACGGCCGGCCCGGACAGGTCCTCACCGCCCTGTGCGACGAAGGCGTGCGGGAGGCGATCGTCGACACGGTGTTCCGCCACACCACCACGGTGGGCGTGCGCTGGTCGTCCTGGCAACGGGCCACCCTGCCCCGCCGGTCGGTGACCGTGACCATCGGGCCCGAGGGGCGCCGGCAGCACATCGGCGTCAAGGTGTCCGAGATCGGAGACGGGAGCCGTACGGTCAAACCGGAGCACTCCGACGTGGAATCCGCCGCCCGGGCCCTGGATCTGCCACTGCGGGTGGTGGTGGATCAGCTGATGACCGAGTTCCGGCGCCGCGGCGGGTGAAGCCGGTCCGGAGTCAGTGGCGCTGGATCAGCGGGACGTCCTTGATGAACACGATCCCGTCGCTTCCGGCCAAGTGGGCCGGGTCGAGCGGGGAGTAGCCGAACCAGGGGGACACCCGGGGTGCGGGCCGTGTGTCACCGAGGGCGGTGGCCAGCCGCGGGGCGTCGATGACGCAGCGGTCCTCCGGGAGCGCGTACAGGAGCCCTTCGACGGTGTCCGGTGGCGGAGTGTCCACTCCCTGGTGGCGGACCGTGCCGAGGGCCGTGGCCACGAAGGCGTACCCCTCGCCGAGCCGGGCACTCACCAGAGCGCCGGCGCTCCACCACTTCACCGCCCCCTGCCACATCTGCATCGTGCTCTCCTCCCGCTGGAGATGGGAGTTGTGGGCGTGGACGAGTGCCGGGCCCCGAGCGGCGATGGCGAGGAGGTTGTCGGCCATCATCTGATCCCGCACGCCCACCAGCCGGGTCATGCGGGCCGGTGAGGTGTCGGCCAGATCCGCACCCATCAGGTCCGTGCGCCCGGTCGTGCCGTAGGAGGAAGCCTTCGTCTCCAGCGCCCTCACCGGACTTGAGCCCTATCCCACGTACTACAACCGGATGGCGCCCATCAACGCCGCCGGGCCGGTGCCCGTGGCCGCCCTCGCCTTCCGCCGCGCCCTGCGGGTCTTCGGCTTCGCCCGCCGCCACGCCCGCACCATCATGCGCATCGGCGGCGTCATGCTGATCGTCGTCGGTATCCTGCAAGTCACCGGAGCCTGGACGTACTTCATTGGCCAACTGCGCTACTGGGTTGCGGGCTACCAACTGCCCCTGGGAAGCCACGGAACGGCGCGGGCAGCGGGGGGACGTCAGAGAGCGGCGTTCCCGGCAGTTGTTGCCCCGGCGCAGCTAGGTGCTAGGTGGCGGCCCTTTCCAGGCGACCAGGGGGGCGCCGAACGCGATAAGGGTGGCAGCGACGGTGAGCGCTGTCCTACCTGCGGTCCTTGAGCATCCTCCGCATCTTGGTGATCTCGGCGGTCTGTGTGGTGACGATGTCACCGGCGAGGGCCTTGGCGGGGCCGTAAACCCCCCGCTTCTGCTCCGTCTTGGCCATGTGGATCGCGCCCTGGTGGTGCTTGATCATCATGGTCAGAAACATGGTGTCGAACGTCTTTCCTGAGGCGCGCATCATCTCGCGCATCTGCTGGTTGCTCATCATGCCGGGCATGCTGGGCATCGCGGAGGGGCTCCCTTGGCCCATGCGGTGCGTATCCACCCCCCGAGGAACCCTTTCTCCCCAGGACTTCAACCAGCGGGACATGGTCTTGATCTCCGGGCGCTGCTCTTTCTTGATCTTCGCGGCGAGGGCTTTCACGTCCTGGGAGGAGGCGCGCCGCTCGGCCATGTCGGCCATCGCGATGGCCTGGAGGTGGTGCGTGATCATCTGCTGGGCGAAGGTGACATCTGCCTGGTTGTGTTTGCCTGTGGCCGCCGCTGTCGGGGCGGATGCGGATGTGACGCTGTGAGCCACATCAGCGGTGTCATTGTCGCCGCAGGCGCCCAGCACCAGCATGGCTGCCGTAGCTGTGGTGGCCAGGGCGGTTCGGCACGGGAGGAGGCGAATCACGGTCGGGAGTCTCCTGACGCGGGGTCATGGCGCACGTGGCAATCGGTGAGGCCGGGGCCGCGGAGAAGCGGGAGTGGCTTGGCGGAGGCGGGCCCTGAGTTCAGACAGATGGTGCGGGTGTAGCCCATGGTCGCGCGTCTCGTTCTGCCTGGGGTGACGAGACTCGCGGGTCGGCTGACGGGCACCCGGGTGGACCAGTCACCCCCGGGGCCAGGCTGGACGTCCGTTGCTCGACGTCCGTACTCGCCCCGCCCCAGCAGGGGAATGCCGCTCGTTGCGCTCGCCGTTCCGCCAGCGCTGTCGCGGGCCGGGCCGATGACAGTCACCTAAGCCGCGGGCTACCAGCTGCCCTTGTGAAGCCGTAACACAGGGCAGCCGGCGCGGATGTCCCCGGAATGCTCTCCCCCTCGATGGATAGTCGTCAGGTCGGCAGGTCGGAGCGATGACCCCGTGGGGAAGGTGAAGGCCGATGCACGCGATCCTGCACGCGCTGTCGATCGCCGGGTCGATGACCTGGGAAATCACCTGGGCGCTGATACTCGGCTTCGCACTGTCGGCCGTAGTACAGGCGGTGGTGCGCAAGTCCACGATCGGGCGGCTGCTCGGCGATGACCGGCCCCGTACGCTGGCACTCGCCGCCGGACTGGGGGCGGCATCCTCCTCCTGCTCGTACGCCGCCGTCGCGCTCGCCCGGTCTCTCTTCCGCAAGGGCGCGAACTTCACCGCGGCAATGGCGTTCGAGATCGCCTCGACCAACCTGGTGGTGGAGCTCGGCGTGATTCTGGCCCTGCTGATGGGCTGGCAGTTCACCGTTGCCGAATTCGCCGGCGGCCTGATCATGATCACCGTGCTGGCAGTGCTCTTCCGGATCTTCCTCCGCGAGCGACTGCTGCGCGAAGCGCGGCAACAGGCCGGGCGCGGGACGGCCGGGGCCATGGAAGGCCACGCGGCGATGGACATGTCGGTGCGGCGCCAGGGATCCTTCGCGCGGCGGCTGTTCTCACGCGACGGCTACACCTCGGTCGCGCACGTCTTCGTCATGGAGTGGGCCGCGATCCTGCGGGATCTGGTGCTCGGCCTGCTCATCGCCGGAGCCATCGCCGCCTGGGTGCCCGACTCCTTCTGGCGCGCCTTCTTCTTCGAGGGGCACCCGCTCGCCGTGAAGCTGTGGGGCCCGCTGATCGGGCCGCTCGTGGCCATCGCGTCGTTTGTGTGCTCCATCGGCAACGTGCCGCTGGCGGTGGTCCTGTGGAAGGGAGGCATCAGTTTCGGAGGGGTGGTCGCGTTCATCTTCGCCGACTTGCTGATCCTGCCGATCTTGAACATCTACCGGAAGTACTACGGCCCGCGGATAACCGTCTTCTTGCTGGTCACCTTCTACGCCGCCACGGTCATCGCCGGGTACATCGTGGAGTTCGCCTTCGGCGGGCTGGGCCTGATCCCCGACCAGGCCGACGCCAAGGTCCCCATGGAAGGCGTCTCCTGGAACTACACGACCTGGCTCAACATCGCTTTCCTGCTCCTGGCCGCAACCCTGGCCGTACGGTTCTTGCGCACCGGCGGGATTGCCATGCTCCGCATGATGGGCGGTGCACCGGAGGATGACCATGACGGCGAGGGTAAGCATGGTGGCCATGACACCGGCCCGCACCGGCGTTGACGTTCCAGGCACACCTTCCTTTCACAGAACCGCGTGGGCGGGATCCGCGGAGCACTCGGCCGGACGCGTGGTGGGAGCTGTTCCGGCAGGAGGTTCCGGTGATCCCGTGCGACCGCAGGGATCCGAGGGCGGCCCCCTGCTGCACAGATTCGGGGCTTTGGTTCATGACTCCCTGAATTCAGGCTTCTGTGTATCTTGAGGGGCATGCTGACCGTTGCCCCCGACATCGAGGTGCTGGTCCGCTTCGGCCGCGCGCTCGCCGATCCGATCCGTTGCCGGCTGCTGCTCGCGCTGCGCGAGGGCCCGGCCCACCCATCCGACCTCGCCGAGAAGCTCGGCATCTCCCGTACGCGGCTGTCCAATCATCTGGCCTGTCTGCGTGACTGCGGGTTGGTCGTCACCGTGCCGGTCGGACGCCGTATCCGGTACGAGTTGGCCGACGAACGGCTCGGGCATGCGCTGGACGACCTGCGGGCGGCCGTGGTGGCGGTCGCGGCCGATCGGAGTTGCCCGGACGCGGAGACGGAGGGCCGCTGCTGATGACCGCGATATCCCTCGGGCCATCTCCGGCTCGCCGCGACGCGCTCACCCGTCGCATTCGACTGCTGGTCACCGCGACGATCACCTACAACGTCATCGAGGCCATCGTCGCGATCAGCGCCGGGACGGTCGCCTCCTCCACCGCGCTGGTCGGTTTCGGCCTGGACTCGGTCATCGAGGTCTCCTCCGCCGCCGCGGTCGCCTGGCAGTTCTCCGCCCACGACCACGCGGTGCGCGAGGCGCGCGAGAAGACCACGCTGCGGATCATCGCCGTCTCCTTCTTCGCCCTCGCCGTGTATGTGAGCCTCGACGCGGCCCGCTCGCTGGCCGGGACCGCGGAGGCCGACCGTTCGATTCCCGGCATCGTCCTCGCCGCCCTGTCGCTGGCGATCATGCCCTTCCTGTCAGCCGCCCAGCGCCGCGCCGGACACGAACTCGGTTCCGCCTCCGCGGTCGCCGACTCCAAGCAGACCCTGCTGTGCACCTACCTCTCCGCCGTACTCCTGCTCGGCCTCGTCGCCAACGCCACCCTCGGCTGGTCCTGGGCCGACCCCATCGCGGCCCTCGTCATCGCGGCGGTCGCGGTCAAGGAAGGCCGGGACGCCTGGCGCGGGGACGGGTGCTGCGCCGCTCCACCCGCCACCGCAGGCGTTCCCCTGCTCCAGACTGAGGGTGGCTGCGGATGCCGGCCGGGATGCGCCTGCTGCGGCCCGGTGCAGGAGACGGACCGGTGACCGGCTGGGTCGTGGCGGCACTTGCCCTATACACCGGGTGGGCCGGGGCCGCGTTCGGCATCCGGGCGGTTCTCCAGCGTCGTCGTACCGGTGACGCCGGGTTCCGGGGAATCTCCGGACGCCCGGGGACGGCCGCGTGGTGGGCGGGAGTGCTGTTCGTCCTGGCCCTGCTCGGCGGGGCTGCGGCCCCGCTCGGCACGCTGTCTGGCCTACCGGAGCTCCCCGGCATCCACGCAGCACTTGTCCGGTGGGCCGGGCTGGTCCTCACCCTGGCCGGTATCGCGGTCACATGGGTCGCCCAGACGAACATGGGCGCCTCCTGGTGGGTAGGCGTGGACGCGGCCGAGCGTACGGAGCTGGTAACCGACGGACTGTTCGCCCACGTGCGCAACCCGGTCTTCACCGCGATGACCATCACGGCGACCGGACTGGCCCTGATGGTGCCCAACCTGATCGCCGTGACGGCACTCGCGGCACTGGTTCTCGCGGTGCAACTACAGGTCCGTGTAGTGGAGGAGCCCTACCTCAGGGTCTCGCACGGCGCCGCCTACGCCGCCTACACCTCACGCGCCGGGCGTTTCCTGCCCGGCATCGGCCTCGGAGCCGCCGACAGGGCCTGACCCTGCTCCGGTGGCCGGTAGCCCGTCAGAGGAGGTCGACACCATTGTGCTGGCCACAGGCTACCGACCGGACCTCGGCTACCTCGCCCCTTGAGGGTTTTGGACCCACAGGGGCACCCCCGCCATCGCAACAGAATTGCCCACGTACATCCGGGCCTGGCGTTCGTGGGGCTGGACGGGGTCGGTCGCGACGCGGACCGCATGGCCCGGCACCTGGCCGCCTGTCTGGCCCGGCCCTGGCCCCGTGGCCATCGGCCGTGGACTCGCTTGGTTTGATGTATGTCAACATAGGCGCATGTCGAACGCGCAGGCGATGCCGCAGCTCGGTACGGAAGGCGGCCGGGCGGTGGCGCCGTGCTGTCCGCCGCTGACCGAGCGCCCTTTCACCGCCGAGGAGGCCGAGACGGCCGCGCGGATGTTCAAGGCGCTCGGTGACCCGGTCCGGGTGCGGTTGTTCTCCGCGGTCGCCTCGCATGCGGGTGGGGAGGCGTGCGTGTGCGACATCTCAGACGTCGGCGTCTCCCAGCCCACGGTCTCCCATCACCTGAGGAAGCTGATCGCGCTGCCGGCCGCTGCCTGACGGAAACCCGTTTCACAAGGGGGAGCGATGACGGGCAGAGCATCGAGCGTGCTGATCGTGCCGCTGGCGATGGAGCACGCCGAGCAGGTGCTGGCGATCTACCAGGCGGGCATCGACGAAGGCAACGCCACCTTCGAGACCACCGCGCCCGCCTGGGACACCTTCGACGCGGCCAAACTGCCCGACCACCGCTTCGCCGCCCTCGATGAACACGGGGCGGTGCTCGGCTGGGTCGCGGCCACCAAGGTCTCCGACCGGTGCGCATACGCCGGCGTGGTCGAACACTCTGTCTACGTTCACCCGGCAGCCCGTGGCCGGGGCGTCGCTTCCGCGCTGCTCAAGGCACTCATTGCCTCCACCGAGGCGGCAGGGATCTGGACCATCCAGTCCGGCATCTTCCCCGAGAACACCGCCAGCCTCGCCGTGCACCGGCGAGTCGGGTTCCGAGTCATCGGCACCCGTGAGCGCATCGGCCGCCACCATGGCACGTGGCGTGACGTGCTGCTCATCGAGCGGCGCAGCCCGGCCATTCTCTGATGCCGATCCGCGCATTCGGTGGCAAGGGGATGCACGGCTGTGGGGCGATGTGGTGTCGGTGGCTGGGTGGATGATGCCCGGATGAGCATCGACATCGACTGGGCTCGCGAGCAGTGCCCGCGTTTCCTGGAACTGACGGAGCTGTATCGGCCGCCCGATCCTCCGGGGACCACTATCTTGCGCAGCAGCCGTGCGAATCGCGGTCCGCAGGACGAGATCATCGCCAGTGCGCAGGTCGTGGAGCAGATTCTGGACCGCGTGCTGCCGCGATGGCGCACTGAAGTCCCCGACGAGAGCAACGAGCGTGTGAACCGCTGGTGCCAACATCGCGAGGCGGTTCAGCGGGCCGATGTCGTCCTCGTGCGTGACGCGGAGATCAGGGAACACCTCGGTGATGATGCGCCCCAGATCAGCGCCGCCACGATGCACCCGTGGGCGTGGGACGGGGCCCGCTCGCTGTGGCAGAGCGGCCACTTCCGCGAGGCGGTCACCGCGACTGCCAAGAAGGTCAACGCCGAGACCCAGAACAAGGTCCAACGCCGCGATGTGAGCGAGACCAACCTCTTCAAGAGCGTCTTCTCCCAGGACCCGCCCAAGCCTGGCCAGCCCCGGCTGCGGATCATGGCCAATGACGGCAGCGATACCTTCCGCAGCCTTCACCGCGGCGCCATGTCCTTCGCCGAGGGGTGTTACACGGGCATCCGCAATCCCAGCAGCCACGAGGACGGCCTGCCCGAGCTGCCGGAACACCAGGCGCTGGAGCAGTTGGCGGCCTTCAGCGTCCTGGTGCGCCTGTGATCAGGGTGTGGCAGGTGCGCTGAACTTCCGTCGCCAGGCAAGCGATACGTACACCAGCGCCACCAGCACCGGAACCTCGATGAGCGGACCGACAACCCCGGACAGGGCCTGGCCGGAGGTGACGCCGAAGGTGGCGATGGCGACCGCGATGGCCAGTTCGAAGTTGTTGCCCGCGGCGGTGAAGGCGAGGGTGGCGGTGCGGTCGTAGGCCAGGCCGATGGCCTTGCCGAGGGCGAAGGTGCCGAACCACATCAGAGCGAAGTACACCAGCAGCGGGAGGGCGATCCGGGCGACGTCCAGCGGCTGCGAGGTGATCGTCTTCCCCTGGAGGGCGAAGAGGATCACGATCGTGAACAGCAGCCCGCAGAGGGCGAACGGGCCGATCTTCGGCAGGAAGCCGATCTCGTACCGCTCGCGGCCGAGCTTGTTCTCCCCGATGCGGCGGGTGAGGAATCCGGCCAGCAGCGGGATGCCGAGGAAGATGACGACGTTCAGCGCGATCTTCCACATCGAGATGTCCAGGTGCTCGCCATCGCCCAGCCCGAGCCAGCCGGGCAGCAGGTCCAGGTAGAACCAGCCCAGCAGACCGAACGCGAGGACCTGGAAAACCGAATTCAGGGCCACCAGAACGGCGGCGGCTTCGCGGTCGCCGCAGGCCAGGTCGTTCCAGATGATGACCATGGCGATGCAGCGGGCCAGCCCCACGACGATCAGCCCGGTGCGGTACTCGGGCAGGTCCGCCAGGAAAATCCACGCGAGGACGAACATCACGGCCGGGCCGAGGACCCAGTTGATGACCAGCGAGGAGACCATCAGCTTGCGGTCGCCGGTGACGGCGTCGAGCTTGTCGTAGCGGACCTTGGCCAGCACCGGATACATCATGACCAGCAGGCCGACGGCGATCGGCAGGGAGATACCGCCGATCTCGACCTTGGACAGTGCGTCGTTCAGGCCGGGGATCGCCCGGCCCAGACCCAGCCCCAGGGCCATAGCGGCCAGGATCCACACGGCCAGGAAACGGTCGAGGGCGGAGAGCTTGCCGACGACACCGGCCGCGGTGCCCTCCGCGGGTCGGTTGGCGGTCTCTTCGGTGGTGCTCACGGGCAGGCCCTCTTGATGTCGGCGGCGGCGGTGGCGCGGGCAGTCTCGGCCAGCTCGGTGAACTGCCCGGCCACAGTGGCGAGGACATCAGCCTGGAGCCGGTAGTAGGTGAACCGCCCGCACGGCTCCGTCTCCACCAGCCCGGCCTCGCGCAGCACCCGCAGATGGTTGGAGAGGTTGGTCTGCTTGGCGCCGGTCTCCTCCACCAGGTGTGTGGTGCACAGCGTCTCGCGGGCGAGCAGGGTCACGATCTTCATCCTGATCGGGTCGGCCAGCACCCGGATCAGATCAGTGTCGACTGACGTCAGCATGGGCTGATACTTTCACATCAGTCGAGGCTGATACCAGCCCCGGCGCCTGACCGCCACCAGGACGTATCCGCCACCTGCACCGTGCGGAGCCCCTTTGAGAGGGTTCTCATGACCGCATCACCACCTTCTGTCCTGCCCGACGAGCGCCTGGCGGCCGAGCGGCTGGACGCGCTCGCCCACGCCCAGGCCATTACGGACAAGGCGCTGCCGCGGGTGCTGTTCGTGTGCAGCCACAACGCCGGACGCTCCCAGATGGCCGCCGCCCTGCTGGGGCTCCGGGCGGGCGGACGCGTGACCGTTTCCTCCGCCGGAACCGATCCGGCCGCCGAGGTCGAACCGGAAGTGGCACAGGTGCTGCACGATGCCGGGCGTAGCGCTGGAAGACGCTTCCCCCAAGCCGCTGACCGACGAGGTGATCCAGGCCGCGGACATCGTGGTCACCATGGGCTGCGGCGACGCCTGCCCGGTCGTGCCCGGCCGCCGCTACCTGGACTGGCCCGTCGCCGACCCGGACGGGGCACGATCACCGCTGTCCGGGCCATCCGCGACGAGATCGACGCCCACATCACCGAGCTGCTCACCTCCCTCCCGGGCGCCTGAGCTTCCCCCGTCCGCATCACCCGCTTGAACCGACCCGCGAAGGATGAACCGATGTCCTCCACCCCTGCCGCGTCCGTACTGTTCGTCTGCGTCCACAACGCCGGACGCTCGCAGATGGCCGCCGGATTCCTCACCCACCTCGCGGGCGACCGCGTCGAGGTCCGCTCCGCCGGGTCTATCCCGGCCGAGCAGGTCAACCCGGCCGCCGTCGAGGCCATGCTGGAAGTCGGCATCGACATCTCCGGCCAGCAGCCGAAGATCCTGACCACCGAGGCCGTCCAGGCCTCCGATTACGTCATCACCATGGGCTGCGGCGACGCCTGCCCGATCTTTCCCGGCAAGAAGTACCTCGACTGGGCCCTGGAGGACCCCGCGGGCAAGGGCGTGGAGTCCGTCCGCCCCATCCGCGACGAGATCAAGACCCGCATCGAGGCGCTGATCGCCGAGATCGACACCAAGCCGGAGGTCTGAACGCCGTGCCCGACAGCACCGACGCACGCGAGGCCATCGTCATCGGCTCCGGACCCGCCGGATACACCGCCGCCCTCCACACCGCCCGCGCCAGCCTCAGGCCACTCGTCTTCGAAGGAGCGGTCACCGCAAGCCGCGCCCCGATGGCCGCCACCGAGGTCGAGAACTTCCCCGGCTTCGCCGACGGCGACGTCGTCGACCACCCCTACCGCCAAGCCATCACCGCCTCCGGCACCGGCTGTGCCGCGGCACTGGACGCCGAACGCTACCTCGCCGCCCTGGACCACCAGGACGCCACCTCCGCGCAACCGCGGGCGGTCGCGGTCGCCTGAACACCAAGCGAGCAAACGGATCCCGGGCGGTGTGGCCACGTGTGACGCGGCCACACCGCTCTCATGCACAGGGTCTTCCGCCGCAGTCCCTGCCTTGCCAGGCGGCGCGCCCTTCACTGGGGGCGATGACCAGGGCGGCCGATCGGGGTGGCCCAGGACTCGCTGAGGGTGGCGTTGACGGGCCAAGCCAACCAGGAGCACGGAGGACAGGAACGGCGCCACCGCGAGGGGCAGGGCGGCGAAGATGGCCGGGGACGGCACGTTCGGCCTCGTCGGCGCTGATCAAGGCACGGACAGCATCGCCCCTGACGGACGCGGCGGGCACGACCCCGAACGCGCCCTGCGCCGCGTCACCTTTTCGGACCAGACCCGCACTGATCGGCGGTCTCGGTAGACTGCTGCCGGTTGGGGCGGGCGGAGGTGTTCGTGCGGGAGAAGTTGCTCGCGGCCGTGCGGGCGCGGACCGCGCACGCCATCGAGACCGGTCATTCGCGGTGGGTGCTGGCGCCGGAAGCGTTGGAGGAGGCGGGTGCCCTGCTGGCCCGGCTGCTCGGGTCCGACGAGGATCCCGACCTGGAGGTGCTGCGGGCCGTCGGCGAGCTGTACTGGCTGCGGGTTCAGGCGCTGCCGGTCGATGAATGGGACGAGGATCTGCGCATGGCTGCGATCCTCTACCAGCCGGTGTACCAGGCCGATCCAGATGCGGTGCCGGAACAATTGCGCAGCTTGTACGCCGAACAGGCCCGTCGCCCCAAGGAGCGCAAACGCAAGGGTGGGCGGGTGGATCCGGCCGCCTGTACCGACCAGGGCGCGGAATTGTTCGACCGGTTCCTGCACAACGGTGACCTGGAGGCGTTGGAGAAGGCTGTTCACCTGTTCCGGACGGCGTTGTCCGCCGTTCCGGAGGACCATCCGATGTACGGGCCGTGCCTGTCGAACATGCATGCTGCGGCGTCCGCGCTGGCCGACGAGACCGGCGACGCGGACGTGCAGCAGGAGGCGGTGAGCGCGGGCCTGACCCTGCTCGAGGTCATAGACGAACGCGATCCCGAGTACCCCGAACACGCCAGCGAGGTCGGGCTTTCGCTGCGGTCCCTGTTCGAGCGCACCGGGGTCGTCGGCGTGCTGCGAAAGTCGGTGGAGCTGGCCCGGTCCGCGGTGGCCGCGACCCCAGGGGACGGAGCCATCCGAGCCGGTCGCCTGTCCAATCTAGGCGTCGTGCTCCAGATGCTGCACGAGTACACCGGGGATGCGCGGGCCATCGACGAGGCGATCACCGCCGGGCGGGATGCGGTCGCCGCGATGCCGGTCGGCGATCCCGACCGGGCCACCTGCCTGTCCAACCTGGGAAACACCCTGCGCGTCGCGTTCGAAGCGAGCGGCGACACCGCCATGTTGCGCGAGGCGGTCGCGGTTGGCCGGGCGGCGTTGGAGAGCACGCCGGAGGATGATCCCGGTCGGGCGGGGAGCATGTCGAGCCTCGGCGGCACGCTACAGTTGCTGTACGAGCACACCGGGGACCGCGCTGCGCTGGCGGAGGCGGTCGCCGTCGGGCGCGCCGCGTCGGCCTCCCTGCCCGCCGACCACCCTGCCCGGCAGGCTGTCCTGGCCAACCTCGGCGTGAGCCTGCGGGAGCTGTTCGAGGCCGCCGGGGACGCGAACCTGCTCCACGAAGCGGTCGTCGCCCACCGCCAGGTCGACGCCGCCACCCCCGACGGACATCCCAGCCAGGCCAGCCGCCTGACCAACCTCGGGAACACGCTGCGCGCGCTGTACGACCATTCCGGGGATCGGCAGGCATTGGACGATGCCGTTGCGGCCGGTCGTCGTGCCGTCGCGGCGATCCCCGACGGCCATCCCATGCGGGCCGCGAGCCTGTCCAGCCTCGGGAGTTCGCTGCTGGCCCAGTTCGACGAGACCGATGATCTGCGGACGCTGGGCGAGGCCGTTTCGGCCAACCGAAAGGCGCTCGCGGCAATTCCGGTCGACCATCCGTGGCACGCCCGATTCCAGTCCAACCTCGGGATCAGCCTGCACATGCTGTTCAAGCGGACCGGTGATCTCGACATTTTGCGCGAGGCCATTGCGGCCGGTCGGGCCGCGGTCACCGAGGTGCCTGACGGCCACCCGGAACTGGTCAGCTACGTGACCGGCCTGAGTGCCACCCTGCGCACCGCGTTCACCAAATCCGAAGACCAGCAAGCACTTTCGGATGCCCGGAATGCTCTGGCGGACATCGCGGCCACCGGCGTCGGCGCACGAGATGGCTTGGCGGAAGACGATCCAGTCCGTTCGATGATCCGGTCCGATCTCGAGCCGGCCGCCCAGGATCCTGCCGAGGAGACCGGCTCGAAACAGAATCCGGACCCGGAGGTGGAACTCGACGAGCGGCCTGCACAGGGTTCGACGAGGGATCACCGGCTCCGGCAGGTCCGCGGTCGGGTCGACCGGTTCACCACTACTCGTACGCCGGAGGTCGTGCTCGGCTCCGACGCGATCGGCGAGGTGGTGGACCTGCTCTGCTCGGTGCCCGATCCGGTCCAGGACATCGAGGTCGCGCAGACCGCGGGCTGGCTGTTCTGGTCACGGTTCGCCGCCCGCGGCACGGTGGACGGCGAACCGGAGCTGATGATCGCGCTGGACCTGCTCGCCCCGCTGTACCCGTTGGGCGCCGGCGCCGTTCCGGAGCTGATCGGCGAACTGTGGGACGACAAACCGCCGGCCAAGCCGGACGGGGCCGCGGTGCTGGCCAAGCTCGGCCGGGCGCAGTTCCGGGAAGCGCGGGACAACGACGACGACGCGGTCGCGCTGAACCGGTCCGTCGACCTGCTGCGGCGGGCCGTCGCCGTGGCCGGATCCGACCACCCCGACTACGCCCAATGCCTGACCAACCTGGGCAGCGCGCTGCTGACCCGGTTCGAACGCGTCAAACTCCCGGCCGACTTGTCCGAGTCGATCGAGTTCTGCCGGGCGGCGGTCGGGGTAAGCCGACCCGACGAGCCCGCCCGCGCCATCTACCTGTCCAACCTGGGCAACGCCCTGCTGACCCGGTTCGAGCACCTGGCGAGCGAGGCCGACCTGGACGCCGCCATCGAGGCCGGCCAGGCCGCGGTCACCGGCTGGCCCGATCACCCCGACCACGCCGCGATAGTGTCCAATCTCGACCTCGCGCTGCGGACCAGGGCCGCGTTCGGCGACCAGGCGGCCGGGCTGGATCGGAGGATCGAGGAAGCGCGCATCGGCTCGAGCGCACCCGATGGGCCGGACGCGGTCGAACTGAGCGAGCTGCTGCTGGCCCGGTTCGAACGCGCCGGGGATCCGGCGGATCTGGACGAGGCGATCCAGGTGCGCCGGGACGCGGTCGCCACGGCGGTCGACGATTCCGGACGGGCCGCGCACCTGTCCGGCCTCTGCGACCTGCTGCGGGTCTGGTTCGTCCACTTCGGACACGAATCGGACCTCACCGACGCGATAGCGCACGGTCGCGCCGCGGTGGCGGGGACCCCGGCCGGGGATCCCGAGCTCGACGGGCGGCAGGCCAACCTCGCCAACGCGCTGAGCCGGTGCTACAAGAACACCGGCGATCTCGACGACCTGACGGAGGCGGCTGCGCTCGGCCGAAGCGCGGTGGCCGCCACACCCGTCGGCGACTTCAACCGCCCCAATTACCTGGCGAGCCTTTGCGACACCCTCCGCACCCTGTTCGAGCGCACCGACCGGCTCGCGGACATCGACGAAGCAGTCGAGGCCGGGCGGGGCGCGCTCGACGCCGCACCGCGGCATTCCCCGAACCTTCCGGCGTTCCTCGGCAACCTCGGGGCCGCGCTGCTGGCCCGGTTCCGGCATACCGGCAGCCAGACCGACCTGGACGAGTCGGTCGATCTGCTGCGGCGGGCGGCGCTCGCCGCGCAGGCCGCGAGCCCGGACCGGGCGCTGATGCTGGCGAACCTGGGCGCCGCCCTACAGATCCGCTTCGATTCGGTGCACGACCCCGAGGACCTGGACGAGGCGATCGACGTCTGCCGGGAGGCCGTGCGCACCACCCCGCTCGAGCACTCCGGCCGGGCGGCACGCCTGTCCAACCTCGCCGGGGCGTTGCAGGCGCGGTTCGGGATCGGCGGCGAGGCGACAGATCTGCACGAGGCGGTGGAGGCCGGCCGGTCCGCGGTCGAGGCGCATCCACCCGGTCACCCGGCCCGGGTGGCGGCGTGGTCGAATTACGCCCTGGTGCTGCGCGGGTGGTACGAGCACAGCGGCCGGCCGGCGGACCTCGACGCGGCGGTGGCGGCCGCGCGCGCCGCGGTGGCCGAGGCGCCCGCCGATCACCCGGGCCGCCCCGCGTACCTGGCCAACCTGAGTGCGGCGCTGCGCGACCGGCACGCCCGGACCGGTGCCGATGCGGACCTCGACGGTGCGCTCACGGCGGCGCGGGAAGGGGCGTCGGCCGAGATGGGTCCGCCCCGGGTCCGCGCGGTGGCGGCGGCGCGGTGGGGAAGCCTGGCCGCGGCGGCCGGCCGGTGGGCGGAGGCCGTGGCCGGATACCAGGCGACGGTCGATCTCTTGGCCCGGACCATTCCGCGCCAACTCGCCCGCCGCGACCAGGAGTTCCTGCTCGACGGCACGCACGAGATCGGGTCGGAGGCCGCCGCGTGCTGCGTGCGGGCCGGGTCGGTCGCCCAGGCCGTTGAGCTGTTCGAGCAGGGCCGCGGCCTGCTGCTGAGCCAGGCGCTGGACGGCCGCACCGACCTCACCGCGCTGGCCGAGCGCCACCCGGAGCCGGCCAGCCGGTTCACCGCGCTGTGCGCGGAGCTCGACTCCCACGGTCCTGCGGACGATGTGGTGGCGCGACGTGCGACGGCCACGTCGTTCGATCGGCTCGTCGCGGACATCCGGAAGCTGCCCGGGTTCGACCGCTTCCTGCGCCCACCGGCCGTAGCTGACCTCGCGCCGGACGAGGGCCAGGTAGTGATCGTCAGTGTGTCCCGGTACGGCTCCTACGCACTGATCCTGCCCGCCGACGGCGAGGTCACGGCCGTGCCGCTGCCCACGCTCACGCCCGACGCCGTGCTGGCCGAGGTCGGCGACTTCCTCCGGGCGGTCGAGGACACCACCGCCAACTCGGCGCGGACCCGGGCCGCCGCCCAGGATCGGATGGCGCGCACGCTCGGCTGGCTGTGGGACACGGTCGCCGGTCCGGTACTCGACGCCGTGGGCATCACCGGGACGCCGCGCGGCGGCGAGTCCTGGCCCCGGCTGTGGTGGTGCCCGTCGGGCCTGCTGTCGTTCCTGCCACTGCACGCCGCGGGCCACCACGACACGGCGTCCGATGCCGTGCCGCGCACGGTGCTGGACCGGGTGGTGTGCTCCGTCACCCCGACGCTTCGGGCGTTCGCCCATTCCCGGCGCGCGGCTGATTCGCCCCCGCCTCGTGCCGGTCGGGCGGTCGTGGTGGCGATGCCGAAGACGCCGGGTGGATACGCCGATCTGTCGGGTGCCGAAGCCGAGACGGCGGTGCTGCGTCGGCACTTCCCCGGCGAGGTCGACGTGCGCACTGGCACGGCCGCCACCCATGACGCCGTGCTCGACGCGCTGACCGGGGCCCGGTGGGCACACTTCGCCTGCCACGGGCACAGCGACCTGGCCGATCCGTCGGCCGGGCGGCTGGTGCTGGCCGACCACCACAACCGGCCGCTCACCGTGGTGGACCTGGCCAGGCTCCGGATGGATGACGCCGAACTGGCGTTCCTGTCCGCGTGCTCCACCGCGCGTCCCAGCGGTTGGCTGGCCGACGAGGCGATCCACGTGGCCTCCGCCTTCCAACTCGCCGGCTACCGGCACGTGATCGGCACGCTGTGGCGGATCGGCGACTGGCAGGCGGTGGACGTCGCCGACCTGGTCTACTCGGCGATCGCCGACGGCGCGGGCGTTGCCGAGGCGGTCCACAGCGCGACCCGCCGAATGCGCGACCGATGGCCGGATGACCCATCGGCGTGGGCGTCGCACATCCACGTCGGCACGTAGCCGGAGGGTGTCAGGCAGGCCGTCCCAACAGGAACGTCGCGACACAAGCCGCATGATCATCGTCGTCGGCGGATAGCACCAGGTCCCGCGAGCCCGCCCCACCGCTGCAAGGCGCCACGAACGTGGGGCGCGCGGTCGCGGTGTCCCTGGTCGTGAACACGAAGCGGCTCTCCGTGACCGTCACCAAAGCAATACCATGCGCTGCCGCGAACTCGACCGCACCGCTCTGGTACGGCGAAGTGGCGACCATTACACCCTTATGCGCGCCGACGCTGTGGATCTTCTGGTGAAGCACCTGGACGAGTTCACGCTTGATCGGATTCCGGTGCAGCTTGGCCTCGACGACCACCAGAAAGGCCATTCCCGCGAACCGGTACCGGACGGTCGCGTCGAAGTCGTACGTACCATCGGCGCCAACGATTTTCTCGCGCACGGTGACCACGAGGTCGTCCACCTCCGACCCCGCCGCGCCCAGCAGTTCCCCCGCGACGAATTCCTCGAACTCCCCAGGGGTGATCGCCGGGTGCGGGTAACGCATGGTGCGGTTGTCCTCGGTCACGCGCCGACATTATTCCAGGCCGTCACATTGTCGACTGCCTCGGCGCCGGAGCCCGTCGCTGGGCCATGTCCGGGCCCTTGATCGGTTTACCAGTGGCGCCGCACCTGGAGGAAGGGCGGACGCGAGGCGCTGCGCTCCAAAGGCTCCTGCGACTACAGACTGAGAGCGCCGGTGTCCTCGGTGGCCGTGGCCGGGGTGTCGGTGATGCCGAGCCGTAGGTGTTCGACGTGGTACAGGGCCTGGTCGAGGAGTTCGGCGACGTGGTGGTCGTACAGGGCGTAGACCACGGACCGGCCCTTGCGGGTGCCGGTGACCAGGCCGAGGTTGCGCAGCAGGCGGAGCTGGTGGGAACAGGCGGACTGCTCCATGCCGACCTCGGCGGCCAGCTCGGTGGCGGGCAGCGCCCCCTCGCGCAGCCGGGCGAGGATCAGCAGACGGGAGGGTGTCGCCAGCGCTTGCAGCGTGGTGGCGACCTTCGCGGCGTCGTCCGCGTTCAGGCGCGTGCGCGGGACGCTGCTGGCAGACGGTGCGGCTCCATGACCCATGGGCCCAGGGTAGCCGAATGTATACATGAAGGTGTGTTCATGTGTTCCTGTATGGTGGTGGAGTTGGACCGAATCGACCCCCGTGCGCGTAAGGATCACCACCGCATGTCTTCGCCCCTGACCCGTCCGGCGGCCCCACCGGCTGTCCGTGACGCGGTAACGCCCCGGCGCCGCACACGGATCTTCGCGCTGCCCGAGGCCCGCTGGGCGTTCGCGGCTCTGGTGCTGTTCCTGATCGCACTGCCGCTTCAGCTGCTCGGCGCCCCAGCGTGGGCGTGGGGCCCGCTGTACACGCTCACCTACATCACCGGTGGCTGGGAGCCCGGCTGGGCGGGCCTTCAGGCCCTGAAGGACAAGAGGTTGGATGTGGACCTGCTGATGGTCGTCGCCGCGATCGGCGCCGCCGCCATCGGGCAGGTCCTCGACGGCGCGCTGCTGATCGTCATCTTCGCCACCTCCGGTGCCCTGGAGGCCATCGCCACCGCCCGGACCGCGGATTCGGTGCGCGGCCTGCTGGACCTGGCCCCCACGACCGCGACCCGCCTGGCCGACGACGGCAGCGAGCAGACGGTGGCCACCGAACAGCTGACGGTCGGCGACACCATCCTGGTCCGGCCCGGCGAGCGCATCGGCGCCGACGGCCGCGTCCTGGACGGCGCCGGCGAGGTGGACCAGGCCACCATCACCGGCGAGCCGCTGCCGGTGGCGAAGGAAGTCGGGGACGAGGTGTTCGCCGGGACTCTCAACGGCACCGGCGCGCTGCGGGTGAAGACCGAGCGCGACCCCGCCGACTCGGTCATCGCCCGCATCGTGAAGATGGTCGAAGAAGCCTCCGAGACCAAGGCGCCGACCCAGCTGTTCATCGAGAAGGTGGAACAGCGGTACTCCATCGGCATGGTGGCCGCCACGGTGGCCCTCTTCGTCCTGCCCCTGCTCTTCGGCGCAGCGTTGCAGCCCACCCTGCTGCGGGCGATGACGTTCATGATCGTCGCCTCGCCGTGCGCGGTGGTGCTGGCCACCATGCCGCCGCTGCTGTCCGCGATCGCCAACGCCGGACGCCACGGCGTGCTGGTCAAGTCCGCCGTGGTCATGGAACAGCTCGGGCAGGTCGACGCCGTCGCACTGGACAAGACGGGCACCCTGACCGAAGGCACCCCCTACGTCACCGACGTGCGCCCGCTGTCCGCCTCCGGCCTGGACGAGGATGCGCTGCTGCGGCTCGCGGCCGCCGCCGAGCACCCCAGCGAGCACCCCCTCGCGCGGGCCGTCGTGGACGCCGCCCGCACCCGCGGCCTGGACGTCCCCGTGGTGGAGGACTTCACCTCAGCGCCCGGTACCGGCGTGACGGCCACCGTCGACGGCCGCGCGGTCGCGGTCGGCAGCCCCGCCCGGCTGCTGGACGGCCGTGGCACCGACGCCACCGCTGTGGTGGCCGGGCAACTGGAAGAGGAGGGCCGTACCGCTGTCCTGGTCCAGGTGGACGGCGCCCCGGCCGGGGTGCTCGGCATCGCCGACCGGCTCCGTGAGGAAGCCGCCGCCACCGTCACCGCCCTGACCACGCTCACCGGCAGCACGCCCGTGCTGGTCACCGGTGACAACCCGCGCGCCGCCGCCCGCCTCGCCGGCGAGGTCGGCATCACCGACGTCCGCGCCGGTCTCCTACCCCAGGACAAGGTGGCGAGCGTCAACGAACTGGAGCAGGCCGGACGCAAGGTGCTCGTGGTCGGCGACGGTGTCAACGACGCCCCCGCCCTGGCTGCCGCCCACACCGGCATCGCCATGGGCCACGCAGGCTCCGACCTCGCCCTGGAGACCGCCGACGCCGTCGTCGTGCGCGACGAGCTGGCCACCATCCCCACCGTTGTGGCCCTCTCCCGCCGGGCCCGCAAGCTGGTCATGCAGAACCTGGTGATCGCCTCGGTGTTCATCACCGGCCTGGTCATCTGGGACCTGGTCGGCACCCTGCCGCTGCCGCTCGGCGTCGCCGGCCACGAGGGCTCCACCGTCATCGTCGGCCTCAACGGACTGTGCCTGCTGGCCGATACCGCCTGGCGCCGCGCCCGCACCGGGAACGACCAGTGAGCCGCCGCACCCGCAAAGCCACACCCGCCACGGCGGGAGCGGCCCACTGCCTGACCCGCCCCACACGAAGGCTCCACTCGAGCATCACGGGCGGAACCTTGGTCCTCCTGGAGCCCTGCGAGGCCTTGGCGAGAAGGCGCGGCCGGCACGGCCACCGCCGTCACCCCCTGATGTGGCGTCCACGTACGCAGGCGCCCGCCTCTCTGCCGTTACCATTGCTATTAAACTACTTAGTAGGCTGTTCCTACGCCCGAACCACACGGCATGATCCGGTCCGCTTCGGTAGTGTCGGACGGCGAAGCGACCACGGATGGAGCCACGAACATGCATGTGAGCCGATGCGCACGAATGGGAGGCGCCCTCGGGCACCTCCTGCTCGTCGTCGTGCTCGCGATGGGCGTTTTCGTGATGCACTCGATGGGCCATCCCGACAGCGCCGCCGACACGAGCATGGGAGCGGCTCACGCATCGGCCACGACCGCCCACCCAGGCGGCGGCATGTCCTCGCCGCAGGGCGTTGTCGTCTCCTCGCACACGTCGGACCCGCATCAGGACGGCAAGACGTCTTCCCACTCCCCGGCCATGGGGATGGACATGGCCTCGCTGTGCGTGGCCGTGCTCGGCACGTGGATTCTCGCCAGTCTTCTCCGGGCGGTTCTGAGCCGCGGGACGGACTGGCCGGCACGGCTTCGCGATGCCGCCGTGGCGGTCCTGCGCCCCAACCCCCCTCCGCTCAGACCACCTGACCTCGCTCAACTGTCAGTCCTGCGGATCTAGGCCGAACGCCACCGCGGGCGGCTCGCGCTGCCCGCGTACCCCGTTCGACAGGCTTTCCGCAGAACAGACAACACGAGGTTTTCGACATGACCGCCATCAAGCGCAGCACGCTGCGTCCGCGCGCCCGCCGCATCGCTCTCGTCAGCACCGTCGCCGCCGCAGGCCTGGTCCTCGCCGCCTGTGGCAACGACGACGACATGAGCGGCATGGACCACGGGAGCAAGAGCAAGACCTCCGCCTCGGCGAGCGCGACCACCGGGGAGAACCCCGCGCCGGGCACGTTCAACGACGCGGACGTGAAATTCGCGCAGATGATGATCCCCCACCACGAGCAGGCCGTCGAGATGTCCAAGCTCGCCGACGAGCAGGCGGAGGACGCCAAGATCAAGACCCTCGCCGGGGACATCGAGAAGGCTCAGGATCCCGAGATCAAGAAGATGAAGTCCTGGCTCAAGGCATGGGGCAAGCCCGAGTCGGGCAGCAGCATGCCCGGCATGGACCACGGCTCCGACAGCAGCATGCCCGGTATGGATCACGGTTCCGGCAGCTCTGACGACTCGGGCATGCCCGGGATGATGTCCGACAAGGACATGAAGGAGCTGAAGGCCGCCAAGGGCGCGGACTTCGACAAGATGTTCGCGCAGATGATGATCGGCCACCACAACGGGGCGATCGACATGGCCAAGGACGAGCAGAAGAACGGGAAGAACGCCACGGCGAAGAAGCTCGCCGACGATGTGGTGAAGACCCAGACCGCCGAGGTCAAGCAGCTCCAGGGCATGCTCGACAAGCTCTGATCCGATCACCCGCTGACCGTTCCGGGCTCAGCCGGTCACTCCGGTGAGCCCGGGGCGGTCACGCCCACACACTCCTTACTCGGGCCGCGCCCGGTCATGTCCCGGCCCGCCCCCACCATGCAACGAGGACCCATGAAGACGCACCGCGCTGTCCAGGCGGCCACCGCCGTCGCCCTCGGCCTCACACTGGCCGCCTGCTCCAGCGGAGACGGCGACACGGACTCGTCCGATGCCGTCACGACCGTCAGCCACATCCACGGACTCGGGCTGGACCCGTCCGACCAGCGCCTGTACGTCGCGACCCACGAAGGCATCTACACCCCCGGCCCCAAGGGCAATCCCAAGCTGGTGGGCGACAGCAAGGACGACTTCATGGGCTTCACGGTGGCCCAGGGCAAGACCTTTTACGCCAGCGGCCACCCTGCCTCCGGAGCGGACGGTCCCGGCAACAAGGGACTGATCAAGAGCACCGACGCGGGCAGGAGCTGGAGGTCGCTCTCCCTCTCGGGGGAGTCCGACTTCCACGCGCTGGACTACGCACACGGCACCGTCTACGGCTACGACTCCACAGGCGGCCTGCTCCGCACCAGCAAGGACGGCACCACCTGGAAGGACCGAGCGACCCTCCAAGCGCTCGACATCGCGGTCAACCCGGATGACGCCGACCTCGTGCTCGCCACCACCGCGGAAGGAGTCGCCCGCAGTACGGACGGCGGCAAGACCTTCGCCGAGGGCAAGCAGCCAGTGATGGCCTTCCTCTCCTGGAAGGCCAAGAACGCCCTCTACGGCATCGACACCTCCGGCAGGCTGAGCCGCAGCACCGACGGCGGCGCCACCTGGAAGAGGCTCGCCACCGTCCCTGGCGGACAGCCTCAGGCGCTCACCGCCGTCGACGCCCAGCACGTCCTGGCCGCGACACAGAGCGGCGTCTACGAGTCGAAGGACGGCGGCAAGACGTTCACCAAGCGCCTCGCCGTCGAAGCGAGCGGCGGCCACTGACCCCTCGGCGAAACGCCATGTCGGCGCGTGCGGCCTCGGGCCGCCCACCGCCGAAGCGGTGAGCGGCCCGGGCCCTGCGATCTTGATATGGGGTCAGCCGAGGGTGACCGAGCGGGCGAAGGTGGCGTCGGTCTCCTGGGCGATTTCGTTGAGTACGTCGGCGGGGACGTCGCTGTCGACGTTCAGGACGGCGAGCGCCTCACCGCCCGGCACGGACCGGGAGACCTGCATGCCGGCGATGTTCAGGCCCGACTCGCCGAGTACGTGGCCGACGGTGCCGACGATGCCGGGCCGGT
The DNA here is from genome assembly GCF_052665095.1 of Streptomyces sp. NEAU-174. Classification (NCBI taxonomy): domain Bacteria; kingdom Bacillati; phylum Actinomycetota; class Actinomycetes; order Kitasatosporales; family Streptomycetaceae; genus Streptomyces; species Streptomyces sp. NEAU-174. Next base: position 86,191 of record NZ_JBQTCE010000006.1, on the reverse strand, counting down.
CCTTGTACCGCAGGAAGACCATGTGGTCGCTGACCGCGAGGTCGATGGTGTGCTGACCCACCGACACGATCTTCTGGATGTTCCTGGGGCCGGCCAGCGTGCCGGAGACCGCGACCTGCTCACCGCTGTTCAGGGTGCCACGGACGGTCACCACATGGTGGTGGTCGGGGGACGTCGAGCTGGTGGTGTGGCGCACGTCGACCCTGCGTTCCTGTGCGAGCAGTGGTGCGTTGACGTAGGAAACCGCCTGGTCGACGACGTTCTCGAAGACGCCCTTGAGTGCGGAGAGTTCCAGCACCTTGACGTTGTGCCGGGTGATGTCGCCGTAGACCTCGACATCGAGCCGGACCGCGACCTCGCCGGCCAGGGCGGTGAAGATCCGGCCGAGGTTCTCGGCGAGCGGCACGCAGGGGCGGACGTCCTCGGCGATGACACCGCCCTCGACGTTGACCGCGTCCGGGACCAGCTCTCCCGCGAGCGCCAGCCGCACCGACTCGGCGACGGCGATGCCCGCCTTCTCCTGGGCCTCATCGGTCGAGGCGCCCAGGTGCGGGGTGGCCACGACGTTGTCGAACTCGAAGAGCGGGGAGTCGGTGCACGGCTCCTGGGCGAAGACGTCCAGTCCCGCGGCGGCGACGCGGCCCTCCTTGAGCGCGCTGGACAGTGCCTGCTCGTCGACGATCCCGCCGCGCGCGGCGTTGACGATCCGCACCTCCGGCTTGACCTTGTGCAGTGCCTCGTCGCCGATCAGACCGACGGTCTCGGGCGTCTTCGGAAGGTGGACCGTGATGAAGTCGGAGACCTCCAGCAGCTCATCGAGCGAGAGGAGCTTGACGCCCAGCTGCGCGGCGCGCGCGGGCTGAACGTACGGGTCGTAGGCGACGACCTTCATCCCGAAGGCGGACATCCGCTGGGCGACCAGCACGCCGATGCGGCCGAGGCCGACCACACCGAGGGTCTTCTCGCTCAGTTCGACGCCGGTGTACTTGCTGCGCTTCCACTCGCCGTTCTTCAGTGCGGCATTGGCCTGCGGAATGTTCCGCGCGGTGGCGAGGAGCAGGCCACAGGCGAGCTCGGCGGCGGTGACGATGTTGGATGTGGGGGCGTTGACGACCATGACGCCGGCCTTGGTGGCGGCGGAGACGTCGACGTTGTCGAGGCCGACCCCGGCGCGGGCGACGACCTTCAGCTTCTTGGCGGCGGCGATGGCCTCCGCGTCGACCTTGGTCGCGCTTCGCACCAGGATCGCGTCCACATCCGCGATCGCGGGGAGGAGTTCGGCTCGATCGGCGCCATCGCAGAGCCGGATCTCGAAGTCCGGGCCCAGGGCGCCGACAGTGGCGGGCGACAGCTTTTCAGCCAGGAGTACGACAGGTTTCGAGCTCACGGTGGATTTCCATCCCTACTGGTTCGTTGAGGAACGGCCGCCCCGGCGGCCGCATACGGTGCCAGTTCCGGCGCATGGCCGACAGGGAGGACGAAGGAAAGCTCGTCCCCCCTGCCGCGGGACCATGGGTCAGGCAGACACCGACTCGGGCTGTGTCTCGCGCACCGGCGGCGCGAGGCGGCCGGTGCGGTGCAGTCCGTACAGGGCGGCGGCACAGGCCAGGCCGAGTGCGCAGAACGCGATCCACGGGAGCGCGGAGACGCCGGCCGCGCGGGCGGCGTCCAGAGAGGCCCCGGTCAGCAGGTTCCCGAGCGTGATGCCGACGCCGCAGATGGTGTTGTAGAGCCCGTAGTGGGTGGCGACCAGGCGGTCACCGGAGAGCCGGACGATGGTGTCCATCTCGAACGGGTAGGCGATCATCGTCCCCACCGCCAGGAGCAGAGCGGAGAGCGCGGGCGGTACGGCCGCGAGCAGCCACCGCCCCATGCCGCCCTCCGGCACGGGCACGGCCGTCGGTACCAGCAGGGGCACGAACGCCACGCCCATGGTGAGCAGGCCCCAGGCAAGGGCCCGGCCCGGCTCCATGCGGGCCTTGCACCACGCGGTCACCTTGGTCTGGAAGAGGATCGTGCTCAAGCCCGAGACAGCGAAGAGCATCGCCACCGCCGCTGTCCCGGACGTTCCGTCGCCGCCCAGGCGCCGCACTTCCAGCGGCAGGGCGAGATAGACCTGGAACTGCATGACATAGAAGCCGATCATGGCGACCGAGAACAGCAGGAACGGCCGGTTGGCCACGATGGTGCGCCACTGGGACAGCACGCCGTCCTGTTGGCCGCTTCCCTTGGTGGTCGGTGCGTCATGTGCGCGGCGGGCGGGGAGACTGCGGAGCTGCACGATGCTCAGCAGCGCGAAGATCCCGGCCGACACCAGGCAGGCGACGCGGAAGTCGACACCGGTGAGCACCATGCCGACGAGGGGGCCGAGCAGGATGCCGGCCTGGTAGAAGATGTTGAACAGCCCGAACGCTTCGACCCTGCGCTCCCCGGCGTCCGCCGCCAGATAGGCCCTCACCGCCGGGTTGAACAGGGCGCCCGCCAGCCCGGTCGCCGCGGATGCGGCGAGCAGCGCGGGCAGCGCGTCCACCAGACCGAGGGTCGCGAAGCCGACGATGCGGAGCATCAGCCCGGCGATGATCAGCGGCTTGTAGCCGAGCCGGTCGGCCAGGGTTCCGCCGACCAGGAACATCCCCTGCTGGCTGAAGTTGCGTATGCCGAGCACGAGCCCGACGGCCCAGCCGGCCAGCCCGACCGTGCCGGACAGGTGCGCGGCCAAGTACGGCATCAGCATGTAGAAGCCGAGGTTGATGGAGAACTGGTTCACCATCAGCAACTGGACGCTGCGCGGGTAGGAGCGCATCTGCGCCCAGGTTCCCCCGGAACGTGACTGCCGGTCCATCACCGGTCTCCCTCCTCCTGGGTGTCGAACCCGGGGAGCTCTGCGGCGTCGTGCACCTGCGCCGGGTCGGACAGGGTGAGCGGGTCGACCACGGTGGTGCACCGGGTCCAGCGGCTGACTTCCTTTTCGTCCAGGCGGCCGATCGTCTCCGGTTCGACGGGCGGCGGGGAGTCGAGCAGACCGTGGGCGGCGCAGTAGTCGTCGTCGTAGACCGTGCCGAGATAGCGTTGCGGGCCGTCGGGGAAGATGGCCGCGATCTTCGTGTCCGCGGGCAGGGTACGGGCCAGCCAGCCCGCCACCAGGGCGACCGCGCCGACGCTCCAGCCGCCGGTGGCGTAGTGGGAGGTGGCGAGCCGGCGGCAGGTCCACACCGCTTCGGCCGGTGCCACCCAGTGCACCTCGCTGAAATTGTCGTAGGCGACGTTGCGGGGGTAGATGCTTGAACCCAGGCCGCGCATCAGCCGGGTGCGGGCCGGCTGCCCGAAGATGGTCGACCCGATGGTGTCGACGCCGACGAGCTTCAGCTCCGGGTACAGGGCCTGCAACGCTCGGGAGACGCCAGCGGAGTGGCCGCCGGTACCCACGCTGCACACCAGCACGTCGATATGGCCCAGTTCGGAGGCCAGCTCCAGCGCGAGCGGGGTGTAGGCGGTGGTGTTGTCGGGATTGTTGTACTGGTCGGGGCACCACGAGCCGGGGTGCTGCGCCATGAGCTGAGCCACTCGCTCGCGCCGCGCCTGCTGCCAGCCGCCGGTGGGGTGGGGTTCGGAGACGACGTCGACCTGGGCTCCGTAGGTGGTCAGCAGCTGGGTCATGGACCGCTCCAACCCTGGGTCGGTGACCAGGGTGACGGGGTGGCGGTAGACCATGCCGGCCAGAGCCAGTCCCAGGCCGAGGGTGCCGCTGGTGGATTCGATGATCCTGGCGCCGGGGCGCAGATCACCACGGGCGCGGGCCCGCTCGACCATGTACAGGCCGGGCCGGTCCTTGATCCCGCCGGGGTTGAAACCCTCCAGCTTCGCCCAGAACCCCCGGTCAGCGGGGGTGAGGGGATCGGAGATCCGGAGAACCGGGGTGTTGCCCACGAGCCCGGACAGGGCCGAGCGGGCGGGAAGTGTGATCTCGGTTGTGGTCTGCGGGTTCATCTTCCGCTCTCATCGGTGGTGTGACGGGGTTTCGTCGGGCGCGCCGTCCGGTCCAGGAAGAGGCATCCGCCTCGATGACCTGGTGGCAGCACGCGCGGCCCGTGTCGATGGCCGCGAAGGCCCGTCTAGATCCGCCACCGGCAGACGACGGTAAGAGTGGTGCGTCCTGAACGCCGTATCCGGGGTCTGCTTCCTCCGTGTCGAGCGACCCACTGCCGACCGGTCACGGCGGCGGTCACTCCCGCCGCCGCTCCGGCGAGGACGGCCGGGGCCGCGGTGTCCGTGAACAACTGCCGGGCCTGCGGCGGGGCTTGGCTGACCACGTGCGGCGCGCAATGCGCACCGGAGTGTGGATGCGGTCCGTGGGGCATCGCACGCTCGGTGGCCGCCGACGCGAGCGGGGGGAGATCGGCCGAGGCCGAGGGCCGGCCCTGCGTGTGGTTGTCGTCAGCGTGCGAGGCAGAACAGCCGAGCGCCCACAGCAGCAAGACTCCGAGGACGAGGACCAGCAGCCGCAGCAGCCGAGTCCTGGTAGCCGGGCGGCTGATGTGAGCGCGAGAAAGGGGGCGTAACGGCACGGTTCCTCCGGGGAGCGGCCGCCGCTCCCACGGCGTGGGGTGAGCGGCGGATCGGGATCAGCAGGCATCCGAGCAGGCAGGCGCCGAGGAGCGGTCCGTTCAACGCGAGGAAGCGTGGCCACGGACGTCCAGGGAGCCGGGATTTGACCCCATGTGGCCGACCCGTCCCGCAGGGCGGGCTGTCATCTCTCGGGAGAGTGGCGGCCAGTCGGGGACGCCGGAATCTAGACCTGCTGCACCATGGAGACTCCCGAATCCGTCAGCGAAGGAACGGTCGGCTTCGACCGGAAGGGGTCGGGCTTCCCCCATGCAAACGGGTGCGTCGTTGGCACACGGCCCCGTGTGGACAGACTTGGAGCGGCCAGATACAGGTCCTGCTGGGGCTGGCCGGAGACGCAGCCTTCAGCCGGGTGGGGCGGGCCGTCACCCTCGTGCTGGCCGTCGGCTGCCGCAGCGTCAGGCGACGCGCTCGCGACAGCGCCGCCCCCTCCGGACCCGCTCGTGTGACCTTCCTGCATCACGGCGGACGCGTGTGCGGGCGCGGTTGCACCGACCCCTGCGTGCCCCTGGGCGCTCTCCGCGCTCGCGCCGTGCGTGACCAGGACGCCGAGCACCAGCACGGCCAGCCACAGCAGACGCAACGGCCCCGCGGAGCGGGGCCGCGGCATGCCCGAGCGCAACCAAGCCGTAACCATGCCGTGATCGTAACCATTGCCCGGCGGTGCGGCGCAAACTTCCCTCGGAAACACCGCGTTAACATCTGTACACACATTTCACGCAATGGATCAGGCTGATGCTTCGGGTCTCGTGAAACGACAGGTCGTCCCACCCTCGGCACCCATTCGCACGAGCCGCGACCACCTGGCCTCCGCCAGACGTGATCCGCCTCACCCTCAACTGGGGAGAGGCGGACAACGTTATCCATCGATCAGGATCTGACGGGTTGGCTCACCAACGCCCCGATCCGATCCATGTGGGCGTATCCCCATTCGCACAGCGGGCGCAGCGCTTCAGCCAGGCTGGAGCCGTACGGCGTCAGGGAGTATTCGACGTGAGGGGGAAGCTCCTGGAAGTCCTTGCGGACGACAATGCGGTCTGCCTCAAGGTCTTTGAGCGCACCGATCAGCACTTTCTCGGTAACGCCGTCGACAAGGCGGCGCAGCTGGCCGAACCGCTGGGGACCGTGCATGGCGAGCTGCCACAGCACCAGAAACTTCCACCTGCCCCCGACGACGGACAGTGCGGCGTCCAATCCGCAGTAGAACCCACGCTCAGTCATCTGGACATATCCTTCCGTCCGCCACCTACATCAATCCGCTTCGGCGTCAGTGCAGGGTGGCGACCTGGTCGACGGTGAACGGGATCAGCGCCTCCGTGTCCCCGGTGAGGACCTTGCGAGCCCACTCCGGGTCGGCGATCAGGGCCCGGCCGACCGCGATCAAGTCGAACTCGTCCCGCTCCAGCCGGTCCAGCAGGTTCTGGATGCCCGCCACCCCGGTCCGGCTCCCGCTCTCGAACCCCGGCTTGAACGCCTTGTCCAGGCCGACGGAGCCGACGCTGATGGTGGGCTTGCCGGTGAGCTTCTTGGTCCAGCCCGCGAGATTCAGGTCCGAGTCCTCGAACTCCGGCACCCAGTACCGGCGGGTGGAGGAGTGGAAGGCGTCCACCCCGGCCTCCGCGAGCGGGATGAGGACCGCCTCCAGCTCCTGCGGGGTGGTGGCCAGCCGCGCGTCGTAGTTGCCCACCTTCCACTGCGAGGTGCGGAAGACGATCGGGAAGTCGGCGGAGACGGCCTTCCGGCAGGCGGCCACGATCTCGGCGGCGAACCGGGTACGGGCGACCGGGTCACCGCCGTAGCCGTCGGTGCGGCGGTTGGTGCGCTCCCACAGGAACTGGTCGATCAGAAGGCCATGGGCGCCGTGCACTTCGACGCCGTCGAAGCCGGTGCGCTCGGCCGCGGCGGCGGCCTCGGCGAAGGCGGCGATCACCGCGTCCAGGTCGTCCTGGGTCATGGCCTTACCGGCCGGGGCGCCGTCCAGCCCGATACCCGACGGGCCGACCGTCGGGGCGTCGGGGAACGGGCCCGCGCCCTCGGGGCGCTGCACCCCGACGTGGCAGATCTGCGCCAAGATCCGGCCGCCCGCGCGGTGCACCTCCGCCACCACGTTCTTCCAGCCCGCCAGGGCGTCCTCGCCGTGGAACAGCGGCGCCGTGACGCTGTCCCCCGCCGCGTCGTGACGGATGTACGTTCCCTCGGTGACGATCAGCCCGACCCCGCCGGCCGCCCGGCGCGCGTAGTACCGCGCCACATCGGCACCGGGGACGCCGCCCGGCGAGAAGTCGCGCGTCATCGGCGCCATGACGATCCGGTTCGGGACGGTGAGCCCGCGCAGGGTGAACGGGCGGGACAGGGTCTGAGCCGCGCGGTCGGTGGCAGCGCTGCTGGCAGGCACGTGAATGCTCCTCGAAGTAGGACGACGTTTCCAAGGCTCGTGCGCCCGGAGTCGGGACGGGGCTTGACGGCTAGGCCGGTTGCCTACGCCAGAACCGAGGGAACATGCAGTTCCTTCCCGTGGACAAGTACCTACTTTTTTGTAAGTGCCCCCCAGTGTGGGTGTTTTACCTGGTCGTGTGGCAGCTCGCCTCGGAAGGGCTCGCTGTGCAGGATGCAGCCTGCTTTCAGGCCGCTGCGGCCGTGGGCCGTCCTCAGGGCCCGGGCGGCCGCCGGCCGTCTCATCGGCTTCTGCGGACTGCTCCGTGTTCCCAGGCCCAGGCCGCTATCTCGACCCGGTTGCGGGCGTTGAGCTTGGCCTGGATGCGTGCCAGGTATGTTTTCACCGTCGACAGCGACAGGAACAGCTCATTGCCGATCTCCTGGTTCGTGCGGCCCACGGCCACCAGCCGGACGATGTCCCGCTCCCGTTCGCTGAGGCCGGCGTCATCGGACGCCGCGGGCGCCTGCGCCGTCCCGCGTTCCGTCGCTTCCAGCTTCCGCAGGAGCCGCACGGTGACCGCGGGGGAGACGAGGGCGTCTCCCCGCGCTGCCGCCTGGACCGCTTCCACCAGAAGGGCGGGAGAGGCGTCCTTGAGCAGGAAACCGCATGCGCCGTTGCGCAGTGCGGTTCGCACATAGTCGTCCTGGTCGAATGTGGTGATCACGACGACGTTCATCGGGTCGGCCACGCCGGGACCGGCCAGCTGTCGCACAACCTCCAGCCCGTCCAGCCGCGGCATACGAATGTCGACCAGCACGACCCGGGGACGCAGACGACGCGCGAGTTCGATGCACTCCACACCGTCTGCCGCCTCACCGACCACCGTGATTCCTGGCTGCACACCAAGGATCAGGCTGAATCCCATCCGTACCAGTTCCTGGTCGTCGGCGATGACGACGTCAATCTGGGGTTCGTGCACTGACCGTTCCTGTCATCACGGGGCTGGGCTGCGTCGAGACGGCCCAGGTCGCTTCGTCGGAGCCCGGCTCCGGCAGGGCTCGGCCCGGGGTCATGACGGTGCGAGCGGGAGGGCGGCGGAGACTTCCCAGCCGCCGTCGGGCAGCGGCCCGGCGCGCAGGGTGCCGTCGAGGGCCTCGACGCGTTCTCGGAGCCCGAGCAGGCCGAAGCCGCCCCGGCCCCCGGCCGGCGTGAGCGCCCTGCGGTGAGGTGGAGTGTTGGTGACGGTCACGCGCAGCCGCTCGGTGTCGGCATCCAGGCGGACGACGGTGTGCGCGTTCGATGCGTGGCGGCGTACGTTGGTCAGGGCTTCCTGGACCACGCGGTGGGCGGAGGTCTCCATTTCGGGGCTCAGTCGGACCACCCGCGCTGCCGCTGTCGCTTCGAGGCGTGCCGTCTCGGCTTCGGTGGGCCCGGAGCCGGGCGACGCGGCGGCGCAGTGGGCGGACACGAGTTCACCGAGATCGGTGAGCAAGTCGCCGGGCCGCAATGACGTGTTGCTCTCCTCGCGCAGGACGCGGACCAGACGGCGCGTGGATTCCAGGGTCTCGGCACCGGTCCGGGCGATGTTGTGCAGAATAGGCTCGATCTTGTCCGGTGCGGCGGCCTGGATGGACAAGGCGGCGTTGGCCTGCACGATGATGCCGGTCATGTGATGGGCGATGAGATCGTGCAGATCGCGGGCCAGGGCGAGGCGCTCCCCGTAGCGGACCTCGCGGGCCGTACGCTCTCTCCGCGCTTCCAGGGCTCGGATGGTATAGCCGAGCGTGATGAAGATGGCGAGGGCGACGGTCAGCACATAGCCGCCGCCGGTGAACGCCTGCCACGACCCGGCCCGCAGGGGAAGCAGAAGTACGGTCACGCTGATCAGGACGGTTTCCGCCACCGCGGCGGCCGGTCGGCCGGGTTGGGCTGAGGTGCGCAGGGCCATGCACAGCAGGCCCAATGTCTCCAGTGCTCCCCACCACGCCATGGTGCTCTGCGCGATCAGGCTCCAAGCGGTCAGCGCCAAGGACGGTGAGACCGCGACGGCGACGCACGTGCCCAGCGACGGCGACCAGGGGGTCTCGGCGACAGCCAGGGCGATCAGGGGGCCGGTGGCCACGACGGGCAGCCAGGCGGTTCCGGACGTCATGGAAGCGCTCGTGACCACGGCGATGTCCGCCAGCCAGGTAAGAGCGAACGCGAACAGGCCGCTGACGGTGATCAGCCGTCTGACGTGCGGAGTACGCGGAAGATGTCGATCCACGATGCTCAGCGTAGGAGGACGGATGGGCGCGGGGGGGGGGGGGGGGGGGGGAAAAACAAAAAACCCCCCCACCGCCTCGGGGTGGAGGGTTGTCTACGAGGACTATAGGGAGGG